>JBBQDT010000081.1:0-18716 GCA_038319955.1 Gemmatimonadales bacterium | reverse complement strand
TGGACGTCGCGCGGCAGGTGGGCGTGACGGACGAACTGGACGGTCGCGCCGTGGCGCTCGCGGACCTCTCGAGTCGCGGCGCGGTGGACGTGATCGTCGCGAACCAGAACCAGCCAGCCACGCTGTATCGCGACTATCCGGACAGCACCAGTCACTGGATCGGCTTCAAGCTCGTCGGCACGCGGAGCAATCGCAGCGCGATCGGCGCAGAAGTGCTGCTGCAGTCCGGCGACTTGCGCCAGCGTCGCGTGGTGGATGGCGGATCGGGCTTCGCCAGCCAGAACGATCGGCGGCTGCACTTCGGGCTCGGCGCGCGCGAGTGGGTGGATCGCGTGGTCATCCAGTGGCCGTCGGGGATCCGGCAGGTGCTGGCGCGTCCGATGATCGACCAGATCGTCACCGTCACCGAGCCGTCGGTGTCGACGCCATGAGCGAGGCCACCACCGTGACTGCAGCGGACCGCAACGTCTTCGTCCGCGGGTGGGAGTGGTCGAACAAGCTCGACCCAAAGTATCTCATCGCGTTTCTCATCACGCTCGTGCTGCTCGCCGCGCAGCTGCGCTACCACATGTTCGGCGGCTACGAGCGACTGGCACTCTCGCTCGCGGTGTGCGTCGCCACCGAAGCGGCGCTCTCCTGGTTCGATCGCGGCAGGGTCATCAACCTGTTGAGCGCGTACATCAGCGGCATCAGCCTCACACTGCTCACGAAGCCGCAGGGCAATGCGCTGTGGCCATTCGTCATCGGTGCCTTTCTCGCGATATCGTCCAAGTACGTGCTGCGCTATCGGGACAACCATCTCTGGAACCCGACGAACTTCGCGATCTGCGCGCTGCTGCTGGCCGCGCCATCGCGCGTCTCGGTACTCAGCCACCAGTTCGGCAATGACCTCACGACGAACCTGGTGATCTGGACGTTCGGCCTCATCATCGCCGCGCGCGTGGGCGTGCTTCACATCACGCTCACATACCTCGCGAGCTTCCTGGTGCTGAACACCGCGCGCGCCGCATTGATGGGTCAGGCGCTCATGCCGGAGATCGCGCCGATCACGGGGCCGATGTATCAGCTGTTCCTGTTCTTCATGATCACCGATCCGCGTACGGTGGTGAAGGGCAAGCGGCGGCAGGTCATCGTCGCGGTGCTGATCGCGGTGATGGAGGCGGCGATTCGCTTTGCCTCCGACCAGGGATGGCCCTTGCCCACGGCATTCAATGCGGCGCCCGCGCTGATGTCGCTCGCGCTGGTGGGCCCGGTGGCGAAGTGGCTCGACCTGCGGCGCGTCGCGCGTGGCCCACGCCTGACGAACATGAATGCCCGACCGCTCCTGCTCGCACTCGCGCTCGTCGCCGCCGTTGCCGCACGCGTGCCCGCGCAGAGCGCAACGCCCCTGCCGCGGAGTACACCGGAGAAACAGGGCATGTCGTCAGCAGCCATCCTCTCGTTCGTGCAGGCTGCCGACACCAGCATCGACATGATGAACAGCGTCATGATCGTGCGGCACGGACAGGTGGTCGCCGAAGGCTGGTGGGCTCCGTACGACGCGAAGTCGCCGCACATCTTCTACTCGCTGAGCAAGAGCTTCACGTCCACCGCCGTCGGGCTCGCGGTGGCCGAGGGCAAGCTGAGCCTCGATGATCCGGTGTTGACGTTCTTTCCCGAGGACGCGCCGGCCGAGCCGTCGGCGAACCTGAAGGCGATGCGCGTGCGCGACCTGCTGCGCATGTCGGCGGGACACCAGACGGAAGCGTCGCTGTGGGCCGGCCCGCCGAGTGCGAACGCCGAACGGTTGACGAAGAGCTTTCTTGCGCATCCTGTTCCGTTCAAGCCGGGCACGCACTTCCTCTACAACTCTCCTGCGACGTACATGCTGTCGGCCATCACGCAGAAGGCGACGGGCATGCCGGTGCTGGACTATCTGCGTCCGCGCCTGTTCGAGCCGCTCGGGATCGAGAACCCGAGCTGGCTGGCGAGTCCGCAGGGCGTGTCGGTTGGCGCGTTCGGACTCATGGCGCGCACGGAGGACATCGCGCGCATGGGGCAGCTCTACCTGCAGAAGGGCAAGTGGAAGGGGAGGCAGCTTATTCCGGCGGCGTGGGTGGCTGAGGCCACTGCGCGACAGACGTCGAACGGCTCGGCGCCGACGAGCGATTGGGACCAGGGCTACGGGTATCAATTCTGGCAGTCGCGCCATGGCTACCGCGGCGATGGCGCATTCGGTCAGTACATGCTCGTGCTGCCGGAGCAGGACGCCGTGGTCGCGATCACGAGCGGCGTGCGCGACATGCAGGCGGTGATGAACCTCGTGTGGACGAAGCTCCTGCCGGCGATGTCGAAGGGCGCGCTGGTGGACGACGTCGCCACGCAACGCGCACTCGGGGCGAAGCTCGCTCGCCTGAGCGTGCGCATGCCATCCGGACGTCCGACCACGGCGCTCGCGTCGCAGGTGAGTCGCCGATGGTATGAGTTGCCCGCCAACGATCGGGGCATTCGCGCCATGGCGCTCGACCTCACGTCGGGCTCATCGGCGCTGCTCGTTCGCACGGCGACCGGGGAGACTCGGACGCCGATGGGCCTCGGCTCGTGGGTGAAGAGTGCGACGGGCTTCACCAACGGGATCAACCACCTGCTGAGTGTGCCCCAGAACACTCCTGTTGCGGCAAGTGGCGCATGGACGCGCGACAGCGTGTTCACGGTGAAGCTGGTCGCGCCGGAGACGCCGTTCTATTCGCTGATGACCTTCCGCTTCGACGGAGATCGATTGATGCTGGATGGCGAGTACAACGTCAACTTCGGTGCGACGAAGCAGGCGCAGCTTGTGGGTGTCGCCGTGCGTCCGTGATGCGCGCGACGGTGGACGCTGCCTACTGTCCTGCGTGTCCGCGATTGAGGCTGTCCTGATACACCTTGATCCAGTGCGTCCGGATCAGCGCCCGCTCCTGCTTTCCCTCGAGCCCCGACACGATCAGGTTCGACGACTGGAGCGGCATGTGGCAGTCCACGCATTTGCCGACCAACGCATGACCGCGCGTCGGAAACAGCCCGCAGCTCTTTTCCTGATGACAGTCGAGGCACTTGCCGGACAGCTCCACCACATCGCGCTGCGGCTTGTGCACGTTGTGGCAGCTGATGCACGTCATCTGCGAGTTCCGGAAGCACTTGCTGCGCGACAGCAGTGCCACCTGGTTTCCATGGACGTCCACCGTCGCGTGGTCGGCATTCGAGCCCAGCGACAGGTAGTCCTCCAAGCGCTTCCCGGCGACGTACGAGAACGACGGCACCTTGGGCTCACCGAGTCCGCCGTGGCATTGGCCGCATGCGTCCATCTGGCGAGCGCGGCTTAGTCGCGCCGGATTCACGATAGCCACCCGCTTCGTGGCATGCAGCAAAGAGCGCTCGTTCGTCACGTGCTCCCGTCCCGCGGCGTGACACCGCTCGCAGGTGATGCCCAGGATCGCCGTTTCGGGACGGTAGCGATTGACGAGCCGCAAGTCGGGAACCGACTCCATCCACGTCGCGTGACACTCCAGGCACCGCGGCGCCACCGCGCGGTCGAAGTTGGCCTTGCCGTCGACGTAGGCCGGACCCGGACTGTTGATCCACTTGCCGATGCTCATCCAGTACGACACCGGGAGCTGGTAGAGCTGATCGCCCGCCCAATACAGGAAGCTCTGTCCCTTGCGTCCCGAGCCGGCGACGTAGGCGATACGCTCCGTGCGCGTCGTCGTATCCGGCGCCTTCCCGATGATCGCCGTCTGGAAGAAGCCAGCTGATTCCGCGTGCATGCGGAAGTGCAGGGCGGGGTTCGGCGTATGCAGCTCGTTTTCCCCGCTGCGAAAGCTGCCGGCGATCGTCGCGCTCGTGGGGAGCCGTGTCGTGAGATGGTGCGCCGTTCCTTCGAAGCTCGCCTTGTCGCCATGACACGAGAGGCAGGTCGAGTCGCCCATCGCTGTCTGCGCGCGAACGGGATCCGGCCAGCGCTGCGGCCCGCGTCGCGATGCGATGAAGAACGCCACGATGACGCCCGCCGCCACGAGGACGAGGACGGTGAGCCAGCGAGACGACGAGCGCATTGGGGGGGAGGCCGGATGGTCGGGCATCAGCGACTACGAGATTCATCGTCGGCCCGCCTTTTCGCAAGACGAGCGGACTACGTCTTCAGAATCCGCGTTCGGTCGCCATCCCCCGCAGCACGGGCAGGGCGGCGACAACTTGCTCCTTGCTCATGCCCACCAGCGCATGCCGCTCGACGAGCGCGTCGAGATCCACCGGGTAGAGATTCCGCCTGTGGCGGTCCGCAAGTCCGGCAATGTTGCGCGCGTCGATGGCCTTCGCCACCCACTCCACAAAGCCGCGCCGCTCGGTCGCCGAGCCGCCGTCGCCAACACCGTGCGTGATCTGCCGGAGCCGGTCGAGACTCTCGCGCGGCAACGGCTGCAACACCGAATCGCCGACGCCGAGAAATCCGCACCACGCCACCGACTCGTCCGACGACATTCGCTGTGTCACCTCGGCAAACGACACCGTGGCGAAATAGAGCATCGCGTGCGCCGCGAACAGGTCGAAGTGCGCCATCGCTTCGTACGCGCCCGCGACGACGAGGTCGATCTGGTCCGCCTCGGCGCTCAAAGCCGCGTCGTATCGCGCCAGCGTCTCGCGGGCAGGCACACGCGCTCCCGACGCCGCCGTCTCGAATGCGAGCGTCAACCGCTCCACCGCACGGAGACCCCACGCGATGCCCGTCGAGAACAGCGGGTCGACGAATGCATACGCATGCGGCATCAGTGCCCACCGGTCGCCCGCGGCACGTGTGAGCCGATGCTGAATGAGCGGTCGAAACGTGATCGGCATCAACGGCGTGGCCTTGGCGAACGCGCGCTCGAGCGTCGGATATCGCCGCAACAGGGCATGCCAGAGCGCGGTCGCATCGCTGCCGTCCAGCCCCAGGCTCGCCATGCCACGAGGCGTGAGTTGGAACCCCGCGCTCGTGACGCCGTCGTCGAACCGGAGTGAATACATCCAGCCTTCGTCGATGAGATGATGCACCGCCGCCCAGTCGTCGGGATATGGTCCCTCGGGCAATCCGGGCATCGCGTCACGCATCAGCTCAACACCCGCGAAGTGACTGAAGACGATCGACGCACGCGTTTCCGTCTGCTCGAGACCCGAAGGAATCGCGAGCTGACGCGCCAGGAAGCCCGCCGGTCCCGATGCGTCGATGACGAACCTTGCTCGCAGCTCAAAGGGCTCGCCATCACGGCGGCCAGTGAGCAGCACGTCGTCGGATGTGAACGCTGCCTCCGTGACCTCGACGCAATCGCGATAGTCCACCCCGGCGGCGACCGCCTCGCGAACGAAGTGGTGATCGACGTCCGCACGCATCCAGTGCGTATCGGCGATGTCATCGGTCGGACTGGCGGCAACGAGCAGACGCTCGGAGTCGAGCCCGCGATTAGCGAATGACTCACCCGGATGATGCCGAAAGTACGTGAACCCTCGCTTCAGGCCGCAGCGAAGCGCGGGGTAGTGCGCGAGCCAACGCCCATGCGTCGCCAGACGGTAGCAATCCGCCAAACCATATCGGATGCCAAGGCGCTCGAGTGACAAGTTCGCAAGCGGCGTCGACGACTCACCGATCGCGAAGCGCGGATGCGACGCGCGATCGAGCAACACGACGCCGTAGCCAAGCACCGCGAGCACCCGCGCCAGCAGCGAGCCGGCAAACCCGCTGCCGACGATGGCCACTTCGCACGACTGCGTCATACCGACCCGCACACGCGGCACGCAATCCGGCGCTCGGCGCGTCCGGTGACGTTCAGTTCGCGTAGCCGCTCGATCCGCGATGGGCGACAGCCCGTGCACCCGGGCAGCAATTCCGCGTCCCACAGGTCGGCAGTGACGACCGCTGGCGAAAACTGTAAGCAACCATCGAGGGAGTCTTCCAGCTGTGTCAGCGTCGGCGGCGTAAAGTGGCCGAGCGCCTGAATCCGTTCCATCTCGCCATTGCCGCCACGCACCGGGATGATCGAGACGACGGCTGCGCC
Source organism: Gemmatimonadales bacterium (assembly GCA_038319955.1). Taxonomy (GTDB): domain Bacteria; phylum Gemmatimonadota; class Gemmatimonadetes; order Gemmatimonadales; family Gemmatimonadaceae; genus AG11. The sequence goes on along the minus strand of JBBQDT010000081.1, from coordinate 12,675 downwards.
GCGCGACAGGGCATACTCCACCGTGCGCACCGTCCACGCCACGGATTCCTCGACGCGAACGTACGGTGCGCCGAGGAGCACGAAGACGCGGAGGTCGATGCCGTGGTCGGTCAGGAAGTGCGCTGCCTCATCGAATCGCGCGAGATCGAGCCGCTTGTTGAGCTGTGCGGCGGCTACGGGCTCGATCGTCTCGAGGCCCATCGCCACTTCGAGCCGTCCCGGAATCGAGCGTGCAAACGCGAGCGTCCGCTCGCCAATCATGCTCGCGTGCGACTCGACAGTGACCGCGGCGAATGACGACGCCAGTGTCGCCATGCCCTCGACGTCGAGTGCCGGGACAGCGCGCGAGTCGAAGAAATTGCTCGCGTTGTACAGCTTGAGCCGGTCCGCCGGTGGCCCGTTTTGCGCCGAGAGAATGCTCGCCAGCTGCTTCGTGAGCGCTCCGGGAGATGTCGGGCCATCGATCGTGTAGCGCCACAGGTCGCAGAACGAGCAGGTGAACGGACACTCCGCCCCGGTGAGGAACACGGTGAGCGCGCGCTCGACGTGGCCATCAGGCCGTCGCTCGGCGTCGATCAACGCGCCCTGCGCCGTATGGGGGTCCAGCACGGCCTTCGGCGGCCGGAGGCTCCGGATCCGCCGGTCGGCACCCTGCACGCTCACCCGACGGCGGCGTGCAACGTCTGGAAGTGGCGCCGATAGCGCGCTTCGTTCTCCGGAAACAGTCGAGCGACTTGCTCCGGCGAGACGGACCCGTGCTGAAAGCGACGCTTGGGAAATACAGGCATCTCGAGTCCGAGCACCGCGCGCACGCCGCGTGAGATGATCTCGCCCTTCAGGGCATACAACCGCTCGTGCGATCCCTCGGTGAGCGCGGCGAAGGGAATCGACTCCGCGACGGCGATCACGGACGGACGCGTGAACGGGCTGAACGCCTCGAAGCCGTGTTCGCGCGCACAGGCATAGCCGCGGACGCATCCGCGGCTGTAGCCCCCCGAATACGTGAGCGAGTGCTTGATCGACTCCACGCCCCACCCTTCCTGGTACAGCATCCGATTGTTGACGACGCTGCGGATGGTGAGCTCGCTGTTCGCCTCGATCGGGTAGTCCTTGAGGTTCTCGTCGCCGCCATCGCCATCGACGATGAGGCGCCAATCCGGATAGCGCTCGCGAATGCCGGCGAGCAGGGCGAGGTTGACCGCCGCACAGTCGACGTCGAGCGGCTTGTAGTCCTCGATCACCGCCACCGCACCGAGCGGATCGACAGCGCTCGCTGCCACGTCGATTGTCTCGCCAAACATCTCGAGGTTGACGCGGCTGAGGAACTCGCGCGCCTGATGCGCGTCGTCGCCCTCGCCGTCAACCGTCAACGTGAACGCCTTCAACCGCGCCGGCGAATGTCCTTCGTCGAGCAGCAGCTTGTAGAGGCAGAGCAACACGGCACCGCTGTCGATGCCGCCGGAGAACTCGACGCCGATGGGTGCCGTCGACTGCTGTACGGACAGCCAGCTGCGAAGCTCGGCGTAGAGGGCTTCGATATAGTGGCGTCCGATCACGTCGAGATCCGTGCCCAGCGTGGCACGCGGGGGATCGAAGAACCGCTGGTGGACCGGGTTTGGATCCGGGCACCCGACCAGCCGCAGCGTCGTGACGTGATGCGCCGGCACCATCCGCGTGTAGCTCGGATGGAACTGGCCCGCCCACCCGCGGCGCATCAACTCTTCGACGATCTCGCTCATCCGGTCGGCGACGATGAGCACGGGGCCATCGGTGGACTTGGCGAGAAAATATCGCATCGGGCGGTCGAGACTACGCGCCAGCACGATGCGCTCTCCCTCCTGCGCCAACAGCGCGAACGAGCCGCCCAGCCCGACGACGGCGTCGACGTCGCCATCGAGGATGGAGCGTCGAGCGTCGTCGAGCTCGACCGACCAGAGTCGCTGGGACTCGTCAGGGATCAGGTTGATGACTCGGGAAATCGGCAGCTGGTGTGTCATGCGACGGGGAAGGGGGAGTGCAAAAAATACCGCGTGTCGCCGAGCATCGCGAGGGAGTCGTTGACACAGCCTCGTCGCGCGACGTATGGTCCGCATTCCCGAACCTGCAGCGCGATGGCTCCACGATGACGAGGCTCGTACGCATGCACCACGCGGGTCCCGCCGCACTGTTGATCTCGCTCCTCTGCCTGGCCGGATGCACGGACGATCGAGATCGCCCGGTGTTCAAGCTCCTGAGCCCCGACAAGACAGGCATCACCTTCGCGAACACGATCCGCACCGACGATTCGGTGAACGTGATGACCGACCCCTACGTGTACAATGGCGCGGGGGTGGCAGTCGGCGACATCGACAACGACGGACTGCCGGACATCTTCTTCTCCGGCAATATGGTCTCGAGCCGCCTGTACCTGAACAAGGGACAGATGCGGTTCGACGACATCACCAGGTCCGCCGCCGTCGGCACGACGCGTTGGGCCACCGGCGCCACGATGGTGGACATCAACAACGATGGCTACCTCGACATCTATGTGTCGGTGTCCGGGCCGCCCTGGTCCACGCCGGAGCAGCGCGCCAACCTGCTGTTCATCAACAACGGCAACAGGACATTCACGGAGGCCGCGGCGCAATACGGTGTCGCGGACGAGGGCTTCGCCACGCATGCCGTCTTTCTCGACTACAACGGTGACGGCTGCCTCGACCTCTTCCTGCTCGAGAACTCGCCCACTGACTTCTCTCGCGCCGATGTGTCGAGCACGCCCGCGGGGATACACGGTGAGACGCCGGGAAGCCAGAACCAGCTCTTCCGCAACGATTGCCATGGCAAGTTCACGAACGTCTCCGCCGAGGCGGGCATCCTTCGCGCCGCTGGCTATGGACTGGGCGTCGCCGTGGCGGATCTCAACGGCGATGGCAGGCCCGACATCTACGTGTCCAACGATGTCGTGACGAACGACGTGCTGTACGTGAACAACGGCAACGGGAGGTTCACCAACAAGCGCAATGAATGGCTGAAGCACGCGAGCTTCGCGGGCATGGGGGTGGACATCGCGGACTTCAACAACGACGGCTGGCCCGACATCCTTCAGGCGGACATGATGCCGCGCGCGTTGAACCGGCGAAAGCGAACCAGCGGGTTCATGACCTACCACAGCCAATTCGAATCGCGCGGTAGGGGCTTTCGCGACGACTACTCCGTGAACACGCTGCAGTTGAGCAACGGCGTCACGGCGAATGGCGACATGGTGTTCAGCGAGATCGCGCGCATGGCGGGGGTGTCGCACACCGATTGGAGCTGGAGCGTCCTCTTCGCGGACTTCGACAATGACGGTAACAAGGATGTCTTCATCGGCAACGGGTATCCAAAAGCAGCCAACGATCTCGATTACATTCACGCCACGCAGAACGCCGGCAGGCAAGGCGCTACGAGCGCAAGTCAGCGTGCCGCATTTGCCAGCCTGAAGCAACTGCCGTCGTACGGGGAATCGAACTACGTCTTCCGCAATGCGGGCGACCTGACGTTCACTGACAAGACGAAGGCGTGGGGACTCGAGCGTCCGAGCTTCTCGTACGGTGCCGCGTACGCTGACCTCGATGCCGATGGCAGGCTCGACCTCGTGGTGAACAACATCGATGCCCCGGCGTTCATCTACCAGAACGTGCAACCCAGGGACGATTCACATCACTTCCTGCGCGTTGCACTCGAGGGCGATGCGCCGAACAGGCGTGGCGTCGGTGCGACGCTGATCCTCACCGCGGGCGGCCAGAAGCAGTACGTCTATCAGTCGCCGTATCGCGGCTACATGTCCACGATGGAGGACCGAGCGCATTTCGGCCTCGGCAAGCTCGCTCACGCGGACAGCCTGGAGGTCATCTGGCCCGACGGACGCTACCAGCTGCTGACTGGCGTGGATGCCGATCGGCTGGTCGTGCTGAAGCACGGCGATGCCGTGGAGCGCGCGAAGCGGGTGACCGCTCCCTCGCCCACCCGACTGTTCCAGGCCGAGGATGCACGCCGCGCGGTGCCGTACCTGCATCGAGCGGCCACGCAGGTGGATTACAGTGTGCAGCCGCTGTTGCCGTACATGATCTCCCGTCACGGCCCCGCCATGGCGGTCGGTGATGTCAACGGCGACGGACTGGACGATGTGTTCGTCGGCGGCGGGTCAGACATCGCGGGACAACTCTTCGTGCAACAGAAGGACGGGAGCTTCGTCGTGTCCGCGCAGGGGCAGCCGTGGGAGGCTGACAAGGCGTACGAGGACTGGGGCGCACTGTTCTTCGACGCCAACGGCGATGGACTGCCGGACCTGTATGTGTCGAGTGGCGGCTATCAGCTCGCGCCAAACGCACCGCTGTTGCAGGACCGGCTCTACATCAATCGTGGCGGCGGCAGGTTCGTCCGGGACACAAGCGCGCTTCCCGTCATGCTCACCAGCACGGCGACGGTTCGCGCGGGCGACTTCAACGGCGACGGACGGCCCGACCTGTTCGTCGCCGGACGTCTCACGCCGCGCCAGTATCCGTATCCGGCACGGAGCTATCTCCTGCGCAACGACGGTGGCCATTTCACCGACGTCACCGACCAGATGGCTCCGGAACTGGTGCGTCCCGGCGGCATGATCACCGATGCAGCGTGGATCGACTTCGACGGCGACAAGCGCCTCGATCTCGTGACGACCGGTGAGTGGATGCCCATCCAGTTCTTTCACAACAACGGTGGCACGTTCGAGAACGTGACGGCGTCGACGAGCTTGCCGTCGATGCGCGGTTGGTGGTCGAGCCTCGCGGTAGGAGACTTCGACCACGACGGCCGACCCGATCTCGTCGCGGGGAATCTCGGACTGAACTACTCGTACACCACGTCGGGCGAGAGTCGATTCGGGGTGTACGCTGGGGATTTCACCGGCTCGCGCACCACGGACATCGTGCTGACGCAGGAGACGAAGGACAGTGAAGTCCCATTGGCGGGCATGGATCCGCTGGGCCGCGCGCTCTACACGCTCTCGTTGCGCTTTCCCACTTATGGCTCATTTGCCGACGCGTCCATTCGCCAGCTGTTCACTCCGGAGCAGCTCAAGCAGGCGATTCACTATCAGGCCGATACCTTCGCGAGCGTCTATCTCCACAACGAGGGCCGGGGCACGTTCACGTCGTCGCCGCTGCCGAGTCTCGCGCAGATCTCGCCGATCAAGGGCATCGTCGTCGCCGACGTGGACGGGGACGGACATCTCGACCTGATCGTCGCGGGGAATCTGTACGACGCAGAGCCGAACACGCCGAGAGCCGATGCGGGGAACGGGCTGTGGCTGCGCGGGGATGGCAAGGGCCACTTCGTTCCGGTGCCGCCGAGGGAGAGTGGCTTCATGGCGCCGCACGACGTGGCGGGGTTGGCCTCGATCAAGACGCGGGGCGGAACGGCGCTCGTCGTCGCCAATACTGGTGACTCCCTCCAGACCTTCCGCATCCTGAAACGAGAACACGGCACTGGTGCGATTGCACCAGTGCCGTGAGCATACTCGACGATCACTTCCGACCGTTTACCAGCCTGGGTTCTGCTTCAAGCTGGCGCTTCCCGTTCCCTTGCTCAACTCGATCTGAATGGCGGGGATTGGAAAGAGCGAGTGACGTGGGGCGTACGTCGCGGCGCCGCCGAGCTGGAGCCGCCGGGTTTTCTCGGCTCCGCCGGCCACACCGTTGAGGTAGGCGTTGAGCGTCGCCTCGGCGGTTCCCCAACGCCGCAGGTCGAAGAAGCGCTGCCCTTCCATCGCCAACTCCACGCGGCGTTCGTATCGGACCGCCGTGCGGGCGGTGGCCTGATCGGCGAAGGGTGTGGTGTACAGGCCGACCTTGTAGTTGGCCCAGGTAATGGCTGGGCTGTTGATGGCCACGCCGATGCTGGCGCGATCCGTACCAGGACCCTGAACCTTGACCGCCGCGCGCGTGCGGATCTCGTTCACGATCGTGCGCGCGTTCTCCAGCGATCCCGCTTCGACTTCCGCTTCCGCCAGCAGGAGCAGCAGGTCGGCGTACCGGAAGATGTGGATGTTCACGGAGCTGAGTTGCGTAGCCACCCAGCCGACGGTGCTCTGCGCACCGCTGGCCTTTTCGTACATCGCCTTTTTCGGGCTGTACACGCCGCCGTACGTCGGCGACCGGATCCAATCGGGCTTGTGCACGCCCCAGTCCTTGTACGGCACACCGTCGCGGCCAACCGTCCAGTCCAGTCGTGGATCGACCGGCTGGGCACTGCCCGCCACGAAGTTTGCGCTGCTGGTGTTCCATGTGTTGTTCGTCAGTGCAGCGGGCAACCCTGTCGTGGCGTCCGTCGCGAAGAAATTCACGAGGTTCTGCGACGGCTGATGGAAGCCGCAGCAGCCGAACGGACTGCCGGAGTGCGGGAAGGTGAGCCGCTCGCCGAAGTTGGCATTGTTGCCATTCGGCTCGCCGTCGTTCGAGGAGGCCTGATAGGCCAGGATGGTTTCCTTTCCGTTGGCGTAATCCGAGAAACCCGTCCACACACGATCGTAGCTGGCTTCCAGCGCGTATGGACCGTTCGCGCGGACGTCGCGCAGGGTCGCGAGCGCCGGCGCGAACTGGCCGGCATAGACCTGCACGCGTCCCTTGTACGCCTTCGCGGTCCATGACGTCACGCGTCCCACTTCGCCATTGCGTGGTGTGGCCGGCAGCAAGGCGATGGCCGCATCGAGATCCTTGAGGATCTCGATGGCGACTTCCGCGCTCGTCGAATTCGCCTTTCGGAAGTCGGTGTCCGTCTCGCGGAAGTAGGGAATGTTGCCCCACATCCGCCACGCCTCGAAGTGGTAGTGCGCCCTGAGGAAGAGCGCCTCTCCTTCGATGCTCCTGGCAGCCGCAGTAGAGATTTCACCGGGCTTGCCGGTCACCACCGCCTTGAGGAGCGTGATCGTGGCGTTACTGCGGACGATACCCTCGTACATGGCGCGCCACTTGTCATTCAGCTCGCCCTCCACACCCGACGCCGACCATTGGTACTGCTCGATGGGATCGATCGCGGGCTGGTCGGTCGCCTCCGATCCCTTATAGGCGTCGTCACTCGTGACGCTGCCCCAGATCCAGTTGCTGGCGGCCGATCCCCAGGCCCCACCCACACCGTTGGTGAAGTCCAACTGTCGATACGCGGCGATGAGCGTGCCTTCCACGCCCAATCGATTCGCCAGCGTTCCTGCATCCAGTGTTCCCTTGGGCGTCGCGGCGTCCGTGAGGAAATCCTTGCACCCATACAGCGTGCCAGCACCTCCCAACATCAGCGCGATTCCGAGGAGCACGGGCTGCCTCGATACGTTTCTCATCGCTGCCCTCTGATTGAAGAATCTCATTGTCAGAACGAAGTGGTTAGGCCGACGCTGATCGTGCGGCTGCTGGGATACACGCCGCGGTCGATGCCCCGATACTGGTCACGGATGTCGCCGCCTGAACCAACGACGTTGGCCGTGGGCAGGGAGGGGTCGAGGCCGGTATAGCGCGTCCACGTGAAGAGGTTCTCTCCCTGGACGTAGATGCGTGAGGCCGACAGCCAGCGCGCCATCGACTGCGGCACGTTGTAGCCGAGCTGAATGTTGCGCATGCGGACGTAGGAGCCGTCCTCGACGTAATAGCTGCTGATCGCCTTGCTGTACGTGTCGTTCTGGTCGAGCCGTGGATACTTGGCGTTCAGGTTCGACGGCGTCCACGAGTTCGCGAGCAGGTCGTCGCGCACATTCGTCGAGAAGTCACGGAAGACGTAGAAATCCTTCTGGGCGTCCAGGATGTCATTGCCGAACGAGCCGAACATGGAACCGTTCAGGTCCCAGTTCCGCCAGCGATACCCGAGGTCCAGGGTGCCCGTGAAATCCGGGTGCGGGCTGCCGATGATGACGCGATCAGCGGCGGTGATTTTCCCGTCGCCATTCGAATCCACGAACTTGATGCGGCCCGGTGCGGCACCGTCCTGCTTCGCGTACGACGCGACATCGGCGGCATCCTTGAAGTACCCGTCCGCCCGCAGGCCGAAGAACGACCCGATCGGAGAACCGATCTGGTTGATGACGGCGTTGCCGACGCGCGTGGAGATCGGACCGTAGAAGAATGTCCGTACGCCGTCGATGGAGACGATCTCGTTCTTGTACTTGCTGCCCTGCAGCGTCGCGTTCCAGCTCTCGCCCGTGTGGCCGATGGAGAAATCGAAGCCGTTGTTCTTCATCTTGCCGATGTTGACGATCGGCGCAGCCGCGACGCCGGCGGTGCCTGGAATGGCCGGATTGAAGAGCAGGTTGTTCGTGTTGCGGCTATACACGTCGAACACGACGTTGATCATGCCGTCGAAGAGCGCGAGGTCCGTCCCGATGTTCGTGGACCTGTTCTCCTCCCACCGCAGGTCGGCATTGCCGAGCGACGTCTGGCGATAGCCTGACGCGACGGTCGTGTTGTCGCCGTTGATGTTGTAGTACGTGTCGCCGTTGCTGCCGCCGTACTGATTGACGATGCGTCCCGACGGAATGGACTGGTTGCCCGTGACGCCGTATCCGGCGCGGATCATGACGTCCGACAGGATGTGATTCCCCTCGAGGAACTTTTCCTTGGAGACGCGCCAGCCGATGCCGAAGGCCGGAAACACGCCCCATCGGTTCTCGGGTCCCAGCCGCGACGAGCCATCGCGGCGAACCGTGGCACTCGCCACATACTTGTCGGCGAAGTTGTAGTCCGCCTTCCCGAAGTAGGAGAGCAGTGCGCTCTCGCCGCCGGAGCTGTTCACGACCTTGCTCTTGGCGTCGCCAAGGGCGTCCTGCACGTATCGGGCATTCAGGTCAGTGGAGAGCAGGTTGCCCTCGGATGCCCCGATGAACCGGCTGAAGCCGTGGGTGGCTTCCTGGCCCAGCAGCACGTTGAAACCATGTTGCGAGAAGGCCTTGTTGTACTTGAGCGTGTTGCTGAAGGTCCAATCCGTGTTCTGGCTCGTGTTCTCGTTGATGCTGTTGGTGAAGTTGGGCTCGGAGTTCTCGGGGGTGATCGGGTTATAGCCGGCGAACGACCCCTGGTTCACGCTGAATCCGAGGCTGCTGCGCAGGGCGATCGCCGGGTTCACGTTGAGGGCGCCGAATACGTTTCCGAAGACGCGGTTGTTCCGCGCGATATCGTTGCGCGCCTCATACGCCGTCTTCAGCGGGTTGGTGTTGTTGCCCAGCCCAACCGCCTTGCCTGACGCAAAGTTGCCCTGCACATCGTAGATCGGCACCACGGGCTGCATCAGGATGTTCTTGCCGATGAGGTTCGTTTCACCGCCCTGATCGTCCGGCAGTCCGCCGTAGTGCCGCTCGCCGGAGATCGCAATGTTCTCGCCGAACTGGAGCCTGTTGCGCGTGAAGGAGCTGTTCACGCGCGCGCTGGCACGACGGAAGTTGTTGTACGCCGCGGTGCCATCCTGATCGAAATAGTTGAACGACACACCGTACGCGTTGCCCTCGCCGGCGCCGGTGATACCCAGGTTGTAGTCGCCAACCTTGCCGGCCTTGCCGAACACCGCATCCCACCAGTTCGTACCGGCACTGCCCGGCATGATGAGGCTGTTGGGATAGGAGTACTTGTTGACATCCACGCCCACTGGCCGCCCGAACGAATCGGTGCCGGTCGCCGTGCCGGACGCCGCGAACGTGTAGGCGGGGACGGACGGGTTGTTCGGGTCACCGTAGATGTTGGTCGGTACCGGCAGCCCTGCGTTCAGGTAGCTCTGCTTGACCACCGCGAAGTAGTCGAGCGAGTTGGTGATCACGAAGTCGTCGTAGCCTCTCGTCGGCTTGGCGTATCCGGTTCTCGCGGTGAACGTCATCTTCGGCGGACCCGCTACGCCCCGCTTGGTCGTCTCGATGAGGATGACGCCGTTGCTCGCCCGTGAGCCGTAGATCGACGCCGACGATGCATCCTTCAGTACCTGCACCGACGAAATGTCGTTCGGGTTCAGGAAGTTGATGTAGGAGTCCTGGACCGGCACGCCGTCGATGACGTAGAGCGGATCGTTGTTCTGGAACGAGCTGATGCCGCGGATGCGGACGGTGCTGCGCGCGCCGGGCGATCCGCTCGCGGCCACCGTGATGCCCGGCACGGCATCCAGTCGCTGAAGCACGCTCGCCCCGGTCTGCCGGTTGGCACTCTCGACGTTGATGCTCGACACCGCGCCGGTGATGTCGCCGCGTCGCTGCTCCGTATACGCCGTCACCACGACTTCCTCGAGATACGAGATCTGGCTCATCGTCACGTCGATCCGCGTGCGTCCACCCACCGGCGCCTGCTGTGGCTTCCGGCCGAAGAGAACGAACGTCAGCACCCCATCGCTTGGCGCGTTGATGAGGTACCGTCCGTTCGCCGAGGTCAGGGCACGAGTCGTCGTGCCCACCACGGTCACTGCGACACCCGCAAGGGGAGACCCGGAGGTGGAAGTCACGGTTCCAGAGACCGCGATTTGCTGGGCCGACGCCGAACCACTGACGGCAAGCCCAAATAGCAAGGCAGCCCCCAGCGCGCGAAGGCTTCGCAAAGGATCGATCCACCCTGACTGCCGATCCGGCAACGTCTTCTCCATTGTCAATCCTCCGTGTGGCGCATGCGTGAAACCTCCAGATCCATTGGGACTACTGGCCTGCGTGAACGATGTGGCGATACAAGGCGGGCGGGATGCGGCGTGCGGTGAGCGCACGCACATGTTGGCGTTGTCGATGCCGTTTGTCGGCACATGGGACCAAAGGCCCGCCGTTTGGCGGTTGGGCGAACCATCGAGGCAACTGCGTACGACCGTCCTGCGGGGGGGGTAAGGAGGTCAGTGACGTCCGTCCACTTCGTACCGCGTAGCCGGTTACGCGACATCGCGTAGGGGCGCGGGAGACACACCGTTTTACAGTCCATTTGGCGGCTTGTCAAGTAAGTGGAGCAAAGCACCTGCGAGACTCCGCACCACTCTCCGCCATTCCCTTTGACCAGCCCACAGGCAAATGCGTTACATCGCCACGCAAACACGGCCCACTCTGGACGCGCAGTCGCCGACGACATAGCCTCTCCCGTCCACACGCTCCTCCGACAACCCGCACCTGGAAGCCCACTCGATGATCAGGACCGTCGCCGATTTCCTGACCGTCTGGAAACAGGAGTCGGAGAGCACAACCTCGCTCTTCCGCGCGCTCTCCGATTACGCGATGCTGCAGGCCGTGGCGGCAGAGCACCGCGACCTTGGTCGCCTCGCATGGCACAGCACCACCACGATCCGCGAGATGATGGAGCGCACCGGCCTGCATGTCGAAGGCCCCGAGCCCGATGCACCCGTGCCGGCGTCCGCCGCGGAAATCGTCGAGGCCTACCACATGTCGTCGGCCTCCCTGGCCAGCGCCCTCGGCGCGTGGACCGACGCGACGCTCGACCAGATCGACGACATGTATGGCGAGCAATGGCGCCGCGGGCTCACCCTCCAGGTCCTCCTGCTGCACCAGACCCACCATCGCGGCCAGATGACGGTGCTCATGCGCCAGGCGGGCCTCGCCGTCCCGGGCATGTATGGACCCGCCAAGGAGGACTGGGCGAAATACGGAATGCCGACGCCGACGATCTGACACTGCGACGGCTTGCATTCGGTTGGTCGGGCCACAGCTTTGCCGCATGACTGCTCTTGTCCCGCGCACGTTGATGCTGCTTGCCTTCGCCATTTCGCAGGTCGCCTCGTCGCAGGGCACGCCGCTCGATCACGCGCATGCGCACAACGACTACGAGCATGCGCGGCCGCTGCTCGGCGCACTCGAGCGAGGGTTCAGCAGCGTGGAGGCCGACGTCCATCTCGTCGATGGACAGCTGCTCGTTGCGCATTCACGCGACAGCGTGGATGCGACCCGTACGCTCGAGTCGCTGTATCTCGCGCCGCTGCGCGCGTACGTGCAGGCGCATGGCGGGCGCGCGTACGCCGGACGGCAGCCGTTCACATTGCTGATCGACGTGAAGTCCGACTCCGAACGATCGTACGTCGCCCTCGATTCGCTGCTGCGTCGCTACGCCGATCTCTTCACGATCTTCGCGGGCGGCGATGTCGTCGACGGGCCGGTGGTGGCGATCGTCTCCGGAGAACGGGCGATTCGCACCATGCAGCGAGCCCACGTACGTTTCGCGTCGGTGGACGGGCGCATTGCCGATCTGTCGGCGAATCCGCGCCTGCCGCGCGCCGTGATGCCGCTCATCAGCGATTCATGGGACCGCATCACCAAGTGGAAGGGCAGTGGACCGACGCCGCCGAACGTGCGGCCCGATGTCGAACGAGTCGTCGCCCAGGCGCACCAGCATGGACAACGCGTACGCTTCTGGGGCACGCCCGACAACGACATCGTATGGCGCCTGCTGCTCGACGCGAAAGTCGATCTCATCGGCGCGGACGACCTCGATGCGTTGCGCGCCTTTTTCGTGCGTGAAGCACGGTGACCGCCACCGCCCCCGTCGTCGCCAGGTCCGCGGCGTGCCTGAACTGCGGCGCGTCGTTGAGCGGCCCGTTCTGCTCCGAATGCGGCCAGCGCGACATCCCGCCGTATCCGAGCACGCGCGAGCTCGTCGTCGATGCGTTCTGGGAGCTGTCCGGTTGGGATGGCCGCTTTGCCACGACGGTCCGCGCGTTGGTGGAACGGCCAGGCATGCTCAC
>JBBQDT010000080.1:0-19096 GCA_038319955.1 Gemmatimonadales bacterium | reverse complement strand
GTGAACACCCACGCGATTGGCGATCGAGCCAACCGCGAGACACTCGACATCTACGAGCGCATCTTCAAGGCGAATCCGGACAAGACCGGCCTGCGCTGGCGCATCGAGCATGCACAGCACATCGCGCCCGCCGATCTGCCGCGCTTCAGCCAACTCGGTGTGATTGCCTCCATGCAGGGGATTCACACCGTGTCTGACGCACCATGGATTCCATCGAAGCTCGGCGTCGCTCGCACGAATGCCGAGTCGTATCTCTTCCGCTCGCTATGGGATTCCGGCGCGATCGTCACCAACGGAACCGACACGCCGGTGGAGGATGTCAATCCCATTCCTTCCTTCTACGGAATGGTGGCTCGCGTGACGAAGGATGGCACGTTGTTCACGCCGGAGCAGCGGCTCACGCGTGCCGAGGCGTTGAAGGCGTACACGTTGAACAATGCGTATGCGAGCTTCCAGGAGGGACAGCTTGGATCGATCACCGTGGGAAAGCTCGCCGACATCACGGTGCTGTCGAAGGACATCATGACGGTGCCCGAGCCCGAGATTCTCTCGGCGAAGGCGGTATACACGATCGTCGGCGGGAAGGTGAAGTATCAATCTCCGAAGAAGCCGGAGTAGGAAAAACGGAAGAGCGATGAGCGGACGCCAGCCGTCAATTGTCGCCGATCTGCCCAATCGCCATGGTTGATTTCCTGGCATATGCGATCATCCGAGCACTCTCGCTCCCGACGAGTGCTGCACGTGCGGACGGTGGCTCTTTGCGTTAGAGCGAGACATGAGTTCTGTTTACGCGTCGTAGCCGACGCTGGCGAACGGGCCCTCACCTCTCGCTCTCCAAACAATGTCGTTCAGATCGCTCGCATCTATCGCTTTGCTCGTCATCGCAACGCTCGCTGGAGCCTGCGCGTCTTCCGGAAGCAGAGTGGCAACCGCGGAGGGCTCCTGTGGCTTACGTCCGCAGGACTCGACCTTTGCCATTCACATCCCGCTTTATCGCGACTGTTCAGTGGACAGGAAGGCAGTAAAGCTGACGACGGGAATCAGGCCGGACTACCAGCCGACGTCTCGTAGTAACGGTTGCTATTCCGCAGAGGTGGAATTTGTCGTCGCCGCGGATGGAAAGCCGGATGCCTCCACAGCGCGGATTGTTCGAACCAACACGCCGGCGTATGCCGATGCCGTGGTCGCGACCATCTCCCAATTCCGGTACGAACCGGCGAGGAAAGACGGGGCTCCGGTCGCCCAGATCGTCCTGGAGAAATCGGAGATGATTACCAAGACGGTGGTCGTGCCGGCGGGAACTCGACCCAACCCCGGACGCGCTGGCCCGGGTTGCTGAACAGTCTTCTAGCTGGTCACCAATACGAACGCGAGCCCGTCGTACCCCTTGCTGCCGACGGTCTGCAGCGTGGTCACGATGACCCGCGGCTCGTGCACGAGCATCTCGTTGAATCGCCGAATGCCCTGGATGTCCGCGTCGGTGCTGTCGGCATTCACCACGTTGCCGGCGCGGATGACATTGTCCACGACGATCAATGTGCCGGGTCGTGACAGCTTCAACGCCCACTCGAAGTACTCCGGGATGCTCTTCTTGTCCGCGTCGATGAACACCATGTCGAACGGCACGCGCCTCTCGTCATCTTCGAGTTGAGGAAGCAGGTCGATCGCCTTGCCGACGCGGACCTCCACCGTGTGCGTCAATCCAGCGCGCGCGATGTTCTCTCTCGCGACAGCGGCGTGCCTGGGGTCGAATTCCAGCGTAACGAGGTGGCCATCACGTGGCAGCGCACGGGCGAGCCAGATGGTGCTGTATCCGCCCAGTGTGCCGATCTCGAGAATGGAGCGTGCATGCTGCATGCGCGCGAGCAGGTGCAGAAGCTTTCCCTGATTCGGTGCCACCGCGATCGGGGGCAGTCCCGCGGCGACACTCGCCGCCACCGCGCCATCGAGCACCGGATCGGCGCCGATATGGAGGGCGTTGAGATATTCGTCCACATCAGCCCACTTTGTGGCAGTCATTGGAGTTCCGCTGGCGACTGGTAGCGAGATGGCACATCATTGACTCACCTGATTCACAGCCCGCACCCGAGAGCAATGACGGACACGAATTCAAGTCCCTACGCGTCGAAATCCGACGCCGAGCTTGCGGCGATGGAGCAAGATAAATCGTTGCCGATCGACGCGTGGATGGAGGTGGAAGCCGAGCGCGGACGCCGGGCAAAGGCGCGGAAAGCGGCCGGAGCTCCAGCGACGCCAGCGAGCAGCGCAGCTCCTCGCGCGGCAGCCGTAGCGCCCGTCGCCGCGGCACCGGCCGCGCCCGACGGCGAAGACGCCGCGATCGGATCGGGACTCAAGGAGCTGAACGGGCTCCTCGTTCCGGGCGAGCGGCTGCTCGCCTTCGCCGTGCAGCGCCGGCTCTTCGCACTGTCACACCGGCGCGTGATCGTCGGCGCAACGACGGGTCGGTTCATCGGCCTGTTCCGTGGACTCGTTGGCGGATACACGCCGGTGGACGTCCGCTGGCAGGACCTGAAGGACGTCACCATTCGCGCGGGCATCTTCGGCGCCGACCTGACGATCTCCTCGCTCGCCACCGACGACTTTGGATCGCACGGGCACACCGCGGGCGGTCGGCAGGTGTTCGCCGGACTGCGGAAGGAGCAGGCGCAGCAGGTCTACAAGATCTGCCAGGCGCAGGAGCAATCGTGGCGCGAAAAGCGCCGCGTGCGCGATCTCGACGAACTGCGCGCAGAGTCGGGCGGCGTACAGCTTGGCAGCATGCCGATGGTGGGCGGTGGCGCCGCCCCATCGGCGATGGGTGATCCAACGGAGCGGCTGCGGCGTGCAAAGCAGATGCTGGACGACGGGCTGATCACGGACACCGAATACGAGTCCATCAAGGCCCGCGTCGTGGACAACATGTAACGGCTCGGGGCTTGTTCGCCTATCAGCGCGAGCCGGGCGCTCCGTTGTCGATCTCATGGATGACGCGAAGCAGCGCCGCGTCCTCCACATGCGCCAGCATATGTAGTTCGCCCCGGTCGAGCCAGACGCCGCGGCACCCGTCGCAGACATCGATGCGGACATCATGGTACTCCCGCTCCATGAGGTTGCCGTCGCACCGGGGGCACTTCATGCCGGTGGTCTTCACCTTTGCCTTCACGGCGCGCTCTGCATCCAACCGCGCGCGCTGGGACTTCAGCCACTCGGCGTCCTGGCGAGCAAAATACTCGTTCTCATTCTGGCTTGGCTTCCCTGGCTCCCACACGACGACCTCGCTTGTAAGGATTCTCGAAGATCGAATTTGCCGCCGGAGCCACCGGAACAGAAGGGCTTGCCCCGCCGCCGCCGACAAACCTCGAGGGCAATGACAGTGTCTCAGGAGGGCGGACCCTCGCTCTCCGATGCGACCTGTCGCATGTTCGGCAGCCTCCGACCCCACACCACGAGCCATGCGCCCCACACGAACGCTCCATCTCGCAACGATCGCCTTGCTCGCATCCGCTGCGCCCGCCACGGCGCAGCGCGCAAGCAATAACGGCGTCAACATTCCGTTCGAACGGATGACGCTCGCGAACGGGCTCGAGGTCATCCTCGCACCAGACCACACGGTGCCACAGGTGGCGGTGGACGTCTGGTACCACGTCGGCTCGAAGAACGAAGTACCCGGCCGCACGGGCTTCGCGCACATGTTCGAGCACGTGATGTTCACCGGCTCCGGACATGTGCCCTACGGCATGCACGACCGCCTCACCGAAGGCGTGGGCGGCAACAACAACGGCTCCACCACCAACGACCGCACGAACTACTACGAGGTCGTGCCCTCGAACTACCTCGAGAGCGCACTCTGGCTGGAGTCCGACCGCATGGGCTTCCTGCTCGACAAGCTCGACGAAGCGAAGTTCAAGGCACAGCGCGACATCGTCCAGAACGAGCGACGGCAGGGCACCGACAACCAGCCCTACGGCCGCTCCTTCGAGATCCTCACCACCGCACTCTATCCGGAGTCGAACCCGTACTCCTGGCCGGTGGTCGGATACATCGCAGATCTCCAGAAGGCCGGCGTGGAGGACGTCAAGGCATTCTTCCGTCAGTACTACGCGCCCTCGAACGCCACACTTGCCATCGTCGGCGACTTCGACCCCGCGCAGGTGAAGCCGCTCGTCACCAGGTACTTCGGGGACCTCAAGCGCGGCACACCCATCGCGCGGCCCAGGGTGCCGGCCGTGTCACTCGCCGCCGAGAAGCGGCTGGTGTTCGAAGATCGCGTGCAGGTGCCGCGTCTCTATCTCCAGTGGCCCAGTGTCGGCGACGACAACGACGACTCGTACGCGCTCCAGTTCCTCGGGCAGATTCTCAGCGGCGCACGCACGGCGCGGCTGACGAAGGCGCTCGTCTACGATCTCCAGAGCGCGGCCGCCGTGAGCGCCTTCAACCGCGGCGCGGAGAATTCAGGCACCTTCGGCATCAGCGTCACGCCGAGGCCCGGCCACACACTCGCCGAAGTCGAAGCCACGACCGATTCCGTCATCGCGAAACTGAAGGCCGAGGGGCCGACGGCCGAGGAGCTGGCGAAGACGTCGGCAGGGCTGGAGTTCGGCTTCGTGTCGCAGCTGCAGTCCAATCTGGGGAAGGCCGAGATCCTCGCGGATGGCCTGGTGTTCCACGGTGATCCGGCGCGGTACAAGCTCGATTACGCGAAACTCAAGGCCGTGACCGCCGCCGACGTCAAGCGCGTCGCCAACAAGTATCTCGGCCGCGGCCGCGTTGTGCTGAGCGTGGTGCCGCTGGGCAAGCCGGATCAGGCGTCGAAGGCTGCATTGAGCACGAAGGTCACGGTCGCTCCGGATGGCGGCCACTACATCATGGGAGACAAGTGATGATCGCGCGTCCAATGACAGTGGCAGCGGCGCTCGTGTTGGCACTTCCACTCGTTCCCGCAGCGGCACAGGGCAAGCTCGATCGCACCACGGCGCCAACGGCCGGCACGTCGCCGGTGTTGCGCGTGCCGACGTGGACGAAGACCAGGCTCGCGAACGGCGCAGAGCTCATCGTGGTGGAGAAGCACGACCTGCCGCTCGTGGCGCTCAACATCGATTTCATCGGCGGCTCCACGACCTTCGAGCCGGCCGACAAGCTGGGCGTCGCCGGATTCGCCGGGCAGATGCTGAGCGAGGGCACCACGACGAAGACCGCCGACCAGCTGTCGGATGCGATGCAGATGCTCGGCACGCAGATCTTCGCGAATGTGGGAACGGAGAGTGGGACGATCCGCTTCACGTCGCTCAAGGACAAGTTCGAGCCGGCGTTGGCGCTGCTGGCGGACATGATGCTCAACTCGACCAACCCCGACTCTGCGCTCGAGCGGAATCGCGCGAGGACCCTCGTGGGGCTCACGCAGGCGAAGGACCAGCCGAACACCATCGCCTCGAA
Organism: Gemmatimonadales bacterium; assembly: GCA_038319955.1. Lineage (GTDB taxonomy): Bacteria > Gemmatimonadota > Gemmatimonadetes > Gemmatimonadales > Gemmatimonadaceae > AG11. Next base: position 13,663 of record JBBQDT010000080.1, on the reverse strand, counting down.
CGTGTTCTCGAAGGTCACCTACGGCGACGAGCATCCGTACGGGCGCGTGGTCACGGAGCAGACGGTGAAGGCGATCACGCGGGACGACGTCCTCGCGTTCCAGAAGACGTACTTCAAGCCGGGCCGCGCGGTGATCACCGTGTCGGGCGACATCGATCCGAAGACAGCGCGTGCGACGGTGGAGCGTGCGCTCGCCAGCTGGCCGGCTGGAGGCGATCGGCCGTCGTTCGCGTACCCGCAGCCACCGGCACCGAGGGCGCGGATGATCTACCTCGTGGACAAGCCGAAGGCGGCGCAGAGTGTGTTCGCGTTCGGCGAGCCCGGACCCTCGCGCAGCACGCCCGACTACTACGCCATCCAGGTGATGAACAACCTGCTGGGGGGGCTGTTCCAGTCGCGGCTGAACCACGACATCCGGGAGGTGAAGGGCTACAGCTATGGCGTGGGCTCGAGCTTCGCGTTCGGCCGCGGGCCGGGCGCATTCCGTGCGGGTGGCGGCATCGTCAGCGCCAAATCGGACAGTGCGCTCATCGGCTTCATCACGCACTTCAAGGGCGTGCAGGGCGACATGCCGTTCACGGACGACGAAGTGGTGCAGGGCAAGGAGTCACTCATCCAGTCGCTGCCGGGACGCTTCTCGACGGTGAATGGCATCGCTGCCGCGATCTCCAGCATCTACACGCAGGACCTGCCGGAGACGTACTGGAAGGACTATGCGTCGAAGATCGATGCAGTGACGCGCGATGACCTGACCCGCGTCGCGAAGAAATACATCGACGTCGACCACATGAACCTGGTGATCGTCGGGGATCGGGCGACGATCGAGGCGCCGTTGCGGGCAACCGGAATCGCGCCGATCCAGGTGCTCGACGTGGATGGGCGGCCCGTGCTCGTGCCTTAGCGGGTGAGGGCGTAATAGATCACGTACACCCACGACAGGAATCCATGCAGGATCGCCCACAGTATGGACTTGTGCACGCTCCACGAAATCGCGATGGCCAGCGCCGACCCGAAGCTCACGCCGGTTTTGACATAGCTGGCCGAGCGCTGCATCGGTCCTCGGCGGGGCGGGGCGGAGTCCATGATGGGGCCCGAGTGTGTCATTGAAGAAAGCTCCTGGGAGAAGTGCCGAACGACACTACGGGATCAACCTCTCATAGTACGTCAACGGCACGCCGCGGTAGGCCACCCGCCCGACTTCCCGAAACCCGCACTTCACGTAGAACTCTCCGGCGCCCGCCTCGGCGTCATAGGCGTCGAGGCGGATGGCGTCGGCAGGCCAGTCGCGAGCGCACTCCATCGCCGTGTCGAGGCAGCGGCGGCCGATGCCCCTGCCCTGCAGGTCGGGGCGGACCGCCATGTCGGTGAGGTAGAGCGGATGACCCGACCGCGCGAAGTAGGCGCGGTCGATGGCCCACGGCTTGGTGGTGGACAGCCGGAAGGTCGCGGCAACTCCCTTTCCCGTGCGGGCGACCCAGACTTTCGATTCCCGCATGCCGGCGAGGACGCCGCGCTCCGACGCTTCACCGGACCAATGGCCGCGGCCGAACCGGGCCGTGAGGTCGCGCGCCGTCTCGATGCGCAGCGCGGCGATGTCCGACGCATACGTCTCGTCGGCCACGCTGAAAACCAGGCGTATCGCGCGCGGCGCGAGCATTCGTGCTCTCTCCATATCGTCTTGACAGCGCTGAGGCCGAGATGTAACCTCGCGTTTCCAAGTCATAATATGACTTGATGCGACGTGACTTGCTTCAGTCCGCCATGCCCCCCTTGGTCTCGCCAGTCATCCGACAGAATCTTTCGGACGAAATCGCCCAGCGGATCGCCCAGCTGATTCACTCGCGGGAGTACGAACCCGGGTCCCGCCTGCCGGCCATCACCGATATGGCCAGGCAGTTTGGGGTCGGCGCGCCCACCTTGCGCGAGGCGCTCACGAAGCTCGAGACCGTCGGCGTCCTCGACATCCGCCATGGATCAGGGGTGTATGTCGGGCGGTCGCCCGAATCGCTCATGATCACGAACCCCGTGCTCGAAGCCCGGGCCAGCAAGAAGCTTCTCGTGGACCTGATCGAGGCGCGAATTCCCATCGAGCTGCAGACGGCCTCACTCGCCGCCACGAACGCGACCGAGGACCACCTCGCCGAGATGGACCGCCTCCTCACCCACGCCGGCCGGAGCTTCGACGACTCCTCCCTGCTCACGCAGGTCAACCTCTCGTTCCACCGGCAGATCGCGCTCGCGTCGGGAAACGTCGTGATGCACCAGATCCTCGACGTCCTCTCCAGTCTGTTCAAGGACGAGCAGCGGCTGATCCTCAACATCCATGGCCGCCGCGAGGACGATCATCGTGAGCACGTGGAGATCTACGAGGCGCTCCGCGTGCGAGACGCACAGCTTGCGGTGGCGCGCATGCGCTCGCACCTCGCGCGAGTGCGCGATGCGCTCGTCGCCTGGACTCCCGAGTGACGAAGAGTTCCCATCCACCCGCACCCATAGATCCACAATGAAGCTCGGCCTTGGCCTGTACCGCAGTCTCCTCACCGAGGACAACTTCAACTTCGCCAAGCAGGCGGGCGTCACGCATCTCGTCGTCCATCTCGTCGACTACTTCAAGGGCGCCGATCCCGTGCTCACGAGCGGCAGCCCCAACCTCGGCTGGGGCATCACGCAGAACCAGCATCGTCCGTGGACGGAGGACGACCTGCGCAGCCTCAAGCGGCAGATCGAGGGCAACGGCCTCGTATGGGAGGCCATCGAGAACTTCGACCCGGCGCACTGGAGCGACGTCCTGCTCGACGGGCCGAAGAAGAAGGAGCAGATGGAAGGGTTGAAGCGCACCATTCAGGTGATCGGACGCGTCGGCATCCCGATCATGGGCTACAACTTCAGCCTCGCCGGCGTGTGGGGATGGACGAAGCTGCCGGTGGGTCGCGGCGGATCGAAGGCGCTCGTCTACGACGAGTCGAAGATCGACAAGCAGACGCCGATGCCCAACGGCATGGTGTGGAACATGGTCTATGATCCCGACGCCCCGCCGGGCCACGTGCCGCGCGTGGAGACGGACGAACTCTGGCAGCGTTACGAATATTTCGTGAAGGAGATCATGCCGGTCGCTGAGGAGCATGGCGTCACGATGGCATTGCATCCCGATGACCCGCCGGCCGACATGCTCCGCAACACCGCGCGACTCGTCAACCAGCCGAGCAAGTACCAGCGTGTCCTCGACATGATGCCGAGCAAGGCCAATGCCCTCGAGTTCTGTCTTGGCTCACTGCAGGAGATGCGTGACGGCGACGTGCTCGAGAGCATTCGCCACTACGGCAAGCAGGGAAAGATCGCCTACGTCCACTTCCGCAACGTGCGCGGCAAGGTGCCGCTGTACCAGGAGGTCTTCGTGGACGAAGGCGATATCGACATGCTCGCCGCCATCCAGGCGTTGCGCGACGTCGGCTATGAAGGCGTCATCATCCCCGATCACACGCCCGAGATGAGCTGCAACGCACCGTGGCATGCGGGAATGGCGTTCGCGCTCGGATACATGAAGGCGGCGCTGCAGATGTGACACCTCGAGCAGCAACTTCCCGCGCTTCGACGGGACCGATGTCCGGCAGCCATCGACCTGGCTGTCCTATAGATGCGGCAACTCGCGATCGGCCTCGCCTCCGGCTCGGTGCCACGCGAGCTCCTTTTCGGTCATCGGACGGAACATCAGGTCCGCGGCGAGCCAGAACGACTTCGTGATCGGATAACAGATCACTGCTCCGACAATGATGAGCGCCATCCCGCTCCATTGCAGCAGCGTCCACGGCGTGTCCGGATACGTCACGACCACCACGACGCCGAGGAGGAGCGCGAACAGCAGCTCCACGGCGACCAGGTTGAGCAGATACGCGCCGATGAAGTAGTCGCTCTCGCCGCGGTGCAGGCGCAGGCCACAGTTCGGGCAGTGATCGCGCAGCTCCGTATAGCTACGGAAAATTCCGCGAGCACCGCAGTGCGGACATTTGCGTGCGACTGCACGCAACACCAGACGCAGGTTGGACGGACGTGACGCAGCCATGCACTGAAGCTAGCCCGTCAGGCGCGAACCGCAGTCAGGGAAAAGCGGAAGCTCAGCGCGTGCGCTCATTTCGCGCCGACGGGCGCGTCCGACCGAGTGGTGACCGGTGCGCCAGCGACCTCGAGTGGCGCGACGAAGTTGTGTGCGCGCAATAGCAGCTGGCCGCTCTCGCCAAACGTGTGATCGATCGCGTACGAGGTGGCGCCGCAGTTGGCGATATCCCGCTCGCGATCGATCTCGAGGATCTGCCCCTCGTCGAGCCCTTCCAACAGGTAGCGGCTGCACAGCACGATGACCTGATGCGCGACGATGAGCACGCGCTTGCCCGGTCCGCTGTGGTGCAGGCTGAGGGTGTCGAAGACGCTGCGAAGTCTCAGGATGACGTCGCACCAGCTCTCACCGCCAGGCGGGCGAAAGTAGAATTTCCCGACGCGGTTTCGCGCTTCCGCCTGGTCGGGAAAGCGTTGGTCGACGCCCAGCTTCGTCAGTCGGTCGAGGATGCCGAATTCCTTTTCGCGGAGGCGTTCGTCCGCTGTCGTGAGGGTGCCGGCCGCCACCCCACCCACCGATTCGATGATCGACGCGGTGTGGCGAGCACGAAGGTACGGCGACACGAGCACGACGTTGGGTCGAGCCTCCGGTGCCATTTGCGCGAACCACCGTCCGAGCGCCTCGGACTGCGCCTCGCCCGCCGCACTCAACGGGACGTCGACGTCGCGTTCGGCGATGTCGATGACGGAAAGACCCGCCGCGTAGGCGGCGTCGCGAGCGACATTTCCCGCGCTCTCGCCGTGGCGAACGATCCAGAGTGCATCCGGCCAAGCCTGTTCCATGGTCGGCGGGGAAGGTCAAGGAGCGTACCACCGCGTTGCGACGCTTGCCGACGCGCGGCAGATTCGACCTTCCTCCACACGCGACAGACCATGACCACGCCCGATCTTCCGCCGAATGAACGCATCTCGATCGGTGCCTGGCTTGCCGTGGTGGGCGCGGTGGTACTCGTTCTTCTGTCGCTGATGGTCGTCATTCCGCCGTACACGATGGCGCTGTTACCGCTCGCCATCGGTTCCGCGGAGCTGTCTCCCTTCCTCGTGCTGCTCGCCCTGCTGTGGTGCTTGCCCGTGAACCGGCTGTTGCGCGGCCACGGACTTCTCCGGTGGACGTCGATCGTCTTGCTGGTGGCGTCGGCATGCATTGCCGTGCGGCCGCTGACGCAGTTCAACAGGGTCGCGGCCGCGGCGAGTGCGCAGGTGGGCACCGATGAAGGACCTCCACGCTTCTCGCTGCTCACCGCACTGCGCGGCCTCCCCACGAGCCCCGATGTCGTCGAACGCACCATTCCCTACGCCGCGCCGGACGGGTCGCGTCTGACGATGCGGCTTTATGCGCTCAGCGCGAAGGCGACGCGACCGGTGGTCGTCGTCATCTATGGCGGTGCATGGCGCGGCGGTGATCCATCGCAGTCCGAGAACGTCAGCATTGCGCTCGCGTCGCGCGGCTTCGCCGTGGCAGCCATCGACTACCGACATGCTCCGCGCGCACAATTCCCGGCGCAGATCGACGACGTCAACTACGCGATCGGATTGCTGCGCGACTCTTCTGCATCATGGGGTCTCGATCCACAGCGCATGGCGGTACTGGGCCGTTCGAGCGGTGGGCATCTCGCGGAGCTGAGCGCGTATGCGGCAACCCGCGCTCCGCTCAAGGCCGTGGTGGCACTCTACGCGCCGCACGACCTGGTGCAGGGATATGCCGACCTGCCGAGGCCCGATCCTATCGGCGTGCGGGCCGTGTTGCGCGGATTCATCGGTGGCACGCCGGAGGAGCGGCCACGCGTGTATCGCACGGCATCGCCATCGTCGTACGTGACTGCTGGACTGCCGCCCCCCCTCCTCATCTTTGGTGGTCGCGACCACATCGTGAAGCCGGAGTTCAACCGCGAAGCCGCGGTCGCCTTACGCGCCGCACGCGTGCCGGTGGTGTCGGTGGAAATCCCATGGGCCGAGCACGGCTTCGACATGGCGCCGGGTGGGCTCGGCGCCCAGCTGGCGTTTGGGATCATGGCGGACTTCCTGGACCGTGAGCTCAAGCGAAAGATCGTTACGCCAGGTGCCTGATCCGGCGCTTCGATTCTTGCTGTGGCACGTGCAACGTCGTCCGTTTCGCAGTTGCGCCGTCACCCACGTCAGTGCCCGATCGTGACAGTGACCCCGTCGCCGTTGGACGAGCGTCGCACGTCGAACACGCCATTGAGAAAGTCGAGATGCATGCGCGATGCGAGCGCGACGTCCGATCCCAGCACGCCGTCGAAGGTGACGAAGGTCCAACGCCGCTCGGGTGCGACGGGGACATTCCTCAGGTCGATCGCGTAATCGCCGTCACTCAGCGCGACCTGTCGTGCGACCCAATGCGTGTCATGCTGTTCCGCGCCCAGCCCACCAATCGATCCTCGCCGCATCGCGACAGAGGTCTTCGGCTGCTTTCGGAGCAGTGACGTCGTGATGTATGTCCCTTCGGCACCGGTATCGAGGCCGAAAAGCACGGAACGTCCGTCCTTGGTGACCAGGCGCACGACGGGATACCCCACCCAGTAGAGATTGCGCACCGCCCGCGGATCGCGCCGCGGACGCCGGATGGTGATCGTGCTGGCGCCGGCGTCGATCACGAGGTCCAGCTGACGCAGCAGGTCCGTGCCGATGACGCCGTCGATCTGGACAGACTGGCGCGTGCCGTTGACCACGCGGTGATCGAGTCGCAGCGCTCCCTTGTTCACCAGCGCCGCGCCGAGCCCTCGAGCGATCATCGGTCCCATGGAGAGCGAGTCGATATAGACCGCACGCGCCGGGATGTGGCCCGCCACCACCCCGAGGGCGAGCGTGTCCGCCGCGGCCAGTCGCACTCCGGACGCCACCGCCACTTCATCGGAGAGCAACGTCATGCTCGCACCCGTGTCGAGCCAGAACTCGTGTGGGTGGCCGTTCACCGACACCGTCACCACCGGCGTGCCGAACGAGCTTCGTCGCAACGGGAGCGTGACGGGTAAATCGGGCACCTCGATCGCAGGCACCGGCACGAGTGACAAGGCGCGCCCCCATCGCTCCACGCCCGCCTGCGCAGCGCTCGAGTCGGACACCTCGGCGCTGTCCGGATCGGCACCGATGGCGGCGAGCGCCGGCCAGTCGGATTGCCACGACAGTGCCATCGTCAGGCCGATGCGCGCACGAGCCCTTACCAGCTGGTCGGTGGCATTGAAGTGCAGCGACTGGAATGCGATGGTGGCATCCTCGGGATTGCTCGCCATCAGCTTCTCCAGCGCGATGGCGAACGTCCGCTCGTCGAACGACCGGGCACTCCGTTCCGCCGCCGGTATGTCGAGCACCGCGATGTCGCTCCAGAAGTCGCGTCCCGGCGCGCGCTGCGAGCGCATCGTCCAGCGCGCCTTGTCGATGCGCACCGTCGCGTTGTCCTCGATGGTGTCGGTGGCGATGGGCGTCGCGAGGAGTCCTTCGACGATGGCGTCAGCCGAAGGCAGCTGCACACCACCGCTGCGGCATGCGGCGAAGGTGACGAGCGCTGCAACGAGAAGCGGTGGGGACGAGCGTCGCATGCGGCGGTGGGCGACGAGACGGCTGAAGCGTTCCATCCAGATACAGACCCCGCGTGCGCCTGATGCGACACGAAGTCAGGTCACCGGGCGCGCGTCACTGCCAGTCGGATGAGCAGAACCCGTCCCGGCGCCGGCTCGTAGAATTTGCCGCCCGTGGCATTGACGCTGACGCTCCCGACCGATCGTACACCGCCGACATTCTGAAGTGCGACCATGGGCGACAGCTTCACGTCCCCGGCATGGATATCCTGCGCCACCGAGAGCCCGAAGATTGCGCGCCCGGGCGCCTGCGCCGTGTTGCCGTCGTCCACGTCCACCGTCCCCGCCAGATCGGCGGTGGCCGAGACGAGCGTACGGCCCGCGTGCCACGAGGCGGACGTCATCAGCGCATGCTCGGGCACGCCCGGGATCCGCTTTCCCGCAAACGACGTGGTGCCCACGACATAGCTGACATAGCGAAAGTGCGAGTAATCGTACGCCGCGCGCAGCGAGAACGGGCCCGACTCTGCGTCGAGGCCAATCTCACCGCCACGACGCACGGTGCGACCGGCGTTGCGGAAATACCGTCGGCCGTTGCCGTTGGGGATGTCGAACGGCACGAGTTCGTCGCGGGCGCGCGCTTCGAAGGCCGCGACGTCCCAGCGAATGCCGGTGCCCGCGAGCAATCCCTTCGTCCCCACCTCGACGGTGATCGTCCGCTGCGGTTGCAACTCGGGATTGATGCCCGCGGAGCCGTCCGGCTTGTTGCCGAGCTCCGTGGTCGTGGGCGTCTCGAAGCTCGAGGACACGTTCGCGTAGACCGACGACAGCGGCGTGCTGCGCCACACCAATCCCACCGCCGGACTCACCGCATGCATCGTGCGATCGCCGGAGTCGTCGGGGTTGGTGGCGGAGATGAGCCGGTCGCGCAGGCGGAAGCGCACGGCGTCGCTGCGGACGCCAGCGCTGGCGAGCAGTTGCGACGCCAGGGCGACCTCACCGCGGACGAACGGGCCGACACTACTCACGAGCTCGCGCTGATTCTTCCGCAGCGCGCCGCGCTCCGTTGCGCCGCCAGCACACACGGCGCCGATGCAGTTGTCGTATTCCTGGCGATCGTCGTTGAGCCACTGCGCGTCGGCGCCCGCGGTGAGGCGCACGTCGCGCTCGCCCACGAGCCCGTGCCCGCTCACGCGCGCCGACGCGCCGCCGCTCGCGCGCTTGACGTCCACGATCGCCTGCGTGAGTGGATTCGCGAGTGTGCGAGCGCTCCCGAAGGCCGACGCGTCCAGGTTCGCATTCGCGCCAAGGGCGTGCGCGGCCACGAGCGAGAGGTCGCCCTGGCGCACCGTCTTGCTGGCACCCTTCCGCACGGCGAGCGGATCGGCCTGCCGCGGATCCGCATCGAACTGCGCGCGGGTCAGCGCACCCGGACTTTCAGCACGCGTGACGTCGGTGACGCGCGCCGACAGCACCAGCGGGGACATCGCGTCACCCGGAAAGAGCAGCATGCGGACGGCACCCTTCGTCGCGCGCTGATCGGAGTACGCGCGATAACCGCGCCCCACGATGCGCGTGATCGACGATGTGAGACCGACTGGGCCTGCCGTACCTGACGCACCGGTGGCGGTGATCGTGGGCGTCGATCCGCTACCCACGATGCGCGCGAACGGCATGAACACGCTCGACGGCCGCACCGAGCGAATGTCGATGACCCCACCGGCCGCGTTGCCATACAGCGACGACGCACTGCCCCGCACCACCTCGACCCGCTCGGCGCCTTCGATGTCGAGGACATCAACTGGCGTCTGGCCATCGGGCAGTGTCACCGGCACGCCGTCCTGCAACACGCGCACGCCGCGCACACCGAATGCCGAGCGCGCCCCGAATCCGCGGATGCTCACACGCGGGTCCTGCGCCGGGTTCTGTCGGTTGGCGAGCGTCACGCCAGGAATGGCGAACAGCAGTTCGTCCACACCCGCCCGGCGCAACGCGGCCAGTGGATCGGGTCGCGTGACCGTCACCGCATAGGGCAGCTCGAGCGGTATCCGAGGGCCTTCGCGGGTGGCCGTGACGCGGACCACGGGCAGTCGAGCGCGCGTCGTGTCCTGCGCGCCGAGGGCGGGAGTGATCGCGAGCGCGGCAACAGGAAGTGCAGCGAGTACGCATCGAACGAACGGCGTCGAGAGCATGGTGGAATTGTATCGCATCGCGGCGCAATTCAGATAGGCAGCGTTCGCTCAGCCAGCTAGAAATCGTCGCGCCACCGCGCCGCCGCACGCTGGCGAACGGCAATCAACGCCTGCCCAATATCGGGTTGCCCGATCAAGTTTTTCTTCTCGCCGGGATCCGAGTCGAGCTCGTACAACTCCTCGGCGCGTCGGCCCCACCGCACCACATACATGTACTTGTACACCTTCCCGGCGTCTCGATACAGCACCGCATGCCATGGCCGGCCGCGGTCCGTCCAGTGCGTGCTGAACCGCTTGGCCGGTTTGTCGAGTAACGACTGCCCCTGCCACGACTTTGGCAACGGCAGCCCGAGCCGCTCGAGGATCGTCGGCGCGATGTCGCTCTGCGTGGCGAAGTCCAGGTTCGCGTAGCTCGCGGCCGAGTCGTCGTAGATGATCAGCGGGATATGGAGCATCTCCTGGTAGAGATAGCGCGTGTGCCCGAACACCCCGTGCTCGCCGAAGCCATCGCCGTGGTCGCCGAGGATGACGACGATGCTTCCGGCGAGATAACCTTTGCGGTCGAGCGCGGCGAGGATCTCCTTGATGGAGTTGTCCGCCTGGAGGATGCCGTTGTCGTATGCGTTCCGCTGTGGTGTCGCGGCATCCGAGCCAACCGTCACTTCGGCCGGCACCCATTTGCGGAACGCTGGCAGCTTCGTGCCCACCGGGTGCGTGGCGCTGAGGAAGAAGAAGAAGAACGCCGGCGTTCCGTGCGATGGGGGCACGCCCTCGAGTCCCTCCAGCACCAGGCGGTCGTCCTTGAGCGAGTAGCGCTTCGAGTGAAAGCCGTCGAAGAAGTAGTCGACGTTGTCGCCATAGTGCATGCGGAGCATGTACCAGACCGTGTGGTCGCTCGAGGCGATGAAGTTCGTGCGATAGCCGCGGTCGTGCAGGATGTCGTGGAGCTTGAGCGTTCCAAGGTCGAGCACGGCCGAGTCGCGCGAGGCGAGCGTACTGAGGATGCCGCACGCACTGAAGGGACATGTCGCCATGGCGAGGGTCACCTTCGCGAGCTTCCCCGCCGAATCGAGCTGTGAGAGGTAAGGCGTTGTCGCTCGCGCGTAGCCGTACACCCCCATGTGATCTGCCCGCAGCGCGTCGGAGAAGATGAGGATGACGTTCCGGTGCGAGAAGCGATCGCTGCCCTTGTATTCGTGACGTGCCTTGGCGTTCGCCGCTCGAGCGTCTGCCTGATTCGACTGGCCCGGAGCGGTAAACAGTGCGGTGATCGGCTCAGCCGCCGCGGCGGGCGATCGGCGCGCGACCGCGATGAATGCACCGAGCGCGAACGTGAGGAGCGCGACAAGCGCGACGTGGCGGTGCGTGCGTGACGCGCCGGCATCGATGCGCGGCGCGGCGATCCACCACTGCCAATAGATGAACAGCAGCGCGCCAACGAGCGCTGCGAGCCCGAGGTCGATCAGGCCGTACGACACCGGCAGGTTGCCCACGATGGCCGGCAGGTACCGCAGGTACGCTCGGCCCAGGTCGATCGAGATGCTCCAGCCCCATGCCTCGTTCGTGACCGTGCTCAGCACGAGCACGAGGAGGTAGAACGACGTGAGCGTCGCGCCGACGAGGGCGATGATGACGCGTGCAATCCTGGGAGGGACGACAGCGGCAACGAACCTGAATGTCAGTCCGACGACGATGTAGGCGAGTGCGACTTCCGCCACGTGCAGCGCGACGATGAGCGGCGAGTAGCCGTAGCGGACGGCGAAGACCGTCGCGAACAGCAATGGAAAGGCAGCGACCGCGCGGAGCGCCAGACGCTGTGTGCCGCGAGCCGTCATGTCGCGCGGGAACCGTGCATGCCCTAAACTACCGCGCGTGACGATGATGAGCCCAGCCGGCGAAGCGGCCGAGACGACCGGGCCGGTGAGTGCGTCGACGGTGCGACGGATCGCCCTCGTGTGCGACTGGTGCCTTCCGCGTTTCGGCGGCCTCGAGCTTCAGTTGATCGACCTCGCGAAAGCGCTTCGTGCCGCAGGGCACTCCGTGGAGATCATCACGGCGACTCCTGGGCCCGACATGCTGGACGGCATTCCCGTGCGTCGGCTGCGCGGATTTCGCTTTCCCTTTTTCGAGTTCACCTGCTCGCTGCGACAGTTCCGCGAGTTCGACGCCGCGCTGCGCGATGGTGGCTTCGATGTCGTGCACATTCACTGCGGTGTGATCGCACCCCTGGCGTACGGTGGCGTACGTCTCGCCGCGCGAAGCGGCATTCCGACAGCGCTCACCTTTCACAGCGTCTACGACTACCTGGAGCCGGCGCTGCACAACCTCGCGCAGTTGAGCGGTGCGTGGCGATACCCGGTGGCATGGTCGGCGGTGAGCAAGCACGTCGCGAAGGAGGCGTCGCGTATCCTGAACGACACAGAGGTCAACGTCCTGCCGAACGGGATCGATCCGTCGTCGTGGCCGACTCCTCCGCACGTGCGCAGGCCAGACGAGTTGCGTCTCGTCGCCGTGATGCGGCTGCAGGTGCGGAAGCGTCCGCGCGACCTCTTCGCCATACTCGACGAGGCGCAGCAGCGCGTTGGCTCAGGCATCCGCATCACGCTCGACATCATCGGCGATGGTCGGGAGCGATTCTTCGTCGATCGGCTCGCTGCGGCAGCGGGCGAGCATCGCGTGCGTGTGCACGGGCGACGCACGCGCGAGGAGATTCGTGCGACCTTCGCGGAGTCGGATGCGTTTCTCCTCCCCACGCGCATGGAGTCGTTCGGGATTGCGGCACTCGAGGCGATGCTCGCTGGATTGCCGGTGATCGCGCGGCGCGACACGGGGGTGGAGGACTTCGTGGTGCACGGCGAGAACGGATTGCTGGGCGATTCGGTGGAGGACCTGACCGCGGCAGTGGTGGAGCTTGCGCAGAACGAGCCATTGCGTGGCGAGCTTGCGCGGAAGAATCGCGAGGCGCGTCCACCATTCGCGTGGAGCGACGTCGTGGCGGCGACCCTGGCAGAGTATGATCGCGCAGGAAGGATGGGATGACGGGAGGACGCGCAGAATCGATGCGCTTTCTCCACTGCTCGGACATCCACATCACGCAGGATTACGCCTCTGCCCCCTGGCTGAAGCTCGGCTGGCGGCGCTGGCTCGCGATGTTCGAGCACACCATCGGCGGACGCGGCTCCGCGTATCGTGATGCCGCGCGCACCCTCCGTCACATCGTCGCCGACGTCGACCGGCACCGCGCCGACCATCTCCTCATCACCGGCGATCTCACCGCCTACGCCACCGAGGCGGAGTTCAGCGCGGCGCGCCAAGCCCTCGGAGCCATGGCCGATGACCGGATGCGATGCTCCCTCATTCCCGGCAATCACGACTACTTCACGCCCAATGCCGTGAGGTCCCGCCGGTTCCAGAGGTACTTCAGCCACCTGCTCGTAAGCGACATGCCCGAGTACCAGCGCGAAGACGTCTTTCCCTTCGTGCACCTCAAGGGCGATGACGCGGCCGTGATCGGCCTCTCCTCTGCCCGTGTAATGCCCATGCCCGGCCTTTCGTACGGATCCATCGGGCCGGCGCAGCTGTCCGGGCTGCGCGAGCTCCTCGATGACCCCCGCATGCGAGGGCGCGCCGCCCTCGTCATGGTCCATCACGGACCATTCGATTCGCGTGGCCGCCCCGACTCGCGCACGCATGGGCTCGCCGACGCGGACGTGCTCTTGCGAATGCTGGCCGGTCCGAGCTTCGCCGTGTTGCACGGGCACCTGCACGACCGGTATCACCACCCGGCCTCCACGACCCGACCGCATGTGTTTTGCGCGGGCTCAT
>JBBQDT010000079.1:0-19370 GCA_038319955.1 Gemmatimonadales bacterium | reverse complement strand
GCCGACGATCGCCGCGAGGAGGAGCACCGAGGTGATCTCGAACGGCACCAGATACACCTGGAACAGCGGTGCCGCGATCCCGCCCACGACGCCCCGTGCCGCGCTCTCCTGCTGCGCCGCCTGACCGGCGGCGAAGATCGTGGCCGGATCGGCAAACGCCGGCGCCTGCGAGATCTCGCTGGCGAGCCGGCGCGGGGTGTAGCGCCAGAGCGCGAAGAGCTCGATCACCAGCAGGCCCACGATGACGATGGTGGCCGCGACGCTCGACGGCCCCCGCAGGTCGGAGCCGACGTCGCCCAGGTTGAGCAGCATGATGACGAAGAGGAACAGGACCATCACCGCCCCGGCGTAGACCAGGACCTGGATGGCGGCGATGAACTGCGCGTCGAGCATGACGTACAGCGCGGCGAGGCAGAACATCGTGTTCACGAGCCAGATCGCCGCCGCCACTGGACTCTTGCGCGTCACGAACGCAACGGCGGAGACGATCGCGATGAGGCCGAACAGGTAGAAATTGAAGACGTAGAACAGCGGGAGCTCGTTGTGCGTCATCACTCCCCCTTGGGATCGGCGGGATCCCACATCTCGCACACCGGATGCGTCTGCGCCATCAGGCGCTCGAGGTCGTAGACGAACCCCTCGCGGCTGTACTCGGCGTTCTCGTAGTGCCGGCCCATGTGGATGGCCTCCTCCGGGCAGACTTCCTGGCAGTAGCCGCAGAAGATGCAGCGGAACTCGTCGATCTCGAAGACCAACGGATACCTGTTGCCCTGTTCGTCCTCACCCGGCACGAGCTTGATGCAGTTGGCCGGGCAGACCGACGGGCACAGCCCGCAGCCGACGCACTTGGCCTTGCCGTCTTCCGTGGTGAGCATGCGATGGGTGCCACGCCAGCGCTTGGAGATCGATTCCTTCTCCTCGGGATACTGCGTGGTGACCTTCTCGGGATTGAGCATGTGCTTCAGTGTGTGCGTGAGACCCTTGAGGGTCGCACGGACATAGCTCACCTGCTCGATCGGACGCTCGACGACCTTCACGCCGATGGACATCAGTCTCCGGACTCGGGGAGAAGTGGGGCACGATGCGGCGCGCTGACGGCGCGCAGCTTTTCGAGATCACGACGGTTGAGACGCGAGAACGCCGGGCTGATCAACCGGCCGCGATCGACGATGTTGAACAGGATGACCACGGCCGCGACGTTCAGCAGGAGCAAGCCGAGGTGGAACGGCACCGAGCCGCGCGCGAATCCGAGCGCGTCCAGCGTGACGATGGTGCCCGCAATCGCGACGATGTAGCCCAGCGAGAGCGGCAGCAGCAGCTTCCACCCCAGCGACATCAGCTGGTCATACCGGAAGCGCGGCAGCGTCCAGCGGATCCACATGAAGAAGAAGACGAAGAAGAGCGTCTTCGTGGCGAAGCTGCCGAGCGTGAGCAGCGTCTTGAGCCCGGTGTGCGGCGCGAGGTTGTCCCACAGCGTGAACGGAATGTCCCACCCGCCGAAGAACAACGTCGCCATCAGCGCGCTCGCCGTCACCATGTTCGCATACTCGGCGATGAAGAACATCGAGAACTTCATTGCGCTGTATTCGGTGTGGTAGCCGGTGATGAGCTCCGACTCCGCTTCCGGCAAATCGAATGGAAGGCGATTCGTCTCGGCGAACGCTGCGATCATGAAGACGATGAACGCGACGGTCAGGTTCAGCACGTTCCAGGTCTCGAACGCCTGCTGGTTGATGATCTTCGACATCGAGACGTTGCCTGCCAGGAGCAATACGGGGATCGTACTCATCCCCATGGCAATCTCGTACGACACCATCTGCGCGCTGGAGCGGATGCTGCCGAGGAGCGCATACTTGTTGTTCGATGACCAGCCGGCGATGACGATGCCGTAGATGCCGACGGACGAAATGGCGAGAATGAAGAGGAAGCCCACCGGCATCGGTGCGAGCACCATTTCGATGACGCCCCAGCGTGAGCCCCACGGCGACGCGAAGGGAATCACCGCCCACGTGATGAGCGCGGGGATGAACGAGAGCACCGGCGCCAGGATGAACAGCGGCAGGTTCGCCGCGGCCGGATACGTCTCTTCCTTCACGAAGTTCTTCACGCCGTCGGCGACCGGCTGCAGCCATCCCTTCCCGACGCGATTGGGACCATGACGATCCTGCATCCACGCCGAAATCTTGCGCTCGGCGAGGGTGAGGAGCGCCACGCCGACCATGTAGACGGTGAAGACGGCAAGCATCTTCACGACCGTCGCGATCAACCACACGACGAAACCGGGTTCGGTGGTCGGACCCGCGATCTGCAACAGCGGGAAAACGTGGCTCATGCCCTGGCCTCCGACATCGCGCCTGCGATCATTCCGCCCTTGAGTGCGAGTGTGTCGTAGGACATGCCGGCGAATTCGGACTGCGATGCGGCCAATGCGTCGAACGCCTGCGACGCCGTCCAGAAGCCCTGCCCGTCGCCCATCGCGGCGAGCAGATCGCCGATGGCGAAGAAGCTCGGACGAGCGAGACCTGGCGCTGCCTTGGCCTGCAGGAAGCGCTGCACACGGCCCCGGAGGTTGGTGAACGTTCCGTCTTCCTCGACGGAGTTGGCGATCGGCAGCACGACGTTCGCGCCGTGACGCGCCCAGGCCGCGAGCGCGGTGCCGATCACGATGACGGCGCCCGCCTTCGCGATGTCCGACGCGTCCATGCCCGACAATTCTTCGTCAACGACGACGAGCACGTCGCCCGCCTGCAGCGTGCCCAACGGCGCATCGGACCGCGTAAAGCCCGCGAGCTCCGCGCCGCGCACGTTCGCCGCGCGATCGGCACGCAGGGCGAGATCCTCCACACCAGGCAGCGGTGCTTCCTGGCCCTGATTCACGCGGAACGCCCCGGCACCGCCATTCTTCTTCACCAGCTTGCCGAGGAGGAAGAATGCCTCGTTCGACAGGTTGGGCGATGCGATCACGAAGGCGCGCTTTCCCTGCAGCAGGTTCGCCGCAGCGCGGAGCGCGACTTCCCAGTCGGCGGTGGCCAACACGCCGTTCTGGCGGACCATCGGTGTATCGACGCGATCCGGGCGGTTCATCCAGCGGTAATTCAGGCGACCGTGGTCGCACATGAAGTACTTGTTCACGGCATCGTTCGAGCGCGGGCGCAGGCGTACGACCTGGTTGTCGCGCGTCTCCACGATCATGTTGCAGCCCTGCGAGCAATTCGGGCACACGCTCGCGGAGCGATCCAGCTCCCACGCGCGTGCCTTGTTCAGCGAGTCCTTCGAGAGCAGCGCGCCCACTGGACACAGGTCGATGACGTTGCCGGCCCACGCATGCGTCATGTCCTCGCCCTCGAACTTGCCGATCAGTGCGCGGTCGCCCCGCTCGACCACCGAGAGCACGGGGTCGTGCGCCACGTCGTCCATGAAGCGCACGCAGCGCGTGCAGAGGATGCACCGGTTGGCGACATACATCACGTCACCGCCGAAGTCCTCCACCGGATTGAAGCGCTTCGGATCGCGATAGCGCCCCTCGTCGCGTCCTTCCTGGTAGGTGTAGTCCTGCAGCTCGCACTCGCCGGCCTGATCGCAGATCGGGCAGTCGAGCGGGTGGTTGATCAACAGCATCTCGAGCACGCCCTTCCGTGCCTCGAGCGCCTTGTCGCTGTGCACGTGCACCACCTGCCCCTCGGCCACCGCGGTCGCACACGACGGTGCGAGCTTCGGCGCCTTCTCCACTTCGACGAGACACATGCGGCACACGCCCGCCACCGGCAATCCCGGATGGTAGCAATAGTGCGGCACGAGCACGCCGGCGAGCTTCGCGGCTTCGAGGATCGAGGTGCCGTCCGGCACACTGAGGGCGCGCCCCTCGATCGTCAGGTTCACCATCTTCACGTCCGCCATCAGGCCACCTGCGCGGGCACCATGTGGACCTTCTTCTTCTTGATCAGCGCCTCGAAGTCAGCGCGGAACTTGTCGATGCCGGACTTCACCGGCGTCGCGCACGAATCGCTCAGTACGCAGATGGTCTTGCCGGTCATCTGCTCGCCGATATCCAGCAGGGTGTCCAGGTCCTCGTGCGTCCCATCTCCCGCGACGATCCGCTCCAGGATCTTCGTCGTCCACGCCGTGCCCTCTCGGCACTGCGTGCACTGCGCACAACTCTCGTGCGCGAAGAAGCGCGCGGCGCGCGCGATCTGCTTCACGAGGTTCTGCGCGTCATCGATGACGATCACGCCGCCGGAACCGAGCATCGTGCCATTGGCCACGAAGCCCTCGTAGTCCATCGGCGAGTTCTCGGCCTCTTCACGCGTCTGAATCGGCACCGAGATGCCGCCCGGGATGATCGCCTTGAACTGCCGGCCCGGCAGCGGACCGCCGCAGAGGTCGTACAGGAAATCCTTGAAGGGAAATCCCATTGCGACTTCGTAATTGCCCGGGCGCTGGATGTTGCCGCACACGGAGAACAGCTTCGTCCCCGTGCTCTTCGGATTGTCCGCGCGGCCGAACGCCTTGTACCAGTCGGCGCCGTTGTTCAGGATGTGCGGCACGGCGGCGAGCGTCTCGACGTTGTTGATCGTCGTCGGCATGCCGAACAGCCCTGCCACCGCCGGGAAGGGCGGCTTGATGCGCGGATTGCCGCGACGCCCCTCCAGCGAATTCATCATCGCCGTCTCTTCGCCGCAGATGTACGCGCCGGCGCCCTTGTGGACGTAGACGTGCATCGTCTTGCCGGTGCCCATCGCGTTGGTGCCGAGGATGCCCGCGGCGTACGCTTCCTTGCACGCGGCGTTCATCTTCTCGAGCGGTTCCGTGTACTCGCCGCGGATGTAGATGTAAGCCACCTCAGCGCCGATCGCATACGCGCCGATCGCGCAGCCCTCGATCAGGGCATGCGGCGTCCACCGCATGATCTCGCGATCCTTGAAGGTGCCCGGCTCGGATTCGTCGGCGTTGCAGGCGAGGTAGTGCGGCTTGCCGTCGCCCGGCTTCATGAAGCTCCACTTGAGCCCCGTCGGGAATCCGGCGCCGCCGCGACCGCGGAGCCCGGAGTCCTTCACGACCTGGACGATCTCGCCCGGCTCCATCGTGAGCGCCTTCTGCAGTGCGACGTAGCCGCCGCGCTTGCGCCAACCCTCGAGACCGATCGCCTCCTGCACGCCGAAGTGCTGGGAGAGGACCGTCGTCTCGCGTTCGTGCGGCGTGTGAGGAAAGCCCATGTCAGCCCAATGAAGCGAGGAGCGCGGGCACCGATTCCACGGTGACCGACTCGATGAATTTCTCGTTGACCATCAGCGGTGTGTTGAAGCCACACGCGCCGAGGCATTCGACCTCGATCACCTGATACTTGCCGTCCGGCGACTGCACGCCGAGCTCTTCGCAGCCCGTGTGCTTGAGCAGCGCGTTCACCACGTCTTCGGCGCCGCAGACATTGCAGGGCGACGTCGTGCAGACCTGGATGAAGTGCGTCGCGACGGGGTGCTGATGATACATCGTGTAGAAGGTCACCACGCCCTTCACGTATGCCGGCGTCAACTCGAGCACCTCGGCCACTTCCGCCATGCCCTCGCTCGACACCCAGCCGCGCTCTTCCTGTACGATCCACAAGGCGGGCAGCAGGGCGGCCATCTTTGTCGGGTACCGCGTCAACAGCTCGTCGAGTTCCGCCTTCCGCGAACCGGTGAATACCGGCGTGTGCGAGCCGTGCTCGGCATGCGGGGCGTCGCCGGGCGCGCGAACGCCACCCATCTCATTGTGCGCGGCGCTCATCGGTCGATTTCCCCCATCACGATATCGATGGACGCGTTGATCGCGATGACGTCGGACAACAGGTGGCCTTCCACCATCTTCGGAATTGCCGAAAGGTTCACGAAGGAGGGAGGACGGATGCGCCAGCGCACCGGCTTCGACGTGCCGTCGGACACCATATAGTATCCCTTCTCACCCTTGGGGCTCTCGACGGCGACATACGCCTCGCCGATGGGCGGACGCGGACCTTCCATCACCTGCTTGAAGTGGTGGATCATGCTCTCCATGTCACTCGTCGCCTTGGACTTGGGCGGCAGGATCACGCGGTGGTCGTCCACGTTCACCGGTCCGTCGGGCAAGCGGTCGAGCGCCTGGTCGAGGATACGCACCGACTGGCGCAGCTCTTCCACGCGCACGAGGTAGCGGTCGTAGACGTCGCCCGCCTGCCCAACCGGGATGTCGAAGTCGTACGTCTCGTAATCGAGGTACGGAAAATCCTTCCGCACGTCGTACGCGACGCCCGACGCGCGAAGCATCGGACCCGAGAGTCCCCAGTTCACCGCTTCTTCGGCCGACATCGCGCCAAGGCCGACCGTGCGCCCCACCCAGATGGCGTTCTTCGTCAACATCGCTTCGCACTCGGCGAGCACCTTCGGGAAGGTGTTCACGAAGTTCTGGAGATCCTCCGTCCACCCGTCCGGAATGTCGGCACCCATGCCGCCCACGCGCGTCAGCGTCGTGGTCAACCGCGCGCCGATCCAGCTCTCGAGCATCGAGTAGACGCGCTCGCGCTGCTGGAAGATCCACAGGAACGGCGTGAAGGCGCCGATGTCGATGCAGAAGGTGCCGAGCCACACGCAGTGCGAGATGATGCGCGAGAGCTCGGACGCGATGACGCGAAGCACCTTGCAGCGCTCCGTGATCTCGATGCCGAACAGGCGCTCCGCACCCAGCGCGAAGGCAACGTTGTTGCCCGGTGAGTTGAGGTAGTCCTCGCGGTCCGTCCAGGGGATGATCTGGTTGTACTGGCGATACTCACCGATCTTCTCGAAGCCGCAGTGCAGGTAGCCGATGTGCGGGATGCACCGCACCACCGTCTCGCCATCCAGCTCGAGCACGAGGCGAAGCACACCGTGCGTGGCCGGATGCTGAGGCCCGATGTTGATCAGCATGTGCTCGCCCTCGAGCTCAGGCTCCAGCGCGGGCGACGCCGACACCGGGACGATGTTGCCGGCTTCATCGGTGACGAGCGGTACGCGTTGTGGTCGACCGCGCGAATCCATGCCCGTGGTGGAGAGCTCGACTTCGACCGTACGCTTGGTGGTCGCCATCGCTACTCTCCCACCCGCTCGCCGGCAACGAGACGTTTCTGCATCTCCGCTGGCAGGTCCTCGAATGCCTCCGCGATCGAAAGCTCTTCCATGCTGTACTTGGCTTCAGGGTTCTGCGCGAGCGCCTGACGCAGCTGCTCGGACCGGCTGAAGCGGCCGCGCAGCGGAAAATCCTTCCGGAGCGGAAAGCCTTCCTTGTACTGCTCCCACATCAGGATGCGACGCAGGTCAGGATGCCCGATGAAGCGAATGCCGAACATGTCGTAGCATTCACGCTCCATCCAATCCACGCCCTTGTGGATGTCCCAGACGCTCGGTACTTCGAGCGGCGCGCCCTTTTGTATGAGCGCCTTGAGCCGCAGGAAGCGACGGAAGGGCAACGACCGCAGGTGCCAGACGACCTCGATGGCGCGCTCGAGATCGCGGAACTCCACCGCCGTGACATCCGAGCAATAGTCGTAGCGCTGCGCGGGATCATCGTGCAGCCAGCGCACGATGTCGTTGACACGCGCCTTCTCGACGATGACGGTCGTCTCGTTCCACACGACGTCCACGCGATGCACCGCGACGCCGAACTGTCCGCGCAATGCATCGGCCGTCGGGTTCACCACCCCATCGCGATACGGAACATTTTTCGGCGTGACCGGCGCCGGCGCGTCGGCGCCCTCGGCATGACCGGCGACGACGGGAAGAAACGGTGAGCTCACAGACCCGACCGCGTCTGGTGGATCGAGTTGCCGAATGGCTCGGAGAGCTCGTCGATGAGGCGCGGCGGCAGGTAGAGCTGGCTCGTGGGATCAGGCTCCATCTCGTTGCGCAGCGACGTATCCGCCATGCGCTCGGCCATGATCTTCTTCTGGAGCATCATGATACCGTACATCAGGCCTTCCGGCCGCGGCGGACACCCGGGCACGTACACGTCCACCGGAATGATCGTATCGATGCCCTGCACCACGGCGTAGTTGTCGAACATGCCGCCCGACGACGCGCACGCACCCATCGAGATGCACCACTTGGGCTGCGGCATCTGCTGCCAGATGCGCCGGATCACCGGCGCAAGTTTGAACGGCACCCGACCGGCGCAGATAAGCACATCGGCCTGTCGGGGCGAGAAGCTCATGCGCTCCATGCCGAAGCGTGCGAGGTCGAACTTGCTGGCCGCGGTGGCCATGAACTCGATCGCACAGCAGGCCGTGCCGAAGGGCATCGGCCACAGCGAGTTGGCACGACCCCAGTTCACCAGGAAGTCCAGGCGCGTCGTGACCCAGCTCTCCTGGCTCTGCGGATCGACCGTGACTGTGCTTGCGTCCGGACGCGGGCTCAATCCCATTGCAGCGCTCCCTTCTTCCACACGTAGGCGAATCCGACGAGGAGGATGGCGATGAAGACGAGCATCTCCCAGAGGCCGAACAGCGAGAGCTGTCCGGACGGGCACGCGCCCGCTACGAGGTCCACGCCACACGAGAGCTGCCGGAAGTGCGCTGCCCACGGGATCATGAACACCGTCTCGATGTCGAAAATGATGAACAACACCGCGACCATATAGAACTTCACCGAGAAGCGCTCGCGCGCATCACCGAGCACCGGAATACCGGACTCGTACGGTGTCTGCTTCACCTCGGTAGGCCGAGGACGAAGGGTCAGGTGAGAAATGACGAGGATGAGCGCCGCATTCATGGCGACAAATCCCATGAGCAATAGGACAGGCAGGTACGTGCGTTCCATCGAGTCTCCGCACCCTCGTGAAATATTTCACTAAGTCGCAGCGCATGAAGTTACCCGATGCTGCGAATCAGTGTCAACGGCGCGCATCAATAGAAATCATTCTCGCTCGATGCGCAGCGATCTCCTCGCAATCATCGCGCGCACGCGTCGTCGTGTGGCGATGATGCACATCGGCGAATACCTTTCGCGCCGAGCGTCGGCATCAATCCCGACTAAATGGTTCCCCTTTCAAGGTTCGAGCGCGCATGACCATCATGTCCGACCGCTGGATCACGAAGATGGCCAACGAGCACGGCATGATCGAGCCGTTCGAGGGCCGTCAGGTCCGCGAAGGAGTCATCTCCTACGGGGTCAGCTCCTATGGCTACGACATGCGCGTCGCGCGTGAGTTCAAGATCTTCACCAACGTCCTCAACTCGATCGTCGATCCCAAGGATTTCCAGAGCAGCTGCTTCGTGGAGTGGGAGGGCGACGTCTGCATCGTGCCGCCGAACAGCTTCGCCCTCGCCCGGTCGGTGGAATATTTCCGGATTCCGCGCAACATCCTCACCGTCACCGTCGGCAAGTCGACGTATGCGCGGTGCGGCATCATCACGAACGTCACGCCGTTCGAGCCCGAGTGGGAAGGCTTTGTCACGCTCGAGATCTCCAACACCACGCCACTGCCGGCGAAGATCTACGCGAACGAAGGCATCGCGCAGGTGCTGTTCTTTCGGGGCGAGGAAGAACCCGAGGTCTCGTATCGCGACAAGCGCGGCAAGTACCAGGGCCAGCACGGAGTAACGCTGCCGCGTCTATAGGCAGTTGCACAGCGGCCCCGCGAGCGATGCTCGCGGGGCCGCTGTGCTTCCGGAGTTGGTGTTACGGATTCTTGTCCGTGCACGCCTTCCAATCGGGGTTGTTCGTCTCGGTCTGCGACGGCACGAGAGCGACGTCCGTGCCGTACGAGCCGCCCTTGAAGTAGGCACCCGTGGGATAGACCGTCTCGGTACCGCGACCGTACTGGCGCACGAGGCGACGCAGGTCACCGAGCCGGTGCGCCGTGAGGTACATCCAGAATCCCCGCTCACGGAACAGGAGGTCGACGCGACCCGCGGCGGTGCCCGGATCCGTCAATGGCGAGGCGGCGAGTATGGCGTTCGTGGCGCGGGCTTCGTTGAGCGCCGCGATGAACGCTGCGCTATTGCCCGCCGCGAGCTGTGACTCGGCCTTCATCAGCAGTGCCTCGATCCCGGACGCCACGGTGACGTTGGCATCGGGCTTCGTGTACTGGTTCAGCGTGGGAACGGGTGTGCCATCCTGGCCCGCCTGAACCTTGGTGCCGTCGATCAGCACACGTGGATCCTTGGCGGTGACGTAGTCGAGGCCGTTGATGCCCTCCCTGTTGACCGCGCCGAAGTTTCTCGTGGCATTCGCCCAGTCATAGACGCCGTTGTTGATACCGCTGCTGCTCGTGGCGAAGGTGGTCGTGAAGAGGAAGCCGGCCGGTACGGGCGCGACAAGCGTCGCTGCCGCGGCGAGTGCCGAGGCGAGCGTGGCGGGCTTCGCCTGGTTGATGAGCACACGCGCCTTGCCGACGAGCGCAAGGTTGGTCGTCGCTGTCGACGTGCTCATCGCGATGGCACTATCGAACTGCGCGATGGCCATCGCGTTGAGTTGATCGGTGGAGTACGTCGCCGTCGTCGGCTGGTCTTCGCTCTTTCCGTCCCAGATCGGAATGCCGTTGCAATAGTCTTCCGCCGTGATCGCGAGCGTGTAGCCCTCCATGGCGTGGAGGAGCGCGAGCTGCGCGGGCCCACCTGTCGCTGGTGGGAACTTCGCGAGCAGGCGCGCCGCGCGCACGAGACGCGTATAGGTATTGCCAACCTGATCCCACGTGTTGATTGGAAAGGAATTCGGGTTGATCGCGCGATTGTCCACCGGCTCGGTGCCGGTTCGCGCCGAGATCAACTCGTCGGCGAGAAGGCCGCCGGTCAGGTTGAGTCCCAGCGGCGAATTGCCGCCACGATCCCCGCCGACGAAGCGCGAGAATTCACCGACGCCGGCAGTGTAGAACGATTGCGCGCCCGCGACGCTCTGCGCCTTCTCCGTGGTGACGATGTCCGGCGTGGAGACTTCGAGCAACGCGTCTTTCGCGGCGTCGCACGCGCCGAGCGCGACGACGGCCACAATGGGAAGGACGCCAGCCGCGCCCCTCAATCTTCTGGGAAATGTCATGGATGATATCTCTCTATGCGTCAGTTTCGTGAGGTCGGATTAAAACGCGAGGTTGAGACGAACGTTGTACGTGCGGAGCGCCGGGGGCGTGCCGAGATCGTCATTGCCGTTGGCAAGGCGATTGGCCTCGGGATCGATGCCCGGATACCTGGTCCAGAGCGTCGCGAGGTTGCGGCCCGACAACACGACCTGCGCCGACCGGCCGCGCAGGTAGCGTCCGACGAAGTGGTCGGGGACGTTACCCGCGACGGATATCTCGCGGAGCTTGATGAAGTCGTTCTTCTGGAACAGCCCCCATTGCGTGTTGTTCAGCGCCGCGGTTCCCGCGGCGACGGCCGCTGCCTGATCTTCGAGCGACGAGCCGGGTTTGTTGACCGTCTCGCAGTTCTTCGACGAGACGCAACGATTCAGCCCGATCCTGTACGAGTTCCAGAACTTCCCGCGATAGTCCAGCAGCGTGTTGATGCTGATCTTGTTGTTGAATAGCTGGAACGAGTTCGAAAGGCCGGCCTCGTACTCCGGCAGCGTCGAGCCCTTGTAGGCGTCCGCCGACGCGAGGGTGATCTCGTTCGGGGTGATCACGCCGTCCGCGTTGGCATCACTGAACGTGTACGGGCGATCCCAGAGGCCGAACAGCGGATAGCCGACGACATTGCGTGTGGCCTGTGGCGCCGGGAGCACCACGTCGCCGACGTCGACGAGCTTGTTGGCGAGGTGCGAGCCGTTGAATCGCAGCCCCCATGCGAGCATCCGCGTCTGGAGCAACTGCGCGTCGAAGGTCAGCTCGACTCCCTTGTTGGTGACGCGGGCGATGTTCACGGTCTGCGTTCCGCCGACACCATACGACGGCGGCAGTGGCCGCGCGAAGATCTGGTCGCGGCTGCTCTTGTTGAAGTACGTGAACTCGACATTGAGGCGACCCTTCAGCATGGCCAGGTCGAAGCCGGATTCTACTTCCGTGGTGACCTCGGGGCGGAGCGCCGCGTTGCCAATCGACGCGATCGTCAGGCCGGCGATTTCCGAACCGCCCGAGATCGGATACGTGAGCGGCGAGAGGAAGGCCAGCGCCGCCGTGGTACTGGGCTGCAGACCGGCCTGCCCCATCGTCGCGCGGAGCCGCAACTGGTCGACGATCGCGGGTTTCCGGAACCACGACTCCTCGCTGATCACGTACGACGCGTTCGCGCTGGGGTACACCGTGTTGCCGACATTCCGGCCGAAGGAGCTGTTGAGGTCCGTGCGTGCGCTGCCGGTGATGAACAACTTCTCGCCCCGGAGGCTCAGCTGCTCCTGCACGTAGTAGCCGTACGTCGCATTCTGCGTCGTGGTGGTGGACGCGAGGCGCTGTGATGCCGCCGTCGGCGTCGTGGCGCCGACGCCGAGGCCGTAGCCTTCACCGAACAACTGGTCGCTCGCCGTGCGGAACCATTGGGCACCAACGGTCGTCTGCGTGCCGATCGACGAACTCAGCTGACGCGTTGCCGCAGCGCGGAGCGTCGCGGTGTACTGGAGCGTGTTCGTCTTGTAGATGTCGATGCCCGAGTAGTTCTGGGCCGCGTTCGGCCCCCACGCAGCCGCCTTGTTGGTGCCCTCGCCCGGATACTGGTACTGCGAGTTGTTGGCGTTCGAGTTGTCGAGGCCACCCTCGCCGGTGAGGTGCAGCCAGGCGATCGGCGTCCAGTTGATGGAGCCGTTCCCGGTGAACCGCTCGTTGGTGAGCCGGTTCGTCACGCTGAAGATGTCGCCGACGAATTCGCGCGCGGTGCCGTTCGTGGCATTCTTGAATCCCGGGGCCGAGAAGAGCTGGTTCGAGAGGCCGGCGAAGAACGTTCCGTCGAACGGCGTGAACAGGTCACGGTCCTGGTAGCTCGTCGAGATGTCGAGCGTCGCGTTGGACGCGAGCGGGAAGGTGAACGACCCGCGCACCGACGTCTGCCGGAGGTGATTCGGCGTGATCTGCTCCTCGCGAGGTGCGGTGCCGCGGATGTCCGTGATGCGGGCGATCTCGAAGTCGGGCATCCTGTACGGCCCGGAGTCGCCCTGGCGATCCGCGCTGACGAAATACTTCACCGCCTCGGTGCCGCCCGAGACCTGCACGCCGACATTGCCCGATGCGCCATTCGCGAACGGGTTCGTCTCCGCGGCCGTCCACGGATTGTAGACCGACAGGCTGTCGATGACGCACGACTTGAGGCTGGCATTCGTGATCGTGCACTGCACGGGAGCGGCCGAGGGCACGCCGTTGACGAGATTACGGCCGAAGCTCCGGAAGTTCGCCGGATACGTCGCCGGAATCTGCGAGATGCCGCCTTCGGCAAACGTGGACCACCGCGGCGCGCCGGTGCTGCCGCGCTTCGTCTTCACCACGATGACACCATTGGCCGCCGCCGTACCATACAGCGCGGCCGCCGAGGGACCCTTGATGATGTCGAGGCTCTCGATCGTCTCGGGATCGATGGTGCTCAGCCGGTTGATCGTGATGCCCGACGTGTTGCCCTGCTCGCCGCCACCGTCGAAGCGGATGCCGTCCACCACCACCAGTGGCTCGTTGCTCAACGAGAGCGAGCTGTTCCCGCGAATACGAATTTTCGGCGACCCACCGACGACGCCCTGTCCCTGAATGACCTGCACGCCGGCGGTGCGGGCCTGCAGCACATCCTGGATGCTCTTGATCGGAGCCGTCTTGGCGAGCGAATCCGCATTCACCGTGGCGACCACGTTCCCGAGTGAGCGGCGAGATTGGTCACCGGTTGCCGTGGTGACGACGTCCTCGAGCCGCGCCGCGGCGCGGCTCAGCGTCGCATTGGCGACCGCCTCGCCGTTGTCCACCGTCGTCACCGAGACGCGCGTCGGCTCGTACCCGATGCGCGAGATGCGAAGCACCACCGCGCCTGCGGACACACCGCGCAGCACGTAATCACCGTTGGCATTGGTGATCGCGCCGATGTTCAGGGAGCCGACGACCACCACCTGCGCCGACGGCACCGGCTGGCCACTCTCGCGATCGGTGACGCGACCTCGCACGACCGCCGCGAGTCGCGGCGCGACGTGCGGGGCGCGAGCGCCGGACACCACTGCGGCGCCCGCGGAGCCGGGGACGGCACTCCCCGCCACGAGCAAGGGTAACAACCACACTGTGCGCACTCGGACACCAGCTTTCCTCATGTTTCGATCCTCGGCACGGGAGACGATGTAACGACGAACGGTTAACGGCGCTTGATGATGATGACGGCAGCGGCACCGGCGGCGCTGCCATAGGCCTGCGCAGCAGCGGTGGCGTTGAGGTAGCGGATTTCGAGCATTTCGTTGGCGCGGATGCTGGTCAGTGCGGTGATGGGCTGTAGCGGACCGCCGCCAATCGTCACGTGCATCCCGGCGACCGGCGTGTTGACGCTCATGCCGGCGCCGCCGCGCGTGGCAAGATACGCGGGCCGCAGCCGCTTGATGATCGACAGCGCGTCGAGGTCCCCGATCGACGGATCCGAGAACTCAGCGTAGGTGATGACGTCCTGCGTGCGTGGTGCAGGCGCGGCGCTCGTCGACGTGGCTCCATCGGTACCCTGTGCTCCCGGCGTCGCGCAGGCCGATGTGGCAAGTGCGATCGCGAGCAGGGCGATCGTGCGGGTATTCGGCACTGTGTACTCCGTGCGGTGGGAAGCGGGAACATGCATCGCCGCGTGCTCACTCACAACGAGGCGGCAAAAATCTCTTGCCTGGACAATCGCCCGAATGACGCCATGGGCATGTCGACTGGATGGCCGCCTCCCCATGTCGCATATTGGTGCTCCGCCTCGACGTCGTGGGCGGCCCACGCAGCACGCCTTTCTGGAGATCGTCATGATTCGCATCGCTCCATACCGTATGCCCTTCGCTCGCCTGCTCGCCGCTGCGCTGCTCGGGATGCCGGCGCTTCTCCACGCGCAGGCGAAGCGCCCCATCACTGATGATGACCTCATGCGCATGCGTGGCGTCAACGGCGTCGCGCTGTCGCCCGCCGGCGACCGTGTCCTCTACGTCGTCTCTGCGTGGGAGCACGCGAATGTGAAGAGCGACACCGCCCTCGGTGACAAGCACGATCGGCGCTCGCACGTCTGGATCGTACCCGCCGCCGGCGGCGCCGCACGACAACTGACCACGGGCGAGCGCGGCGAGTCACAGCCGCAGTGGTCCCCCGACGGATCGACGATCTCGTTCGTCAGCGCGCGCGGCAGCGGCACTGGCGACGATGCGCCCAAGCCGCAGATCTGGCTCCTCAACGCCGACGGTGGCGAAGGGTGGGCGCTGACGTCCGCGCGTGATGGCGTCGTCGCGTACAGCTGGTCGCCCGACGGCACGCGCATCGCGTACAGCACGCCCGACACGGTGTCGCGCGAGACCGAGGCGCGCATTCGCCGCAAGGACGACCCCAAGGTCTACGAGGGCGACCTGCGCCTCAACCACCTCTGGGTGGTGGACGTCGCGTCCAGGCGAGCGACCAAGGTGACGAGCGGCGACTACACCGTTCGCGGCATGTCCTGGTCGCGCGACGGCAAGTCGCTGGCCTTCGACGCCTCGCCCACCACGATGATCCGTGACGAGCGACGCGATGCCTATGTCGTCGACGTCGCCACCAGGCAGCTCGATCGGTTGACGACCTCGCACGACGTGGAAAGCACACCGCAGTATTCGCCCGACGGTGCAACCCTCGCCTACACGGTCAATCCGCACGAATGGAAGGGCAACAAGGACGGCATCATGGCGCGGACCATCCGCAATGCACATCTCGTCACGTGGGACGTCGCGTCACGGAAGACGACGGACCATGCGTCTCCGACGTTCGACGTGAGTGTCGGCGCGGTGCGCTGGTCCCCCGACGGTACGCACCTGTGGTTCAACGCGAGCGACGGCGTCTATCAGAGCCTCTACGACTACGACGTTGCCACACGGTCGTACAAGCAACTGACGCGCGACGCACTCGTGAGTGCGCCGTCGCCGAGCAAGGATGGCTCGAGGCTGGCATTCACGATGGACACGCCGAACTGGCCGGCCGAGGTGTACGTCCGGGACGGTGGGTCGGCGCCCAGGCGACTCACCAACACCAACCCATGGCTCGCGGACGTCGCGCTCGGCGAATCCTCCGTCATTACCTGGAAGAGCAAGGACGGCTCGACGGTGGAAGGCGTGTTGCTCACGCCCGTGGGCTACAAGGCGGGCACCAAGGTGCCGCTGCTCGTATCGGCACACGGAGGGCCGACCGGCGCACACACGAACGGATTCAAGGGCGGCACGAGCCCCGGCCAGTCGTGGGCGTCGAGGGGGTGGGCCGTGCTCTATCCCAATCCCCGCGGCTCCACCGGCTACGGCGAAAAGTGGATGCGCGGCAACATTCCCGATTGGGGCGGTGGCGACTACCAGGACATCATGACGGGCGTCGACGAGCTGATTCGTCGCGGCATCGCCGACTCGACGCGCATGGCATTCGAGGGCTGGAGCTACGGCGGGTACATGACGTCATGGGTGGTGTCGCAGACGGGTCGCTTCAAGGCGGCGATGATGGGCGCAGGCCTTCCCTCGCTCCTCTCGATGGCGGGGACCACGGACATTCCCGGCTACATCAACACCTTCTTCAACGGCTTGCCGCAGTACGACGGCTCGATCATCAACCCCTCGGTGAAGTACTACCTCGAGCGGTCGGCGATCAGCTACTCCGACAAGGTGACCACGCCGCTGCTCATCCTGCATGGTGGCAGTGACGAGCGCGTACCGATCGGCCAGCCGATGGAGTTCTATCGGGCACTGAAGGATCGTGGGAAGACCACCGAACTGGTCTTCTATCCTCGCGAGGGGCATGGCTTCACGGAGTACTACCACCAGCTGGATCGCATGAAGCGCGAGTACGAGTGGATCTCCCGCTACACGCTGGGCTCCACGCTGCTGCCGTAGCGGAACGGAAAAGCAGGTCCCCCGCTGGTAGCTCGGGACGACAGGTTGAGTTGTCGTTCCGAGCACAGCGAGGGACCTGCCATCCTTTTCAGGTCAGAAGCCCTGGATGTTGATGCAGCCCTTCGGCAGCGGCGAACGCTGGTTGCATTCGTCCACCGGAATCGGCACGACCGGAAAGATCTTGTGCGTGGGGAGCGCCTTCTCCAGCGTCGCGAGACGTCCGTAGCGGCGCAGGTCCACCCAGCGATGCCCATACTCGTCGAACAGCGAGTAGCGGCGGTTGTAGAGGATCTCGCTGACGATATCACCTGCGAATGCAGCGCCGAGTGGCGCGAGGCCCCCGGAGTTCACCCGGATGAAGTCCAGGTCCTGAATCGCCAGCGCGCGGTTGCCCAGGCCATTGTACGCCTCGGCTCGCATCAGGATCAGCTCCTCGTTCTTGATGATCGGTACGGGCGCCACGTTGCTCGCGTACGCAATGATCTTCACGTTCGAGGTCACACCCTGGTTCGTCACACTCACCGGGGTAACGAGCGCCTTGCTCGACGCACGCAGGTCCGGTGAGCCGTCGGGCCGACGCTGCGCGTTGGTCAGAAAGCTCGGCACCGCGAAAAGCGCACGTGGCGCTGCGTCGAAGAGGGGATTCAGCACGTCGCCCGAAGTCGTCGAGTACACGTGATACGCGCCCGTCGCCAGCGCGGCGGCGCTCGTGCTCGACGTGCTGATGAACGACTCGCCGAGCGTCACGAGCGCCGTGGCCCAGTCGGCACGATAGATGTCGACACGCGCCTTGAGAGCGCGATTCACCTTGAGGAATGTTGCCGGCGTGTTGAAGCCGGCGAAACCACTCGTGAGCGCGAAGGGAAACGCCGTGCCGCCCGCGAGGAGATCGGCCTTCGCTTCGTCGAACAAGGCGGCCGCACGCTTGAAGCCACTGTCCTTCGTCACGAACGCACCGAGCACGGTGGGATCGGCGGGGACGTCGACGACGATGCCGAGCGTGTCGCGAACGCGCAGCTGATTCACGTACTCCTGCGCGATGATCGTCTTCACGAAGCCACGCGTCGCCGACTTCTGGGCCGCTGTATAGCCCGTCACCTTGTCGATCGCATCGAGGATCGTCGCTGCGGTCCGCAGGTCGCGGTACGACGACGACCAGCCGACGTCAGCGACGAAGCCGCCTGGCTCGAGCGGTCCCACGAGGTAGCCGAGCACATTGCGCGGCTCCGCGGGGTCGAGATTGTAGACCTCACGCCCCAGGATGCCAAGCCCGGTCGCCCACGTGCCGACGGTGGCGCGCAGACCCACGAGCAACCCTGCCACGGTCGTGTTCACCGTCGCGGCGTCGGGATTGCTGAGCAGCCCGTCGATGTTCGGTGTGTTGAAGTTGGGGATGGTGGATTCCTTGCAGCCACCGAACGCCGCGAGGAGTGCAGCAGAGGTGGCGAGAGTGACCACGCGTCGGATGCGGATGGATGGTGTGCGCATGGTCAGAAGTCCACCGAGAGGTTGAGCCAGAAGGACTTGCTCGCCGGATAGGCCGCGAGCTCGCGATTGCGCTGCACGGCATCCGGGACATTGCCGGCGCCGAAGTTCTGCGCCTCGGGATCGCCGCCGCGGAAATCAGTCCACCATTTGAGGTTTCGGCCCGTGAACGAGAGCTTGGCGTTGCTCACGCGCGTCAGCGATGACAGATAGCGCGACGGAATGTTCCAGCCCAGCGTCACCTCGCGCAGCTTGGTATAGGTCGCGTCCTGGTAGTAGATCCTCGTCACCTGCAGGTAGGTGCTCGTGCGAAACGCGCCGAGCTTCTGTCCCGTGCTCGTCAACTCGTCGTAGTCACGGGAGTTCTGCCCGAGGTCGTAGTGGCGCCACGTGCCATTGGCGAGCATGCCACCCTGTTGATGGTCGAGGAGCGCGTAGAGCGAGATCGCGCCGACGCGCACCTCGTTCGACCAGCCCGCCGTCCAGGAAGGATTGCCGTCGCCCATCACCACGGGCACCACCACGCGGCCACCGGGCTGCGGAAGTGTGTCATTGCCGATCAACTGTGTCGCCGACTTCCCTTCCTCGATCTTCACCGCGCCGGTCTGCGGCGTGCCGAGCAGGAACGACGGCACAGGCAGGTTCGTGATCAAGCTGCGATTCATGCCGTAATTGAATCGCGTGTTCCACTCGTAGCTGTTGCGTTGGACCGGATACGCACTGACCGACACCTCGAGACCGCGGACGCGCATCGCTGCACCGTTCGAGACTTCGGCGCTGTAGCCGGTGGATGGTGCGAGCGTCCGCGTGATGAGCAGGTCGGAGATGTTGCGCTGGAAGCCCGTGACCTCGAGGTTCGCGCGACTGCCGAAGAGCGCGGCATCGACACCGCCCTCCACTTCCCGCTGTCGTTCCGGGCGGATGTCGTCGGCCGCGCGCGTGGTGCCC
>JBBQDT010000078.1:0-19553 GCA_038319955.1 Gemmatimonadales bacterium | reverse complement strand
CCCCAGCGAGACCCCTTCGACGACCCACAGACTTTCGTGGAACCCGCCGCACGCCCACCACACCAACGACCGGCATCGGTCAACCGCCACAAACGCCCCGCTCACCCACAACTGCTACATCTCGTGAGAAATCCGGGCTAGGCGATTCTCGTCGTCCCGAGCGAAGTCCCTCGGTCGCGCGGCGCGCTCCTGTCGGGACGACACCTTAGTGAACGAGCATCTCGCCAAGCCGCTTGAGGTCCACATTGCCGCCACTCAGCAGCACCACCACCTTCTCCCCGCCCACGAGCGGAATCCTCCCCGCGAGCAGCGCGGCCGTCGACGCTGCGCCGGCACCTTCTGCCAGCAGCTTGCAGCGGGACAACAGCATCTGCATCGCGTGAATGATCTCGTCGTCGCTCACGAGCACGATGTCGTCCACGTAGCGCTGCACGATCTCGAAGTTCCGGTCGCCGGCCATCGGTGCGGCGAGTCCGTCGGCGATGGTGACATCGGGCATCGCCCGCAGCGCCTTGCCGGCATCCATGCTCTGTCGCATCACGGTCGCCGCGGTCGGCTCCACGCCGATGACTCGCGTGCGAGGACTCGACTCCTTGATCGCCACCGCCACGCCGGCGATGAGGCCGCCGCCACCGATCGGCACCACGACCACATCCGGCATCTCCACTTGCTCGAGTAGCTCGAGCCCAACGGTGCCGGTGCCCTGGATGATGTGGTCGTCGTCGAACGGGTGTACGAACACGAACCCCTCCGAGCTCGCGAGCTCCCGCGCTCTCTGGAACGCGTCCATGCTCGTGCCGTGCAGGATGACATCCGCGCCGTACCCTCGGCTCGCATCGACCTTGGTTTGCGCTGCGGTGGCTGGCATCACCACCGTGCAACGCACGCCGGTCTGCTGCGCGGACCACGCGAGCGCCTGCGCGTGATTCCCCGCCGAGACGGTCACGACACCGCGCGCGTGCTCATCGGGTGAAAGCTGGCGCAGCTTGTTCAACGCGCCGCGCGCCTTGAACGAGCCGGTCTTCTGGAGATTTTCGCACTTGAGATCGACTCGCGCCGTGCCGGCGAGCGTCGCGAGTGTGCGACTTCCAACGACCGGTGTGCGATGCACCGTCCCGGCGATGCGCGCATGCGCGCCGCGAATGTCATGCAGGGTGACCATGGGGCATGACGGTATCGTGCGATTCGCGACGACACAATGGCGATGGCGCACAGCGCTCCCGCTCGGCATCGTTGCAGTCCATCGTCCACCGGGAGTGCCGCACCACGATGCGTCCCAGAGCGATTCTCACCTCGCCGACAGGCCGAGTCTTCCTCGCGCTGCTGGCCGGATTGGCCATCGGCATAGGTGTCGCCGCATCACACAGCCCGCGTGCACTCGCGATTGCCACGGCGATCGAGCCCGCCGGCGTGTTGTGGGTCAACGCGATACGCATGACGGTGATTCCGCTCGTGGTGGCGCTGCTCATCTCGAGCATCGCCGATCGCAGCACCGTGGCCGTTGGACGATTGGGCAAGCGTTCCCTGCTCACCTTTCTCGGCCTGCTGGTCGTGGCGTGCATCTACTCGGCAGTCACCGTCACGTGGTCGATGCACTGCCTCGCGATCGATCCCGCGACGAGCGCAGCACTGCACCAGAGCGTCGCCGCGATGGCGAGCGAGACGACCGCGGCGATTCATTCCGCGCCAGGCCTGCGTGACTGGCTGATCGGGCTCGTTCCGTCCAATCCGATCCAGGCCGCGACGAGCGGCGCATTGTTGCAGCTCATCGTGTTCACCCTGCTGTTCGCGGTCGCATTGTCGCGAATGGCGGCCGAGACGGCCGAACCGCTGTTGCGCTTCTTCCGTGCGCTGGCCGAAGCAATGCTGGTCCTGGTGCGCTGGGTGATCGCGCTCGCGCCCATCGGCGTCTTCACCCTCATCGTCCCCACAACGGCGCGTCTCGGTGCGGCCGCAGCGGGTGCATTCGGCTACTACATGGCCGCGACGCTCGTGCTGACGATCGGGATGATCCTGGTGCTCTATCCTGTCGTGTTCATCACCACCGGCATTTCGATGCGACAGTTCGCGCGTGCGGCGCTGCCCGGCCAGGTCGTTGCGTTCGGCACGATGTCTTCGCTGGCCGCGTTGCCGGCACTCATCGACGGTGCGGATCGCGTGTTGCGGCTTCCGCCGGCCGTGAGCGGCTTCGTGCTGCCGCTCGCTGCATCCACCTTCAAGATCGCATCGCCGGTGTCGAAGGTCACCGGCGCGTTGTTTCTCGCACGGCTGTACGGTATCGACATCGGCGCCACGCAGATTCTTACGCTGCTCGTGGCGAGCGTCCTCCTCAGCGTCAGCACGCCGGGTGTGCCGCACTCGTGGCTCGTGATTCTCGCGCCAATGCTCGCTTCCGTCGGCATTCCGCCGGAGGGAGTCGGCCTGTTGATGGCGGTCGACGTCGTGCCGGACATGATCTTCACCACGCTCAACGCCACCGGGTACGTGGCCGCAGCAGCCATCGTGGCAGGGCGCGCGCCGCGCGATCGTGCCGGCGGTGTGAACATCGCCTCGTGATGACGCGTTATCTTTGACTCGTGCCCGACTCCCCGCGCCCGCCCGTTCCCATTTCGATCGACCGCGCGTCTGTCGATCGCATCCTGGCGCGCGCGGTCGAGCTACAGGCCGCGAGTGCCAGTGACCCCGAAGGACGTCTCACCGAGGCGCAGCTCGAGGCGTTGGCGAAGGAGGTCGGGCTCGATCCGGTGAATCTCCGCCAGGCGCTGGCGGAGGAGCGAACGCGAAGCGTGGTGCAGGCGCCCGACGGCGGTCTGCTCGCCAGTCTGTACGGCGGCGCCGCGGCGAGTGCGGAGCGAACGGTCCGCGGGACCCCCGAGCAAGTGCTCAAGGCGCTCGACGACTGGATGCAACGCGAGGAGTCGCTGATCCCACAGCGATACTTCGGCGAGCGCATCGTGTGGGAAGCGCGCCGCGATTTCGTCGGCGTGATGCGGCGCGGCCTGAGCGCCCGTGGTCATGCACTCGTACGCGCCAGCAGCGTCGGCGCCACCGCGATCGCGCTCGATGGCAATCGCGTCATCGTACGCCTCGATGCGCACCTCGATGGCTACCGTGCCGTCATGGCGAAGCAGAACATCGCGCTCACCGGAGGGTCGGTGGTCGCGGGTGGCATCCTCGCGGCGTTGAGCTTTCCAGCCTTCGCGATCGTCGCGCCCGCCGCGGTGGTCGTCCCCATCGCGTTCGCCGCTGCGCGCGCCTCGCACGCCAACAGCGTCGCTCGGGCGCAACTCGGGCTCGAGCAGGTGCTGGACCGACTCGAACGCGGCGACGCGGGTCGTCCGCCGTCGCTCATCAGCATGCTCGCGGCTGCCGTCGGCGGACGCCGGCTGGATCGCTGAGCTAGCGAACCCCTGCGACGACGAACGGCCGCCGCATCGCGCGGTCGGCAAGCCAGCCCAGTCCGCGGTTACTCAGGATCACGAGAAACCCGATCAGCGTCAGCGACTTCACTTCGCGACGCGAGATCTTCACCACCTCGCGCCTGGCGAGGGCGGTCGGCGTTCGGGTCAGGTCCCGCAGCGTCGCGTACGCGAACAGCAACGGCAGCACGCAGAAGAGGCGGATGGGCACTGCGCGACGCGGAATGAGCAGCAGGTAGCTTCGCGCCCCCTCCAGATCGTGCCAGGCGAGCTGCACCAGCGTCGCGAGCGCCAGCCTGGTGCCGAGCAGCCGGTCCGCGTGGAGGATGGTCGCGTGACTGCTGCCATGCAGGCGCAGCAGGTCCTCCGGGATGTAGATGGAGTTCTCCTGCTCGGCGTCCGTCGCGACGTCCTTGAGAATGTTCACCGTCTGGAGCGCCTCCGCGAAGGCGCGGCATTTCTCGCGCAGCACCTTGTACTGCCGATCGCCGATGCTCGGCGCGTGTTCGTGCCAGAGGTCCGTGAGGAGATAGCCCACCGTTCCGGCGACGTAGTAGCAGTACTCCTTGTACTCGTCGAGGTTCTGGATGCGGATGCCGTGCGGGTAGAGCAGCACGAACTTCCGCATGCCCGCGATCATCTCGCCAACCCATCGTCGCACGTGGATCTGCGTCGCGACGGGAAGGCTGCGATAGAGGACGAACACGAGGTCCGTGTTTGTCGCGAGACGCACGTGCGCCGCGTCACCCGTGAGGTTGGTCACGAGCGACGGAAATGCGTCAGCGGCGGCCGAATCCTCGAAGCACACCGCCAGCGCATCGAGCAGCAGCGCTTTCTCGGCGGCGGGAAGGGACGGCTCGTCTTCGAGCGTGTCGGCAATCCGGCAGAGGAGATAGGCGGCGAGCACGGCTCGGCCGAGTGCGCCCGGCAGCACGCGGATGCTGAGCGCGAAGGTGCGCGACACGGCCGGCAACACCTCGCGAGCGAAGCGTTCCGCACTCGCGAGTCGCGCCGCGTCCTGCACGGTGCGGGACTCCATTGGCTCGCCGGTCTCCGGCATTAGACTTCTCGTCACGGTACGGAAAATAGTCCGGGACATGGCGCCTGTCGTTCCGCCCGACGCCAATGGACCCGCGCTCCGGGAGTATCGACATGCAAGGGCGGGTCCGTAACGGTCCGCCGGCGCAGCGGGTTCGAGAGCGCACCATCCCGACGACAGCACCATCACCTGCAGGCAATGGCCTCATCGATTCGCCCAACCGCTTTCCGCGGCATCTACCGCGATGACGAACCGGCGCGCGCCGTCTACAGCGAAGCGGCGGGAATCGCGCAGATCATTCCACGCGCGGTGGCCGTCCCCGCCGACGCGGACGACGTGGTGGCGCTCGTGCGGTGGGCGGCTGGTGAACGACTCCCGTTGATTCCGCGCGGATCGGGGAGCAGCATGGCGGGCGGCGCCATCGGCGACGGTGTGATTGTCGACCTCAGCCGATTCGACGCGCTCGACAGCGTGGACGTCGCGCGGCAATCAGTGCGCTGTGAGCCTGGTGTGCTCCGCGATGCCGTCGACGCCGCGGCGCGGAAGGTGGGCTTGACCTTCCCAGTCGATCCATCGAGCGGCGCGTATTGCACCGTGGGGGGTATGGCGTCCACCAACTCGTCCGGTGCTCACACGCTTCGGTATGGCTCCATGCGACCCTGGGTGAATGCGCTCGACTGCGTCTTCGCCGATGGCTCGCGCGCCGAGGTTCGTCGCGGATCGCCACCGCCCTCCGTCGAGCCTGTGCGCCGCTTTCTCGCCGACGCCGACGCGCTGATCGCCGCCGAACGAAGAGCACCGTCGCGACATGCCGGCGTGCGAAAGGAGTCGTCGGGCTATGGGCTGTCCGCTTACGCCGACTCCGGCGAGTTGGTGGATCTGCTCGTCGGGAGCGAAGGGACGCTCGCGATCATCGTTGGTCTCGAGCTCCGACTCACGCCATCCTTCGCGGCGACCGCCAGTGTGCTCGGCGCCTTCGATTCGCTGGAGGCCGCAGTCATCGCTGCTGGCCTCGCGCGTGACGCGGGCGCGAGCGCATGCGAACTGCTCGACCGCACGTTCCTCGACGTGGCGCGCCGCGGCGGCGCGAACGTCCCCGCACCCGAGCAGGCGGAAGCGGTGCTACTCGCCGAGGTGGAAGGGAATTCCGACGACGAGTGTGCCCGGCTCGCCGCGGCGCTCGAGACCGCGTTCGTCGGCGCGGGCGCCACTACCGTTGCGCTTGCCCTCGACGTCCCGACCGAGGAATCGATGTGGGAGCTTCGCCATGCGGCGAGTCCCATCCTCAGCCGCCTCGATCCGGCACTCAAGTCCATGCAATTCATCGAGGACGGCTGCGTACCTCCCGCGAACCTCGCCGCGTACGTGCGCGGTGTCCGCTCGTCGCTCGACGCTCGCGGCGTACGTGGAGTGATCTTCGGTCATGCCGGCGATGCGCACGTGCATGTGAATCCGCTCGTCGACGTGCGTGAGCCTGACTGGCGCGAGCGCGTGGACGGCCTGCTCGCCGATGTGACGTCGCTCACATCGAGGCTCGGCGGAACGCTCTCGGGCGAGCACGGTGACGGTCGTCTCCGCGCGCCGTTGCTCGACAAGGTGTGGCCACGCGAGGCGCTCGAGCGGTTCGCGGTGGTGAA
Source organism: Gemmatimonadales bacterium (assembly GCA_038319955.1). Classification (GTDB taxonomy): domain Bacteria; phylum Gemmatimonadota; class Gemmatimonadetes; order Gemmatimonadales; family Gemmatimonadaceae; genus AG11. The sequence continues at coordinate 13,458 of JBBQDT010000078.1, read as the reverse complement.
GCGCGCCTTCGATCCGGAGTCGTTGCTGAACCCGGGCGCAAAGGTCGCGCTGCCTGGCGAGCGCGCCGTCGATCGCGTGAAGTACGACCCGGCACTGCCCGCGCTCCCGACGGCAGCGCGCGCGGCGCTGGCGATCGTGGAGCGCGATCGGGCGTATGCCCACTCCCGTCTGGATCTCCTCGCGCAGGAAGACGCCGGTCAGTACCGCGCGAACGAACTTCCATTCGAATAACTTTCCCGCTCCCCGAACCCAGCCCATGACTGCTGCCGCCGTTTCCGCGCCGCGCCTCTACCACGAGCCGAAAGTCACCGTGCTCTCGCGTCCCGCGTTCAGCACGCCCGAGCATCTGCCCGTGCAGTGGCAGGGCGAGAGCACCGACGGCGAGCGCCTCGCCGAGTTCGCCGGACGGCTCTGCTACATGAGCCAGCACAATCCGGCCAACCGATCCACACGCGATTACCTCGAGAACATCAAGAAGCAGGGACACGGCAGTGTCCTGGAGCACGCGAACTACTCGCTGCTCCTCGAGGGTGTGAGTCGCTCACTCACCCACGAATTGGTACGACACCGCGCGGGCTTCGCCTATTCGCAGCTCTCGCAGCGGTATGTGGATGAGAGCGAGGCGAACTTCGTCGTGCCGCCCGCGATCATCGGGGATCAAGCGCTCGAGAGCGCCTGGTCGGCGCAGATCGAGAGCGCGCAGAGCTCGTACGTCGCGCTCGTTGCGCAGCTCATGGAGCGCTACGGGTGGGTGGCGGACAAGGTCCATCGCCGTAAGATGGCGCGTGAAGCGGCGCGTGGCGTGCTTCCCAATTCGACGGAGACGAAGATCGTCGTCACCGGCAATGCGCGCGCGTGGCGCACCATGCTCGAGCTCCGCTCGAGCGAAGGCGCCGAGCTCGAGATCCGCCGCATGGCCGTGATGGTGCTCCGCGTGCTCACCCAGGAAGCGCCCGCCTTCTTCTCCGACTTCGAGATCTACGAAGCCACCGACCGACGCGAAGCAGCGAGGATCGGTTACCACAAAGTCTGATCGCATCGGCTGATTTTTTCATTGCGCGAAAAAATCAGCGGACGTATCTTCGGCGCGTTGCACGTGGCGTGCGATTTGCCCGCGTGCGTATCATGAGTTCGACGCCCCAGCCAGGGCGCTTCGCGATGATCGACGCCAGATTGTGCGCGGTCCGCGACGAGTAGCACGGCAGCGCAGCACACCACTCCGGGATGGGATGACGCGCATCGGTTTCGCGTACAATCAAAAGCCTGACTCCATCGCCGCGGACAGCGCGGCCGAGCTGGCGCGCGCCGACGAGGAGCCGCCCAGTAGCGGCACCGGCCTCGCCACGCTGGTCGCGCCAGCGCACGCGCCGGACGACGAGTACGCGGAATGGGACTCGCGCGAAACCATCGACGCCGTGGCCAACGCCCTCGCCCATTACGGCGACGTCATTCGCCTCGAGGCCACCGACGACTTTCCGCAGCACCTCCGCGACGCGCGACCAGACATCGTCTTCAACATCGCCGAGGGACTCCGCGGACCGAATCGCGAAGCACATGTCCCGTCGATTTGCGAGTTCTACGGCGTTGCCTACTCGGGAAGCGACCCGTTCACGCTCGCCCTCTGCCTCGACAAGGCGCGCACCAAGGAGATCCTCCGCGCGCATGGCGTCCCCACAGCGGACTGGTGCCTCGTCAGCACGAGTGACGACCTCCGCGCCCTTGCCGCCTCCACGCTCCGACTCCCGCTCTTCGCCAAGCCCGTGCACGAAGGATCGTCGAAGGGAATCACCGAGAGGAATTTCATCGCCTCGGCCGACTCGCTTGCACCCGTTGTGCGCGACCTCATGGAGCGCTACGACCAGCCCGTCATCGTCGAGACCTTTCTCCCCGGCGCCGAATTCACGTGCGGCGTACTCGGCAACGGCGTGAGAGCAGAGGTGCTCCCGATCGTCGGGCTGAACTTTGCCTCCCTCCCCACAGGCGCACTGCCGATCTATGGCTTCGAGGCCAAATGGCTTTGGGACCGGCCGGAGAATCCACTCGACATCTTCTCCTGCCCCGCGCAGATCGACGACACGCTCCACGCCGAGATCGACGACGTCGTGCTGAGCGCCTATCGCGCGCTCGGCTGCCGGGACTGGGCGCGCATCGACGTAAGGCTCGATGCCGGCGGGCGCGTCAACATCGTCGAGGCGAATCCCCTGCCAGGCATTCTTCCCGACATCGCCGACAATTCCTGCCTGCCCAAGGCCGCGCGCGCCGCCGGCTTGAGCTATGACGCGTTGATCGGCGCGTGCCTCATGGCCGCCGCGGACCGGCAGGGCATCGCGCTCGGCAGGAGCCGCACATGAAGATCGGCATCCTCTTCGACGGCGCGAGCGCGGCGACCGCCGACCAGCTGATCATCGGAACCGTCCAGGCGATCGAAGCGTCGCTCGCCAGCGAAGGCAACGAGATCGTTCGGCTTCCCGTGCACACGGACGCGAAATGGATCGACAAGCTCCGTCGCGCCCGCGTCGACCTCGTCTTCAATCTGTGTGAGTCGATCGACGGCGTCGCCGCGCTGGAGCCGCCCGTCATCTCCGTCCTCGAGCTGCTCTCGTTGCCATACACCGGCAGTTCGAGCTGGACGACGTCGGTGACGCTGCGCAAGCACGTCGTGAACGCGGCGCTCGAGCGCGCCGGCCTTCCCGTGCCGAAGTTCGCCGTCGTCCGCCGTGGAGGCGCCATTCCCACCGTCGGCTTCCCCGCCATCTGCAAGCCGGCAGCTGAGGATGCGTCCATCGGCATCGAGCAGCGCTCCGTCGTCCGCACCACGCGTGCCCTCACCGAGCGCGTCGGGATGATGCTCGACCGGTGGGACGAGGTGCTCGTGCAGTGCTACATCGAGGGCCGTGAGGTGAACGTCGGCATCCTTGGCGACGCAGTGCTCCCGATCGCCGAGATCGACTTCGGCAACATGCCCAAGGGGATGTGGCGCATCGTCACCTATCGCTCCAAGTGGGAAGAGGGTTGCGACGAGGATCTCGGCTCTGCGCCACGGTGCCCCGCGCGGCTGCCCGCGAGCGTCGCGTCGCAGCTTCGGAAGATCGCGGTGGCCGCATGGCGGATCGTCGGCGGCACCGGCTATGGCCGCGTGGACATGCGCATCGACGAGCGCGGCCGTCCGTGGATCCTCGAGGTGAATGCCAATCCCGACATCTCGCCCGATGCTGGACTCGCCCGCATGGCGCGCGTCGCCGGCATCGAGTATGGCTCGCTCGTGCGCCGCGTCTGTGAGCTCGGGCTCCAGCGCTCACGCGCTGGCGACACGACGGCCGAACGCTGGCTGATGGCGCAGCGCCTGTCTGGTGTGACGTCCAGTGTGACGGAGCTGGATCTCTTCGCTGCGGGCGGGGCATAGCGACCATGCAACTTGCTCCCCTGCGACCCCAGAATCGCGAGCGCGTCTCCGAGCTGCTCATCGCGACGACGGCATTCTCCGCCGAAGAGGTCGCAGTTGCGCTCGAGATCTTCGATGAGACGTTCGGCGAGGGACCTGTGACAAATGGTCGTCCCGAGCGCAGCGAGGGACCTGCTCTTGCAATTCCCGATTACGAATTTGTCGGCGCGTTCGACGAACGCGATCATCTACTCGGCTACGCGTGCTTCGGGCCAACGCCGGCAACCGAAGGGACATACGATCTGTACTGGCTCGCCGTGGATCCCGCCGCGCAGGGCCGCGGCGCGGGGCGGGCCCTGCTGCAGTGGGTCGAGCAGGAGCTCGCCAGGCGTACGGCACGATTGCTCGTCGTCGAGACATCGTCGAGACCCGACTACGAGCACACGAGACAGTTCTACGCACGGGGTGGATACGCCGAAGCGGCCCGCGTGCGCGACTTCTACGCGCCGGCGGACGATCGGATTATCCTCACCATGCGCCTCACCACACGAGAGCGCGGAGTAGCCACGCGATGAGTGACTGGCAGAAGACGTTGCGCGACGACAGCATCAGCACGCTCGAGCAGCTTCGCGCGTACGTTGCCGAACGGTTCGGGGAGGAAGCCGCCGAGCGAGAGATCGACATCGAGGCCCTCCGCCCTGCGTTCGACAACTTTCAGATGCGCATCACTCGCGAATCGCTCGAGCAGATCACCGAGGTCGGGGACGCCAACTGGCAGCAGTTCATCCCCACCGTCCAGGAGCTCGAGATCGTCGACGGCGTGATCGACTCGCTCGACGAAGACGGTGATTCGCCGGTGCCGAACATCACGCACCGCTATCCCGACCGCGCCCTGTTCCTCGTCAGCCCCATCTGCGCGAGCTATTGCCGCTTCTGCACACGGCGTCGCAAGGTCGGGGACCCGGAGAAGATCTCGCTCAAGGAATACGAGTCTGCCTTCCAGTACCTCGCGCAGCACACGGAGATCCGGGACGTCATCCTTTCCGGTGGCGACCCGATGATGCTGAGCGATGCCCGCCTGGAGTACATCTTCCAGCGGCTGCGCGCCATTCCACACATCGAGATCATTCGCCTCGGCAGTCGCATCACGTCGCACCTGCCGGAGCGGATCACGCCGGAGTTCTGCGACATGGTGCAGAAGTACCACCCGATCTTCATGAACACGCACTTCAATCATCCGAGCGAGCTGACGCCTGCTGCCGTGGCCTCGCTCGACCGCCTCAGCCGCGCCGGCGTTTCGCTCGGTTGCCAGACGGTGCTGCTCAAGGGTGTGAACGACGACCCACGAGTGATGATGAAGCTCATGCACGAGCTGCTGAAGGCACGCGTGCGGCCGTACTACATCTATATGGCCGACCAGGTGGCCGGCGGCGAGCACTTCCGCACTACGGTCCAGAAGGGACTCGAGATCATCCAGGCGCTGCGCGGCTGGACCTCCGGCCTCGCCGTGCCGCAGTTCGTTATCGACGCGCCCGGAGGCGGGGGCAAGGTCCCGCTCCTGCCAGAGTACGTCGAGGAGATCACCGACGACGAAGTCATCTTCCGGAACTACGAGGGCAAGCGCTTCAGCTACAAGCAGCCGAAGCAGCCGATGCCCGACGTCATTCCGGGCATCGCCGCGGAACAGAAGGACGTCGTCCCCATCGAGGCCGGCAAGGCCGCGAAAAAGAAGCGCGTCGCCAGGAATCGCAAGAGCGCCAACGGCTGAAGAGCAGGTCCCCCGGCGCACTCGGGAGAATAAGGCTGGATGTCGTCCCGAGCTGCAGGCGAGGGACCTGCTCTTAGCCGTCCTCGAACCGTCGCTTCACTTCCGCTAACGCCTCAGGCGTGATCGGATAGGTATGCTCGACAGCCGGATATCGGCGCTCCCGAACGTCTGTCGCCCACGCGCGCACCGCGCTGGTCAGGTCCTCATGCGCTGTTGCATAGTGCTTGACGAAGCGAGCCACCCGACCCTGCGTAAAGCCGAGCAGGTCGTGATACACGAGCACCTGCCCGTCCACGGCGGCGCCAGCCCCGATTCCGATCACGGGAATCTGTACACGCTCGGTGATGATCCCCGTCACCGCCGCCGGCACCGCCTCGACGATCAGCGCGCTGCATCCCGCGGCCGCCAACTCGTCCGCGTCGCGCACGATCGCAATCGCCTGCTCGGGGTCGCGCCCACGCGCTCGATAGCCCTCGCGCGTGCGAACCGACTGCGGCAACAGTCCGACGTGCCCGAACACCGGCATGCCCGCTGCGATGATCGCCCGCACGCGCGGCACCATCTCGCCGGCGCCCTCGAGCTTTACCGCGTCGCAGCCAGCTTCGTCCACGAAGCGTCGCGCCGTTCGCACCGCGAGTTCGTCGCTCTCCTCGTAGCTGCCGAAGGTCAGGTCGCCGATCACCGGAATGTCCGTCACCGCGCGGCGCACGGCCTTCGTCAACATGAGTAGCTCGTCGACGGAAATCTCGCGCGTCGAGGGATACCCCAATACCGTCATCGCCGCCGAATCGCCCACGAGGATGACGTCTGCGCCACCCGCTTCGGCAACGCGCGCGGACGGTGAATCGTACGCCGTCAGCATCACGATAGGCTCGGCGCGATGGTACAGCTCCGCGAGTCGCTCCAGCGCCGCGCTGCTCATGACGATACCCTCCCCGCGCCGACAATCACGTTGTCGATCAGGCGTATGCTCCCGAACCGCGCCGCGAGCGCCACGAGCGTCTCGGCAGTCATCGTCGCCACCGGCGCGAGTGTCTCCGCCGACACCGCGGCGAAATATTCCGGTTCAATCCCCGCTTCGGCGAGCAACTGGCGCCCCGCCTGTAACGCGGTCTCGGCATTCGACGCTCCCTGCCCAACGGCATCCGCCACGGCGAACAGCGCGCGCGACAGCGCCGGCGCCCGTCGACGTGAATCGTCGTCGAGCAACGTATTCCGGCTCGACATCGCGAGTCCATCCGCCTCACGCACCGTTGGACACACCTCGATGCGCACCGGAAAATCCAGATCGAGCACCAGCCGGCGGATGATCAGCGCCTGCTGGGCGTCCTTCTGGCCGAAGAACGCTACATCGGGCTGAGTCATGTTGAGCAGCTTGGTCACCACCGTCGCCACTCCCCTGAAATGCTCCGTACCGCGCACCTTTCCCTCGAGCGGCTCGGCGAGAGGCAAGACCTCGACGGTCGTGATGAAGCCGCGCGGATAGACCTCGTTCACAGACGGCGCGAAGAGGACGTCCGCCCCCACCGACGCGGCGAGCGCCGCATCCGCAGCCTCGTTGCGCGGATAGCGCGCGAGGTCGGCACTTTCATTGAACTGCGTGGGATTGACGAACAGCGTCATCACCACGAAGCCGCACTGTTCACGCGCCCGCTGCACCAGCGACAGGTGACCTTCATGCAGGGCACCCATCGTTGGTATGAGACCGACGCGCCGGCCCTCGTTGCGCGCCGAGCGCACGGCATCGCGCAGGTCACTCACCGTGCGAAGGATGTTCATGGCCTCCCATCCTTCGGCGACGACGCAAGACTGCGCGTTTCGTCCACCAATGCGTCCCACAGGGTAAGCAGATCCGGCGCGGCAGCGGCTACGGCTGCACGCTGTTGCGCCACCGTTCCCTCGTCACCACGCGAGATTGGACCGGTGAGTGCTGCGCGCGCGCCCAGCGCCGCCCACTGATCGACCGTGGCGCGAACGAGCGGAACCAGCGCCGAGCGATCGAGACCCACTTCCGCCGCCAGCCGCTCCGCCACTCCTTCGATGGTGATCAAGTAGTTCGACGCGATCGACGCCGCCGCGTGGTAGAGCGCGCGCTGCTCTGCTGGCACGACGCGGGAACGCATGCCGAGCCGGCGTGCGAGTTCTCCCGCGATCGCCAGCGCCCGTGGCGTGCTGCCATCCACGGCAGACATGGCCCCCGCAAAGCTCGCCTCGCCGTCCACCACGCTGAGCAGCGGATGCAGCGCGAACCGCTCATGCGGCTCGAGCAGTGACAGGTTCGCGGACGCGCTCACGTGTCCGACGATTGGCCCCGATCGGATCGCGGCTGCAGCCGATTCGATCGCCCGATCGGGTACGCACAGGAGCACGATGGCCGCATCCGACGAATCCGCACCGCGCCCGAGCGGACCGCGCACTGGCACGCCCGCACGCTCGAGCGCGGACGCCAGTGCGACTCCCATTCGTCCACGCCCAATGATGTCGCACCAGCCGTGCGGAAGTGTGCTGGCCGGCGCATCGGCGTCGGCTACCTCATCCTGGGTCGTCACGTGTTGCGGGTCGTGAGTGGTCTACCGAGCGGCCTTGCGTGCGCTGTAATGTAGCCGCCGCGTCGGTGCGACCGCAGTTCTCCAACCGACGAGGCGAGACGTCGATCAGACGAAGGCGCCATGAACCCTCCCCATGACGCCTTCGATCGTCCCGCAGCGCTCAGTGGGCGGCGTTTTCCGCCTGCGCCTTCACCGCTTCGTCCACCACGCGCTGCGCGGCCTCGCTCGGCATCTCCTCGTATCCGCGGAAGTGGCGGCGGAAGCTCGCTCGTCCGTGGGTCATGCTCTGCAACGCGCTCGCATACAGGTGGAGCTCGGATTGCGGCACCACCGCGCGGACGCGCGTGCCGATCACATCATCCGGCGCCTCAGTGCCGAGGATGTGTCCTCGCCGCGATGAGAGGTCACCGAGCACGTCGCCAAGCGACTCCTCCGGCGTGACGATCTCCACTTCGTCGAGCGGCTCCAGCAGCACCGGCCTGCACTTGGGCGCTACGGTCTTGAACGCCTGGATGCCCGCCATCTTGAACGACATCTCGTTCGAGTCGACCGTGTGATAGGAACCGTCGTAGAGCTCGACGCGGAAATCCACGAGCGGAAATCCAGCGAGGACACCACGCTCCGCCGCCTCCTGGATGCCCTTCTCGACAGCGGGAATGAACTTGCTCGGAATGGAGCCGCCAACTATGCGGTCCTCGAACTGGATCCCGTCACCGCGCGGCGTGGGCGCGATGCGCACCCAGCAGTCACCGAACTGTCCACGTCCTCCCGACTGCTTCTTGTGCTTCCCCTGTCCCTCGGCGCGCGCTCGAATGGTTTCGCGATAGGCGATGCGCGGCTTCGAGAGCTCGGCGGTGACGCCGAACTTTCGTTTCAGCTTGGCCAGCGCGACTTCGAGGTGCCGCTCTCCCATTCCCGCCACCAGCGTCTCATGCGTCTCCTGGTTCCAGTGCGTCTCGAACGACGGATCTTCGTCGTGCAGTCGATGCAGCCCCGACTGGAGCTTCTCTTCGTCCGCGCGATTCGTCGGATGGATCGCCAGCTGGACGAGCGGCTCGGGAAAGTCGATCTGTGGCAATCGAACTGGATGCGCCCGGGTCGAAAGCGTGTCGTTCGTGTGCGTGTTGCGAAGCTTCGCAACGCACCCGATGTCACCCGCGTGCAGCCTGCCCACCTCGATGCGGTCGCGCCCCTGTACCACCGCCAGGTGATTCAGCTTTTCGGTGACGTCGCGTGTCGCATTGAACAACTCGTCACCGTTACGCACCGATCCGGAGAGGATGCGGAAGACGCTGACGTCACCCACGTGCGGCTCGCTCTGCGTCTTGAAGACGATGGCGGCGAAGGGAGCATCGTCATTCGCGTGGATCTCCACCGTGTGGTCACCCTCGGCGCCCTTGAACGCGTGCGACTCCTCCATCTCGTACGCATTCGGCATGAGCTCGACGATGGTCGAGAGCACGGCGCGCGTTCCGTAGTTGAGGGTGGAGGAGACGCAGAAGAGGGGAAAGAGCTCCATGCGCTTCATCGCGTCCTTCATCGCGCTGATCGCCTCGTCGCGCGTGATCGGCTCCCCGTTGAGGTAGCGTTCGAGCAGGGTGTCGTCCGTGGCGGCGATGGTCTCGATCAGCTCGTTGTAGTAGCGATCGAACTGTGGCTGCACCTCGGATGGCACGTCGGTCTCCTCGTACGCACCGCTCTTGGCACCCCGCGAATAGACGTGGGCCTTCTTGTCGAAGAGGTTGACGATGCCGTGGAAGTCCGCGCCTTCGCCGACCGGCACTTCGATCGGAATGACCTTGCTCGTCAGGCGGGTCTTGATCTGCTGGTAGATCGCGTCGAAGTCCGCGTGCTCCTTGTCCATCATCGTCACGACGAACAACACCGGATCGCGACGCGCTACCGCTTCACGGAACATGCGCTCGGTGCCCACCTCCACTCCCGACGTTGCTCCGATGACGCAGAGGGCGCCGTCAGCCGCGGCGAGTCCCGCGATGGCATCGCCCTGAAAGTCGAGAAAGCCGGGCGTGTCGAGCAGGTTGATCTTGCTGTCCATCCATTCGGCGTGGGCACAGCCAAGGTTGATGGAGTAACCTCGTTCCACTTCTTCCGGGGCAGTGTCGGTGAGACTGCTGCCGTCGCCGATGTTGCCGTGGCGTTTACTCGTGCCGGACACGAAGGCGAGGGCGTCGACCAGGCTGGTCTTGCCGCTCCCTCCGTGTCCGACCACCGCGATGTTGCGGATCTCCGACCCTTGGTACTCGCGCATTCGCGTACCTCGCTGCTAGGAGAGGATGCTGAAAGCGGCCACCGGTCCGTGGTCGCCTTAGGAATGCCGCAGGACGCGGAGGGTGTCAAGCAGGGGCCGGCCCGAGAGCGGCGGCCGGCGAAAGTGAAATCCAGATCGAGCACCTTCTCGTGCCGGTGCGCTCGAGTTGTCGATGAGACTCAGGCCGATAGCAGAACTGGCCCGCGCTTTCGCGCGGGCCAGTTCACACATCTCTGACGATTGAGGTTCCGTTGTTCAGTCCCCCTCGTAGTCGAAGGTCATGCCATCCACTTCACGCAGGCGATCGAGCAGCGATTCCAGTGGCGCGAAAACCGGTGCGGCGAGTCCGACCACCGGGCTCAGCGAAACGGTGATGGCACGGCGTGCGCCCTCGGGCCAATCGGGCATCGACAGGCCCGCCACGAGACGGCGGATGAGGTGACCACACTCGCCAAGCAGGTGACTGGCGGTGTTGTTGAGAATGTCGAGTGGGATCTCGAGATCGTAGGTGACGAGCTGTCCCGTCCCCACGTCGCGCCAGGCAGCATCACCTATCGCGCCCCGCTCCGCCCATACGCCGAGATGGCGAATGGCATCCAGATTGTCGTGCCCCCGACCCGTACGGTGCGACTCCACCGCGGCCGCAAGCGCAAGCGCGAGCGATTCTGCACTCGGAACGCCATAGAGCGTCACGATGTCTCTCGCCGGCCGCTCGGACGCGAGCGACGAGGGAACAGAGTTCACATGCGCCAGCACCGGCGAGTGATCGGGGCTTTCCTCGAGCATCACGAGGACATCCATACCCCCCTCCTGAAAGAGTACTGCGTTACTTCCGGGCACTTCAACGACGAGCGGGCTCGACATGAAGTCTCGACACCAGGCGAAATCCATAGTGTCAGTAGATCGAACACGATCATCTCGTCGAAGTTCCCCACCGCGCGTCACGTCTCGGCGACGTGCGAGTTTCAACTCTGGAACGACGTGGCGTCAGTACGTTCGTGTCGTCCCATCGTCGGACGAAAAGGCATATCGCATACCAAGGAACAGTGCGATCGCCACCGCTGCGTACAGGGCGCGCAACTCGCCAATCGAGAGGAGTGCGGCGAGTCCACCCGGCGTCCGTGCGACGATATGGACATGAACGAGATAGCCCAGAAGCGCTATCCCGAATGTCGCAATCGCGCGATGAACAGTGCGACCTGACGATGTGACGAGCGCGATGACCATACCTGTCAGCACGCTCACTACTAGAACCACCGCACCCCCCATTGGCGTCACATCGGATTGGTATCCCCACACACCGTCGGCGCGTGCGCCAAGCACTGTATGTGCAGCAGCGTTGAGCGGACGCCACAAAGTGCTGTACCGCCTCCCCAATCCAAGTAGCACACCGAGAATCGTTGCGGCGGCAATACCGCTCGCCGCCAGTCCCAGTGTGATGCGCGTCACACTCGTCGAGGGCGCGCTGATGCGCTCGTCGGGGGAAAATCCCCGTGAATCCGCAGGCTCGATCACGAGCGAATAGAATGTGGTTGCCCGTGTCGTGGGAAGTGTGTAAACGCAAACGCGCCCGCCGAAAGGCGGGCGCGTTCGAGCAATCACCTACAAACCTGACGCTCAGTGCGAGTCGGCGCTCAAGCTGCGCGAGGCGTTCGGATAGCAATCGGGCTCGCTGGTCGGATCGCACGACCGACCGGATGATGTCATGTACCCCGTGAAGTGCTTGATACGGCGCGTGCTGACCCCACCCCAAGTGTCGACATACGTGCGGAGCGATGCGTCGGACGGCGTCTCATCGATGCCGTCGGCACCGATCGACGGTGCGAACATGATGGCGAACTTCGACAGATCCTTTGCTCCGATCACGCTGGGCGTGTACATGTACATCCACACCCACTTGTTCGAGTTGTTCGACGGCACGAAGCGCAGCGAGGGGCTGAAATCCACCCACGTGCCCAGCTTCGCGGTGCGAACACTCGCGTGAATCTTGAGTGGCTTGGTCAACGGCTCGCACGGACTATCCCACGTGCCCGGACCATAGCTGCTCTTGGCCGGATCGCAGATGCTGTGCGCCGGAAAGACGACGGCATGATTGCCGACGAAGAAGACGCCACCCGCAGACGTCACCGTAAAATCGACTTCGTTGTTGTTCCCGACCGTTGCGCTCTCCATCAAGCTGAGCTGCGGCGCGCCCTGCGGCGCCATCATCATCGAAACCGGCGCGGCCGACGAGCTCTGGGGCGGTGAAACGATATTCTCTTGGCATCCCGCGATCACGATCATCGTGACGAGAGTGCTCACCGTCTTCCAATTAGTATGACGCATTTTTGTCTTCCTGACAAGCAGAGCGAGCGGCGCCAATCTCCGACTTCGAAGCCCAGCCGCCGATATACAGACGATTCGCCGCGAGAAACGGTACAGCACCGCTTTTCGGCCCAATCATCCATGACCCAATATGCTGCTTGAGACCGTTCGGTCAATAGGGACTAGCTGTCAAACATTAATACATCGAACCGCTGCTTCATCTTCGGCGTACTCAGCACCTCAGGATGCCGGGCGTACCGTGCAACCGCGGACTGAACCATTCCAGGCGAATGCGACCGCAACACCGAACCGAACTCGGCAATCAACCACGCCGCCCCAGAAATGTCGGTCGCGTGCGCCAGCCCCATCGACGACTCCAGCAGCGCCACCGCCGCCTCGAACTCCCCCTCCCGGATCAGGAGATGAAGCCGCAACGCCTCCAGCAGCTCCCGGCCCTGAAACCACTCGCCCAGCCCCTCGCTCAGCGCAACGCTGCTCTCCAGTGCCTTCTTCGCCCCCTCGAAATCCTCCAACTCGATCCGGCAGAGACCAAGGCCCGCAAACGCCCCGACCTGAATCGGAACCTGGTCGATTCGCTCGGCCAGGTCCACGACCAGTTCATAGGTGTCCGCCGCCTCTCGCGGACGATCATGCTCCCGCTGAAGGTCGGCCAGGTTGTACGTCGCGTACAACTGCTCCTCGCTGTTCTGCACCATCGACATCAGCCGCAACGCCTCCGAGAAGGCACGCAACGCCCCCTCGTAGTTGCCGATTCGCCCCGCGAGCACGCCGAGGTTGAGCTCCGCACGTCCCCACGACTCGATGATGCCCGCTGTTCGCGCCTGCTCCACCGCGATCGTGAGCACCCGCCACGCCTCGTCCGAGTTGTTGCAGATCATCTCGAGCACGCCGATGTTGTTCAGCCCGCGCACTCGGCGAAACGCATCACCCAGCGACGTCGCGATATCCAGGGCATGCACGAACAGCTCGCGCGCGCGTGGGGCATTCTCCAGCTGAATCGTCACCGCCAGACGGTTGCACGCGTCCGCAAGCAGTACCACGTCCTCGCCTCGCTCGGCGATGACGACGGCCTCCTCGGCCACACGCTGCGCCGCCGTCAGGTCCCCGAGTCGCCAGAGCATCTGCGCGATGTGCAGCCGCACTGCCGCGCGCTCCAGGGCCTCG
>JBBQDT010000077.1:0-19644 GCA_038319955.1 Gemmatimonadales bacterium | reverse complement strand
AGGGACGCGCAGAGGGAAGCGCGATCAACGCGATCGCGCGCGAGGAACTGGGCAAGCAGGGGTGAGGATGACGGTCGGACAGTCTGACGGTGGGACGGTCCACGACATCTCCGATCGAGCCATGAACGCGCACGCCCTGGGCATCCTCGAATTTCCACGCCTGCTCGAGCTGGTGGCCGAGCGTGCCGCGTCGGCGCCCGGTGCGGCACGCGTGCGTGCCTTGACGCCGAGCGCGGACATCGCCTGGCTGGAGGCGGAGCATCGCCGTGTGGCGGCGGTTCGCGCACTGCTCACAGGGGAGCCGGTCTGGCGTCCCGAGCCGGTGCCCGAGCTCTCAGGGCCTATCCAGCGTCTGCGCGTCATCGGCAGCGTGTGGAACGGACTCGAGCTCGTCGCGGGCGCCATCCTGATGCGCTCAGCGCGTCGCACGCGCGACGCACTGCGCGATGATCGCCGAGCCGCCGTCGTGCGCGCAGTGCTTGGCGGATTCGCGGATCGCATGGTGGTCGCCAAGGCGCAGGAGGACGCGATCGAGCGTGCGCTCGGCGAGGATGGCGTGGTGAAGGACGATGCGTCGCCGGCACTGCGACGTATTCGCCGCGAGCTGCGTGCGTCACACGGTGAGCTGATTCGCATCCTCGAGAAGGTCATGGGCAGTCTCGAGTCGCACCATCGCCCGCCGGACATGTCGGTGACGGTGCGCGATGGGCGGTACGTGATTCCCGTGAGGCGCGAGGGCGTGAAGGGCGTCGGCGGCATCGTGCACGGAACGTCCGGTACCGGCGGCACGATGTTCGTGGAGCCGCCGGCCGCCGTGGAATACGGAAACAAGATTCGCGAGCTGGAGTCGGAAGAGCAGGAGGAGGTCGAGCGCATTCTTGCCGAGCTCACCGACGACATTCGTCCGCATCGCGAAGGGCTCGCGTCGTCGCTCGACGCGCTTGCCGAGCTGGATTCGTTGCACGCGCGTGCGCGCTATGCCATCCAGTTCCATTGTTCGCCGGCCGACTTCGTGCCCGCGCGCGAGGGATTCGCCATTCGCGATGGTCGTCATCCGCTGCTGCTCGCAAAGGGCGTGGCCGTGGTGTCGTTCGATCTCGAGATGTTTCCGGATGAGCGCACGCTCCTGGTGTCGGGACCGAACACCGGCGGCAAGACCGTCTTGCTCAAGGCGCTCGGCCTGGTGTCGATGATGTCGCAGGCGGGAATACCGGCTCCGGTGGGCGCGGAGAGTCGTATCCCCGTGTTCGACGATGCGCTCGCCGACATCGGCGACGAGCAGTCGATCGAGGCGAGCCTGTCGACGTTCTCGGCGCACCTCAAGAACCTCTCGGAGATCCTGCGGCTCGCGACTGGCGATTCGCTCGTGCTCATCGACGAGATGGGGTCGGGCACCGATCCGCAGGAGGGCGCGGCGCTGGGCTGGGCGATTCTCGAGACGCTCACGGCGCGCGGCGCCACGACGCTCGCTTCCACGCACCTGGGCCAGCTGAAGGAGTTGGCGATGCAGGTGACGGGGGTGGTGAACGCCTCGCTGCAGTTCGACGCCGTGCAGCTCGCTCCGACGTATCGCCTCATCAAGGGCATTCCGGGGCGGTCGTACGGCATCAGCATCGCACGGCGGCTGAACCTTCCGGCCGAGGTGGTCGCGCGCGCCGAAGAGCGCATTCCGCAGGGTGAGCGCGACATGGCGGCGCTCATCGCGCGTCTCGAGAAGAAGGAAGATGAACTCGAGGGACGCGAGCGTGACGCAGCGGCGATGGTGGATGACGCGCGGCAACGCATCGCGACGGTGGTCAAGCGCGAGCACAACGTGCGCGAGCGCGAGCGGACGGTGGAGAAGGAGAGTCGCACCGACGCGCGGAAGTACGTGCTCGAAGCGCGTGCGGAGATCGACCGCACCATCAAGGAGCTGAAGAAGCATGGCGCGGCTGCCGCGGATGCTGCGATCGACGACATGGGCAAAGAGGCGCGACGCAAGGCGGAGGAGCTCGCGGCGCGGCAGGCGAGCGTGCTCGATCGGCTCGATGCGGAGGAGCGTTCTGCACAGCGCAAGCGCGGGCAGGTGCCGATGGCGCAGCGCACGCCAATTGCCGTGGGCGATGCGGTGGAGGTCGGGACGCTGGGTGGCAAGATCGGGCGGGTGCTCGAGATGCGCGGCAAGGACGCCAGCATCGTCGTCGGCTCGATGAAGCTCACCGTGCACCTCTCGACGCTGCGCAAGACGCACGCGCCGGTGGAAGCCGCGGTCAGCTACATCGGTGACTCGCCGGACGTCTTCGCAAGCACCGAAGTCAACCTGCTCGGCCTGCGCGCCGACGAGGCGGAAGGCGCGGTGCTTCAAGCATTGGACAGCGCCATCCGCGCCGACTTGAAGTCGCTGCGCATCATCCACGGCAAGGGCACCGGCGCGTTGCGCCAGGTGGTCGACGAGATGCTGCGCAAGGACACGCGCGTGCGCGAATTCCGCATGGCGGGATGGAATGAGGGCGGCGCTGGCGTGACCGTCGCGGTCTTCGCGTGATTCCCGACGAGACCGTCGATCGCGTTCGCGAGTCGGCCGACATCGTAGGCGTGATCGGTGAGTACGTCGACCTGAAGCGACAGGGATCGGACTTTCGCGGACCCTGTCCATTTCATCAGGGCACGGGGCGCAACTTCTCCGTGTCGCCAAAGCGGATGATGTACCACTGCTTCGTCTGTGGTGAGAGCGGCAACGTCTTCACGTACCTCATGAAGCGGCTCGGCGTGGACTTTCCGACGGCGGTGAGAATGGTCGGCGAGAAGTCCGGCATCGAGGTCGTCGAGACCACGTCGGGGCGCTCCGATGAGAAGGACTCGCGCGAGCCGCTCTGGGAAGTGAACGGTGCGGCGCTGGAATATTTTCGGCAGACGCTGTGGGAAGACGACCTTGGCAAGGCCGCACGCGCCTATCTGGAACAGCGCGAGATCGCCCGCGACCTCGCCGACAAAATCGGCATCGGTTTCGCGCCCCGTGAGATCGGGTTGATGCGTGCCTACCTCAACACGCTCGGCTTCGAAGATGATCGACTCACCGAAGCGGGACTGCTCCACCTGCCGGAAGGAAGCACCGAGCCGCGGCCGCGATTTCGCGACCGGCTGATCTTTCCGATTTACGATCTGTCGAGTCGTGTCGTGGGCTTCGGTGGGCGACTGCTTGGCCCTGGTGAGCCGAAGTATCTCAACTCCGCGGAGTCGCCGGTGTTCAGCAAGGGCAAACTGCTCTATGGGCTGAACTGGGCGAAGCAGGCGGCGCGTCGCGACGAGCGCATGCTCGTCGTGGAGGGGTACTTCGACGCGGTGCGACTGATCGGCGCGGGCATCGAGAGCGTGGTGGCGCCGATGGGAACCGCGCTGACGGAAGACCAGGCGAAGCTGATTCGCCGCTACACCGATCGCGTCTATCTGCTCTACGATTCGGACAAGGCGGGGCTCAAGGCCACCTTCCGCTCAGGTGACGAGCTCCTCGCACAGGGCGCGGCGGTGCAGGTGGTCACGCTGCCGGATGGTGAGGATCCGGACACGTATGTTCGCACGCATGGCGCGCGCGAGCTCGAATCGCAGATCGCGAGCTCCATCGACGTCTTCGAGCGAAAGATTCAACTGCTCGAACGCGGCGGCTGGTTCGGCGACCTGCGCAAGAAGCGACAGGCGCTCGACCGACTGCTGCCGACGTTGCGAGCCACCAGCGATCCGCTGACGCGCGATATGTATCTTGGCCACGCCGCCAACGCGGCCGGGGTCACGCGCGAACTGCTCGAGCGTGAACTCAGCGCACCGCCGCGACCGCGCAGCGGTCGCGCGGCAACGCGCAGCGTTCCGCCACCGGATTCGCAATTTCCACCGCCCGAAGAGCAGAGTGATCGCGCGCAGCACCGGTCATCGGCGCCGCGCGTTCGCCAAGGCGACAGGCGGCGCGTAGCCGGCGAGCGCGCCAGCAGCGCCGAACGCGAGCTGGTGCGCGTGCTGCTCCACCGGCCAGCGTACTTCGAGCAGGTGATCGAGCGGGCAGGGGAGGAAAGCTTCCGCGATGCCGACCTGCGACAGATCTTTGCCGCCATGGCGCTCCACGGCGCGGACGCCGGACCGGATGTCCTTGCCGAGCATCTCGACGGCGACGCGGTGGTGATCATGCAGTCGCTGCTGGAGGAGACGGGCGGGCTGGACCATGCGGACGAGGCGGTGGCCGGCAGCCTCTCGGCGATGCACGAGCGGAACCTCACGGAACGTCTCTCGGAGATCGATCGCGAGCAGCCGATCGCCACGGGAGAGCAGAAGGACGAGCTCCTGCGAGAAAAGATGCAGCTGGCGAAGGAACTCAGGGAGCTTGGCAGCCCGTGGTGGAAGAAATTTCGGTGATGCGAGGTGAATGTGCTATGATTCGTGATGGCAAAACGCGCAGCGGCAGTTCTGGAGCAACCGGTCCCACGTCCCCCGGCTCTCATGCACCCTGACGTGCAATTCCTGCTGGCCGTGCAGGTCGACGACATCGAGCTCTACATACTCGAGGACAGGCTCGCGTCACTGGCGCCACGCATCGCGGCACTCGAGAAGGAACGCGGCAAGGTGGCCAGTCAGCTCGACCGCGCGCGCGCATCCATCGCTGCGGAGGAGACGCGACATCGCGAGGCGCAGCTTCGTGTCGATGCGAACAAGGCGCTGGTCGATCGCAGCCAGCGCGCTTACGAGAGCGTGACGTCGCCGAAGGAAGCCAACGCCGCCATCGTGCAGCTCGAGCAGACCAAGCGCATGGTGGACGACAGTGAGCGTGACGCACAGCAGGTGCTTGGCCGCATCAACGAGCTGCGACACCACGTCGCCGACCTCGAGTCCTCGCTCTCCGACGTCGAGGCGCGCCAGGCCACGACGCGCGCCGAGCTCGAAACCGAGCGCGAGGCGATCGACCGCGAGATTGCCTCGGCACAGGCCAAGCGCGACGAGACGGCCAAGTCCGTCCCGCGTGCGATGCTGTCCAAGTACGATCGCGTGCGCGTGCGCAAGCGCAGCGAGTCGGTCTTTCCGCTCCGCGGGCCGTCGTGCAGCGCGTGTGACACCGCCATTCCCACGCAGCGCCGCGCCGCCATGGCCGCCACCGGCGCGCTGGAGATGTGTGAGGGCTGTGGCGTGCTCCTGTACGCAGGGGAATGAACCGCGCTGGCCGTTGAACCGCCCGTTGGTGTCGTCTAGGTTGGATTCATGACCGCGTCAACGCTCGTCGCTCGTCCGCGCGCCCGCTGGATCCTGCCCGTAGCGCCGGACCCCGAGCTCGTCCGCGCCCTCGGGAAGGAGCTTCTGTTACCCGAGCCGATCTGCCGCTTGCTCGCGGCGCGCGGCTTCACGCCGGCCGACACGGCGAAACGGTATCTCCGGCCGCGCCTCGACCAGCTCCTGCCGCCCGAGCAACTCCTCGATCTCGGCCGTGCGGTGGAGAGGCTCGTCACGGCAATCCGCGCCGGCGAGACGATCCTCGTGCATGGCGACTACGATGTCGACGGCATGTGCTCCACCACGCTGATGACGCGCGCACTGACTGTGCTCGGTGGCAAGGTGGTGCCGTTCATTCCGCAGCGGCTGGTCGACGGCTACGACTTGACCGACGCCGGTGTGCGCGCGGCGCAGGCGGCCGGTGCGACCGTCGTCGTTACGTGCGATTGCGGCACGAGCGCCGTCGCACCGGTCGCCACGCTGCAGGCGCTCGGCATCGATGTCATCATCAGCGATCATCACCTGCCCGGCGGCGACCTGCCCAATGCCTTCGCGGTGCTCAATCCCAAGCGTCCGGGATGCGAATCGGAGGACAAGGATCTCGCGGCAGTCGGTGTGGCGTTCAAGCTCGCGCTCGCCGTCACGCGCGCGATGGGCGGCAACGAGAACGTGGTCTACGGCATGCTCGACCTCGTCGCGCTGGCCACGATTGCCGACATTGCGCCGCTGCGTGGAGAGAACCGGGTGTTCGCCCGCTACGGCCTGCGGATGCTTGCCGAGACGAAGAACATCGGGCTGCGTGCCCTCATCCGTGCGACAGGGTTGGACAACAAGGTGCTCACCGCCGGGCGCGTGGGATTCATCCTCGCGCCGCGTCTCAATGCGGTGGGGCGGCTGGGCAAGGCGCTGCGCGGTGTCGAGCTCCTGATGTCCACCAACGAGCACGACGCCAACGCCATCGCGCGCGAGCTGGAAGAAATCAACGCGCGTCGGCAGGAGATCGACCGCGATGTGTTGAAGAAGGCGAGGGAACGCGTGCTCGCCATGGACCTCGACGAGACCTTCGGCATCGTGCTGGCGGCCGATGGCTGGCATCCCGGCGTCATCGGTATCGTCGCGTCGCGGCTGGTCGAGGAGTTCGGACGTCCCACCATTCTCATTGGGCTCGAGGGCGACGAGGGGAAGGGCTCCGGGCGCTCCATTTCGCGGTTCGACCTGCACGCCGGCATCGGACGCTCGAAGCACCTCCTCAAGCGATTCGGCGGCCATCGCAGTGCCGCGGGCGTCACCATCGCGCGTGACAAGGTGGACGAGTTCGCGCGAGCGTTCAACGAGGGCGCTCGCGAGGTGCTCACACTCGACGATCTCGTTCCAGAGTTGCGCGTCGACATGGAAGTTGCACTCGCCGACGTCACGCCGGAATTCGAGAAGCTGCTGCATCACCTCGAGCCATGTGGTATGGGCAATCCAGCGCCGATGCTGATGACGCGCGGCGTTCGGCTCGCGATGCCGCCGCGCGTCGTGGGCACGGATGGACTCAAGCTTCGCCTCGACCTGGGCGCGGGGAAGTCGCTGGAGGCGATCGGCTGGTCGCTCGGTCCGCGCATCGGTGAGCTCGACATCTCGCGCCCCATCGACATCGCGTACCGTCTGGAGCGCGACGAGTATCAGGGCGTGTCGCGGCTGCAGGCGCGAATTGCCGACTTCCGGTCCGCGTAAGCGATGCGCATCGTTGCCGGACAATGGCGTGGTCGTCGCCTCGTCACGCCGAAGGGCGACGTCGTCCGCCCGACGGCCGATCGTGTGCGGGAAGCGTGGATGAGCATCGTGAGCCCATGGCTTCCCGAGGCACGTGTCCTCGATCTCTTCGCCGGCTCCGGTGCGCTGGGTATCGAGGCGCTGTCGCGCGGCGCGACCAGCGTGGACCTCGTGGACACCGGTGCGCCGAGCCTCAAGGCGATTGCGGCGAACCTGGTGCAGGTCGGTGCGGGCGATGCCGCAGTCGTGCATCGCGCCGACGTATTCGGCTTCGTCGCTGGCCTCGAGGCACACGCGTACGACGTGGCCTTCGCGGATCCGCCGTACGACAAGGGACTCGCCGCGCGCCTCGCCGAGCAGTGGTTGGCGACGCCGTTCGCCGACATCCTGGGCATCGAGCACCGCGCGTTCGAGCCGATGCCCGACGGTGGAGAAAAGCGGCGATACGGCGGCACCGCGATCACCTTCTACCGCTCGGCATGACGCGCGGCGCGTTGCGCTTTGCGCCTCCGCCGTCGATCCTTCTCCAGTGCCGAATTCCAGAATCGCCATCTACGCGGGCAGCTTCGACCCGATCACGCGCGGGCATGAAGATCTCATGCACCGCAGCCTCGAGTTCGTCGACACGCTCATTGTCGCCGTCGCGATCAACTCCACGAAGGCGCCGCTGTTCACCATCGACGAGCGCGTGCAGCTCATCCAGGACTCGGTCGGACAGGACACGCACATCCAGGTGCGATCGTTCGGCGGGCTGCTGGTGGATTTCGCGCGCGACGTCGGTGCGTCGCTGCTCATTCGCGGACTGCGTGCGGTGAGCGACTTCGAATACGAGTACCAGATGGCATTGATGAATCGGCACCTCTCGCCCAAGCTCGAAACGGTGTTCATGGTTCCGTCGCTCGATACGACCTACATCAGCGCCAGCCTCGTGCGGGAGGTGGCCCGCTTCGGCGGCGACGTCCACGATCTCGTGCACCCCACGGTCGCCGACGCACTGCGAGCGAAGCTGTCCACGAAGTGACGTTCATCGAGTCGTTGCATGAGCGCGCGGCAGCGCGGCCCCGACGCATCCTCTTCCCCGAAGCCGCCGATCCGCGCACCAGGGCAGCGGTGCGCGATCTCAAGGCGCGCGGCATCGTCGAACCGGTCGTCGTCGGCACCGCTGCCGACGCGATTCCCGGCGTCGATCTCGTCGACGTGAACGATCGTGTCCTCTCGGATGAGGTTGCCGGCCAGCTGCTCGTGATCCGCGGGCCGAAGGGCATGACGGCAGAGGAAGCTGCCGCGCACAGCGCTTCACCACTTCTCGTGGCCGACGCACTGGTGCGGCTCGGACGCGCCGACGGATGCGTGGCCGGCGCAGTGCACACGTCGGCGGACGTCGTGCGCGCTGCGCTGTGGCTCATCGGACCAGCCGAGGGCGTGCGCACGATTTCCAGCGCGTTCTACATGGATGTGCCTCCCTTCCGGAGTGCGCATGGCGAAGTGATCACCTTCACGGACTGCGCCGTCGTGCGTCGACCCACCGCCGGGCAACTCGCCGACATTGCCATCGCGGCGGCCAGCGACCGGCGCAAGATCGTCGGGGACGTGCCGCGCGTTGCGTTTCTCTCGTTCAGCACGAAAGGCAGTGGCAGGGGCGAAAGCGTTGAGCGCATTCGTCTTGCGCTCGAAGAGGTCCGACGGCTTGCGCCCGAGCTTGCCGTGGACGGAGAATTGCAAGGGGACGCTGCGCTCGTCGAGGTGGTGGCGTCCCTCAAGGCGCCGGACAGCCCCGTCGCGGGCAGGGCGAACGTGTTGGTCTTTCCTGATCTCGACTCCGGCAACATCGCCTACAAGCTGGTACAGCGGCTCGCCTCGGCGTGCGCGATCGGACCCATCCTTCAGGGGATGCGCCATCCGTGCAACGATCTCTCGCGCGGAGCGACCGCTGACGACATCTTCAATGTGGCTGCCATCACCGCATTACAAGCGGACGATTCAGCCGCCATACTTCTGAATCAGATCCGCCAGGAGACAGGCACATGAGCTTTTCGATCAAGAAGCAGGGGGAAATTGTCGTGGTAGACGTCGAAGGGCAGCTGATCGTCGGAAACCGCCAGGAGCTCAAGCAGAAAGTGCTCGACGAGCTCGAGCGCGGCGAAAAGAAGTTTCTCATCGACTTCGCCCAGACCGGCTACATCGATAGCTCCGGACTCGGCGTGCTCGTCTCGCTGTCGAAGAAGATCCGTGAACAGGGAGGCGAACTCCGGCTCGCCAACCTCAACGACGACCTGCGGACGCTGTTCGAGCTCACCAAGCTCGATACGCTGTTCCAGATCTCAGACACGCGCGATCGCGCGCTGTCCAGCTTCTGAGTCTGTTCCGATCTCGGTGGCGCGGTCCGTCTCGAGGCGGGCCGCGCCGCGTCGTCCCCGGGCTTTCTGCCGCGCCCTCTCGCCGAGTCCGACCTTGCCATGACCGCGATCCCTTCGCCTGACGCCGGGTTTCGCGTCTCCCTCCAGGTCAACATTCCCAGCGACGTCTCCTATATCGAGCGCGTAGTGGACCTGGTCCGACACCCCTGCGCCGAGCTGTCGTACAACGCGCATCAACTCTCGCTCAACGTGCCGGTGGCGCTCAGCGAGGCGCTGTCCAACGCCATCCTTCGCGGCAACCACGAGGATCCGGGCAAGCGCGTGCACGTGCGCGCCGACGTGGACGAAACGCGCCTTGTCATGGAGATCGCTGACGAAGGGGAGCGCTTCGATCTGGATGCGAATACCCGCGACGCCACCGACGCCGACAACCTCGAGCGCGAGGACGGGCGAGGCCTGTTCCTCATGCGCAAGCTCATGGACGGCGTCGAGCGGTTCGATGCGTCACCCGGTGCCGACACCGGCAACGTCGTCCGCCTGACGCTCACGCGCGCGTGATCGAGCTGAGCGAGGTCCTCGCCGCCTTTCACGAGGCGACTGGCTGCGACGCCGCGGTGTGGCGGCGCGGCGAAGGCGCGGGTGCCACGCTCAAGCTCGTCGCTGGCACGAAGGGAGCCCTTCGCCCGGAACCCGAGTGGATTCCCGAGGACGACCAGGCGCACGACGAAGTGAGCGAGCGGGGACGCATGCTCGTCGTCCCCATCGGCGGCCCTCGCTCCGCGTGGGTTGCGCTCGGGCCGTGTCTCATCGAGCGCGTGGAGCTCGAGCGGTATCTCAAGTTCCTGCGGCCGGTGCTTTCACAGTTCCTCCAGAACAGCCTGGAGGTGGAGCACGCGGCCAACGAGCTCGCCGAACGATATGAGGAGATCAACCTCCTTTACTCGATCAGCGAGATCCTCGGTCGCACGGTGTCGCTCGAGGAGGGCGCTGCCACCATCCTCAAGGAAGTCAGCGAGACCGTCGGCGCGCACCTTGGCGCGATCCTCGTGCACGACGCCGCGTCGTCGACACTCCAGGTCATTGCGCGCATCGGTGGAGAGACCGTTCCCGCGCCGCCCATCTCGCTCGACGACGCCTGCAGCGTCAGTGCACACGTATTCCGCACGCTCCACTCGCTCATCGTGGACGACCAGGAGATGATGTGCGATGCGGAACGCGGCTTCCGGCGCGGTGCCATGCTCACCGTGCCCATCCTCTGGACGGCGCAGGACGGCAGCAAGCCGCTCGGCATCGTGAACCTGTCCGATCGGCGCTCGGGGCAGGCGTTCACCGCGGGCGACCAGAAGCTCGTCACGGCCATCGCGAGCCAGATCGGCGCAGCGATCCAGAACGCGCGGCTCGTCAGGCAGTCGCTCGACCAGCAGCGCATGCAGCAGGAGATGCAGCTCGCGCACGACCTCCAGATGAAGCTGTTGCCGGATGCGGCCCACGTCGCGCCAGAGGCAACTGTGGCCGCACTGGTGGTCCCCGCGGAGGACGTCGGCGGCGATTTCTACAATCTCTATCGGCTCTCGCAGCACCGCATCGGAGTGATGATCGGCGACGTCTCGGGGCACGGTTATCAAGCGGCGCTCATCATGGCGCTGACCATGAGCGCGTCGGCGATCCATGCCCAGGGCACGGACGATCCCGCCGAAATGCTGCGACGGCTGTATGTCAGCGTGAAGGAAGAGCTCAACACCACGGAGATGTTCGTCAGCGCGCTGTACGCGGTGGTCGATCGCGAGAAGGGAGTGCTGCGGTACGGCAACATGGGCCATCCGCACGCCTTCGTCGTCTCGCGCGACGGGGACGTCGAGCGGCTCGTGGCGGGTGGTCCGCCGCTCGGCATGCTCGACGAGGCGCCCGACTCCTCGCAGCGTCCGTGGGACGTCGGCGGCGACGTGCTGCTGCTCTTCACCGACGGCATTGCCGACGCGCGGAACCGCGACGGCAAGCGGCTGGACGAACAGCCGGTGCTCGATGTCGTCCGCCAGCACCGCGCAGAGACGCCGGCGCAGATCGCGTCGCGCGTGTTCGAGTTGCTCGACGCCTACACCGAAGACGTCGCTCCGAAGGACGACCTGACGCTGGTCGTTCTCAAGAGTTGAGCGATGACTGACGACTCGCGGCCACCTCGGCGCGACCGCGCGGGCTTTCCCCCGACGCGAAAGAGCCTCGGCCAGCATTTTCTCACCGACAGGCGCATACTCACACGTATCGCCGACGCGCTCCATCTCGAGGGCGGCGAGACGGTGCTCGAGATCGGCCCGGGTCGCGGCGCGCTCACGGACATCCTTGCCGAGCGGGCAGGGCGGCTCATCGCCATCGAATACGATCGTGCGCTGGCCGAGGTGCTCCGGCAGCGCTACGCAAAGCGAAACAACGTGCTGATCGCGGAAGCCGATGTGCTCGAGGTGTCGCTCGGCGAGCTTGCCGCGGGGCCGTACGTGCTCGTCGGCAATGTGCCTTACTACATCACCACCCCGATCCTCTTTCATGCACTGGTGCCGCCGCGCGCACAGCGGTCGGTCTACCTGGTCCAGCGCGAAGTGGCCGACCGGTTGAGCGCAGCGCCGGGCACGAAGGAGTACGGGGCGCTGACCGTGAACGTCGCTGCGGTGGCGAAGGCGGACACGCTGTTCAAGGTGCCCGCCGGCGCATTCTCACCGCCGCCGAAAGTGGAGAGTGCGGTGGTGCGCATCACGCCGCTCGCGACGCCGTTGGTATCGGAGGACGAACAGCGTCCGTTCCGCATTCTCGTGCAGGGCGCGTTCGGCATGCGACGGAAGCAGATGCGGCGCGTGCTCCGATCGCTCTATGCGATCGACGCCGTTGCCGCTGATGCGGTGCTCGCCGCCACGGGAATCGATCCGGAAGTGCGCCCCGAGACACTCTCACCAGAGCAGTTCGCGAAGCTGTTGCGGGCGGAGCCGCACAGGCTGCGGGAACCCTAGGCGCGTCCCGTCAGTTGCCGTCCTTGTTCGACAGGGCAAAGGTCAACCCTTCGAGCTCCATTGCCATGTTGACCGTCTTCACCGTCATGTCGCCCGTGGCGTGCAGCTGGACAGGCGCGAAGTTCAGCACCGCCCTGATGCCGGCGCGCGCGATGCGGTCGAGCGACGATTGCGCCTCCTCGGGAGGAATGGCGAGCACCGCGATCTCGGGCTTCAGCTCGGCGACGTCCGACTCGAACTGCTTCATGTCGCGGATCTCGATACCCTCCAGCTTGCGGCCGATCTTCTCGGGATTCGTATCATACGCGGCGATGATGACGAAGCCGCGCTGCCGAAAGCCACGATACTGGGCGAGCGCCGCGCCGATCTTGCCGGCACCGACAATGACGACATTCCATTCCTTCCCGAGTCCCAGGATATCCCGAAGGGCGGTGCCCAGCTCGGGCACGGAATAACCAAGGCCTCGCTTCCCGAACGACCCGAAGAATGACAGATCCTTGCGTACCTGGGCGGACGTCGTGCCTCCGCGACGGGCGAGTTCTTCGCTGGAGACTGTGGCCAAGCCACGCCCTTCGAATTCCTCGAGAAAGCGCAGGTAGATAGAGAGTCGGCGGACGGTGGAATCGGCGATGCGTTTCAAAGCGGATCAGGGCTTGTGAATTGATTCACAAACTAGCGCGTTTTTGCCAGCACACCAGACGCTCGTGGCTCGGCGGGCCAAGCTGTTGCACGGCATACTCATGCAGCTCGTGCACGATCTAGGTAATCGGGTTATCTTCGGGCCATGACTGTCCACGTCACCTCCGAGATCGGACGCCTTCGCTCCGTGATCGTGCATACCCCGGGCGCCGAATTGCTGGGCGTCACCCCGACGACGCGCGAGGACTATCTCTACGACGACCTCCCGGACGCCGACCAGGCGCGAAAGGAGCATCGCCGGTTCACTGCAGTCCTCGAGCGCTTCTGCAAGGTCTACGAGGTCCGCGATCTCCTCGCCGAGGTGCTCGAGAATCGCGAGACGCGCGAGCTTCTCGTGCGCGAAACGCTCGACATCGTTCCGAGCGAGCCACTGGCGCGCGAGATCGAAGCGCTGCCGCCGGCCGATCTTGTGACGATGCTCATCGAGGGCCGGGTGGAGACGCCCGGGCCGCTCGCCCGCTCGCTCAACGAGTTCGGCTACGAGCTGCCGCCGCTGCCCAACCTGTTCTTCACGCGCGACTCCGCGATGAGCGTGGGACAGCACGTGCTGGTGGGTTCCATGCGATACGGAATCCGCTGGCCGGAAGAACTGATCATGAAGGCGTTGTTCAGCTATCACCCGCTCCTCCGCAACGAGGGCATCCTGTACGACGGCTCGACCGAGCGACGGTTGAATTACACCCTCGAGGGCGGCGATGTTCATCCGCTGCGCGAGGATCTCGTCGTCATTGGTTTCAGCGAGCGGTCAAGTCCCGGCGCCATCGATCACCTCGCCTCGCTGCTCTTCGCGAAGACGAAGGTGACGGACATCATCATCGTCGTCATGCCGAAGGAGAACACGGCGATTCATCTCGACATGATCTTCACGCAGGTGGACCGCGATCTGTGCGTGGTGTTTCCGCCGCACTTCATCGGACCTGAGCGCCTGAGCGTGCTGCATTGGAAGAAGGGCGACCAGACGCTCTCCGAGAAGGCCGATATCTTCTCCGCGCTGCGCGATTGTGGCATGCCCATGAACCCGATCTTCACCGGCGGCGCGCGGCGCGCCGTCCAGGAGCGCGAGCAGTGGTCGTCCGGATGCAACTTCGTGGCGATGCGGCCTGGCCTCGTCCTCTCATATGCACGCAACGTGAGCACGCTGGGCGAGATGCAGAAGGCCGGCTTCCAGGTGGTGACCGGCGTACACTACCTCACTGGTGAAGTGCGCATTCCTGACGACCAGCGTGCCGTCATCACCTTCGAGGGCGCCGAGCTGGTGCGAGGTGGCGGGGGCCCGCGCTGCATGACCTGTCCGGTGGAGCGAGACGACGCGTGATCGATCCAGTGTCGGGCACGCAACTCGAGTTGGACATGACGTCGGGCATCGCCGCCAAAGCGGAATCGACGCTGCTGATCGAGCGCGCGGCGGACTATCTGCGCGCTGGCCCGGCGAGCTCCGCGTCGCTCGTCGCGAGCGTGTGCCAGCTGTCGGCCATGCCGTCGATCATTGCCGAGCATCTTGCGGAGACGCTGTTGCGGGAGCACCCGCGGTTCATTCGCACGGCGGATGGCGGCTGGCGCCTTGGCGAGCCCGCGCCGCCCGCGTGGCGCACGCAGGCGCCGCACGACGAGCCGCTGCTGTCGTCGCTCTCGTTCGCCGTCGTGGACGTGGAGACGACCGGTGGCCAGGCACACCTCAAGGATCGCATCACGGAGATCGCGATCGTCACGGTGCGTGACGGCAGGGTGCAGGAGGTCTACGAGACGCTCGTGAATCCCGAGCGCTCGATCCCGCCCTTCGTCAGCCGGCTGACGAACATCTCGTGGGAGATGGTGCGCGACAAGTCGCCCTTCTGCGGCGTGTGCCATGACGTGTTGCGCGCGCTCGAAGGCCACGTGTTCGTCGCGCACAACGCTGCGTTCGACTGGCGATTCGTGAGCACCGAGGTGGCGCGCGCGACGGGCAAGCAACTGACAGGTCGTCGCCTCTGTACCGTGCGCCTGGCGCGGCGCGTCCTGCCGCAGTTGCGCCGGCGATCGCTGGATTGGATCGCGATGCACTATGGTGTGGAGATTCCCGAGGGCCGGCGTCACCGCGCGGGCGGCGATGCCATCGCCACGGCGCACTGCCTGATTCGCCTGCTCGAGGACGCGCAGTCGCACGGCTGCACGAAGTGGTCGGAGCTCGAGAATTTTCTGGCCATCGGTACGCCGAGCCGGAAGCGTCGCAAGAAGCGCCGAGGTCAACTCGCCATGCCGCATTCCGTGAGCAAGGACACCACCGCCTGACATGCCACTTCTTCCACTCGTCGAGTCGCGTACCATCGGGTCGTTGCGCGTGCACGCGTTGCAGGCCGGCCTGCAGCAGCTCGATGGCGGCGCCATGTTCGGCGTCGTCCCCAAGACGCTCTGGGAGCGAAAGATCCCCGCTGATGCGAGGAATCGCATTCCGCTCGGGATGCGTTGCCTGCTGATCGAGCACCCGGATGGACTCGTGCTCGTGGACAACGGGGCGGGCAACAAGGAGACGGACAAGTTCTACGGCATCTACGGGATCGAGAATTCACCGCTGGGTGGCATCGGGCCCACGCAGTTGGAGAGCGCGCTCGCCGAGGCGGGTTTTTCTCCAGCGGATGTCACGATGGTAATCAACAGCCATCTCCACTTCGACCATGCGGGCGGGAACACCACGCGCGCGGAGAGCGGCGAGATCGCATTGTCGTTCCCGGCGGCATCGTACATCGTGCGGCGCGGCGAGTGGGACTGGGCGCATCGGACGAACGAGCGGACGTCGGCGAGCTATTTTCCGCACAACTTCGACCCGGTGCGCGAGGCCGGCCGGCTCGAGCTCGTGGATGACGATGTCGAGCTGCTGCCTGGCATTCAGCTGCGCCATACGCCGGGCCATACGCCGCACCATCAGGGGATCCTGGTGACATCCGGGTCGGAGCGACTGTTCTATGTCGCCGACATGGCGCCGACGGTGGCGCATGTGCCGCTCCCATGGATCATGGGGTACGATGTGGAGCCCCTGGTGTCGCTCGAGACGAAGCGGCGGATGTGGGCGGAAGCGGTGAGCGAGGGGTGGACGGTGATGTTCGAGCACGATGCGACCTCGGCATGGGGTCGCATTGTGTCGGACGGGAAGGGCTACGCCTGCGAGGTCTTGTAGGCGGAAGGGCAGGTCGACTGCACTTGACTTCGCTCCTGAACGGCCTAACTTCCGTTCTGACAATTAGCTAAGTGGTGACTCGTCTTCATTGGTCACCCACCCTTTGGCCCTCGGATGTCCGAGGTGTGCTGATGGAGTTCTGATTCGAGTTACGCGGCCCTGTCTTCGCTGATGGTGCCGCGTGTCTTCGCGGACTCCTTTGCTTCCCAGGGGTCCGCTTTTTGTTTTTCTCTTTCCGAGGCTACGAGTATTCAGGACACCACCAAGCGTGTGCGGGTCAATCGCATGATTCGCATCAGCCCGGTCCGCGTGATCGGCGCCGACGGTTCACAACTCGGGATTCTCGAGGTGGACGCGGCGCTCCGGATGGCGGAAGAAGCCGGGTTGGATCTCGTCGAAGTCGCCGCAACGGCTCGCCCCCCGGTCGTCCGCATCATGGACTACGGGAAGTACAAGTTCGAGATGGCGAAGCAGGCGCGGGTCGCGAAGAAGAAGCAGCACGTCATCGAGCTCAAGGAAGTGAAGTACCGTCCCGGCATCGATGATCACGACTTCGATACGAAGACGCGGCACGCGCGCCGTTTCCTCGAAGAGAAGAACAAGGTCAAGGTGACCATGATGTTTCGCGGTCGCCAGGTGGCCCATCCCGAGCTCGGTCAGGCCGTGCTGGATCGGGTGAGCAGTTCGTTGGCCGACATCGGCAAGATCGAGAGCGCCGGCCGACTGGAAGGGAAGTCCATGACGATGATTCTCACGCCCAAATAAGAGCGGGTTGCCATGCCTAAGATGAAGACGCACAAGGGCGCTGCGAAGCGCTTCCGGGTCACCGGGACAGGGAAGGTCAAGCGGTACAAGGCGTTCAAGAGCCACATCCTCACCAAGAAGTCCTCGAAGCGGAAGCGCAACCTGCGCCGCGCGGGGCTCATCGCCACGAACGGCGAGCAGAAGCGAATCAAGCGCCTCATTCAGGCCGCGTAATAGGAGCCGACCATGCCACGCGCCGTATCGAACGTCCCGCGACTCAAGCGGAAGAAAGCAATTCTCAAGCACGCCCGCGGTGCCTTCGGCGCCCGGTCCAAGCTGTGGAAGGCCGCCAAGGAAACCGTCGAGCGCGGCTGGGTCTATGCGTACCGGGATCGCAAGAACAAGAAGCGCGATTTCCGCAAGCTGTGGATCGTCCGCATCAACGCGGGCGCCCGCCAGCACGACATGAGCTACAGTGTGTTCATGAACGGCCTCAAGCTCGCCGGCATCGAAATCGACCGGAAGATCCTGGCCGATATCGCCGTCCGCGACCCACAGGCCTTTGGTGCGATCGCCGATGCGGTCCGTGCCGCCCTGAGCAACGCTGCGTAAGTAGGTCTTCGCAGGTTTTCGGCGGCGGCGCGACCTCCCATGGTTTCGCCGCCGCTGTTTTTATGCGACGGATATAATCGATAAGAGCGATCTTACCGCAGAGGGCGCAGAGAACTGCAACGGCCGCAGAGAACGCAGAGAAATTCAAAAAGCTTTGCTTTTCCTCTGCGCCCTCTGCGAGACCTCTGCGGCCTCTGCGGTAAATCGCGGTTCTTTTCTTGGTTTGATTTGCGCGACGGCAATTGCCATCGCCCCACGAATGCCAATATCATGACCATCGACGAATTCCGAGAACGGCTGCGACGTCACGATGAGGATACCGCTGTAGCGGTCGCCACAATTCGCGATGCGATGTCGCTCGAAAGCGTGCGCACGAAGGTGTGGTCGCGAACGATTCAGCAGTCCTTCAGCAAATTACTGGGAGATTTAGCTGCGGAAGATCGCCGCGACGCGGGGCGCCTTTTCAACGAGTTCAAAGTACGGATCGAAGAAGTACTTGAACGCGCGCATGTCCTCATCGCAATCGGATCTGCTGCGAACGCCCCGTCACTCGACCTGACTATGCCCTCGCGCGAGCGCTGGCGCGGCGGCAAGCATCCCGTCACGCTCGTCATCGACGAGATCGTCGGCATCTTTCGCGAGCTCGGCTTCACCGTCGCGCTCGGGCCTGAGAGCGAGTCGGAGTGGTACAACTTCTCCGCATTGAACTTCCCGGCCGACCATCCGGCGATGGACATGCACGATACGCTGTACCTGGGCGAAGGCGCGCTGCTCCGCACGCATACGTCGCCGGTGCAGGTGCGCACGCTCCAGCGCCATGCGCCACCGATTCGCATTCTTGCTCCCGGGACCGTGTTCCGCCGCGATCCATTCGACGCGTCGCACGCGCCGGCCTTCGCGCAGATCGAGGGTCTCGCGGTGGACGAAGGCATTTCCTTCGTTGACCTCAAGGCCACGCTGACCCATTTCGCGCACCGGTTTTTCGGGAAGACGCGTACGCGCTTTCGTCCCAGCTACTTCCCGTTCACGGAACCCTCCGCCGAGATGGACGTCGAGTGTCGGCTCTGCGGCGGCGCAGGATGCTCGGCGTGCAAGGGAACCGGCTGGATGGAGATTCTCGGTTCGGGGATGGTGCATCCGTCGGTGCTCGAAGCGGCCGGCGTCGACAGCGAGCGGTACACCGGCTGGGCGTTCGGGATGGGACCCGCGCGCATCGCGATGCTACGCTATGGGCTGCCGGACATCCGGCTGCTCTACGACTCCGACGTGCGGTTCCTCGAGCAGGTGTCCGAATGAACGTGTCCGTCAGCTGGCTGAACGAGTTCGCCGAGACGAAGCGTTCCACGAACGAGCTGCGCGACCTCCTCACGGCGCACACAGCCACCGTCGAGGAAGTCGTGGCGTTGCGCGCCGACCTGGCGCCGATCGTCGTCGCGCGCGTCGTCGAAGCGGCCCTCCACCCGGACTCCGACCACCTTCACATCACGAAGGTGGACATGGGCACGGGTGAGCTGCTCGACGTGGTGTGCGGCGCGTCGAACGTCACCGCGGGGAAGCTGTATCCGTTCGCGCCGACGGGCACGGTGATGCCAGGCGGATTAAAGATCGAAAAGAGAAAAATTCGCGGCCAGACGTCGAATGGCATGCTCTGCTCGGCACGCGAGCTTGGGCTCGGCGACGAGCACGATGGCATCCTGGAGCTCGACCTCGACGTCGCACCGGGAACGCCATTCCTGGCGGCGATGCCGGTCGGGGACGCGCGACTGGTCGTCGATGTGCTGCCCAACCGCCCCGACCTCCTGTCACACCTCGGCATCGCGCGCGAGATCGCCGCGGTGACGGGTGCGGATGTGCAGCTGCCGGACATCGGCACGGCGGACATCGAAATCCCCGAAGCGAGACGTTTCCGTCGCGCCGGCAATGCGGGCGACGTGGTGCTGCATCTCGAGGATGCCACGCTGGCGTCGCGCTACATGGGCATCGTCATTCGCGGCGTCACGGTCGGCGCGAGTCCGCCGTGGCTCGTCGATCGATTGGCGTCCGTGCGTTCGCGCTCGATCAACAACATCGTCGACGCCACGAACTACGTGCTGCACGAGCT
>JBBQDT010000076.1:0-19812 GCA_038319955.1 Gemmatimonadales bacterium | reverse complement strand
GGCCCGTAGTTGGTGACGTCCAGCTTCTCGCTCACCCAGTTCGGCCGGCCGAGGTTCTTGTTGTACGACGAGGTGTATTCGGCGCGGCGAATGATGAAGTCGTCGCTCGAGTTTCCATCCACCGGATCACCGAACTCGGTGTTGTTACCGTATGGAGCGGAGCTCTGCACGCCGACGACCGTCGGGAAGGAGATCGTGCCGAACGTTCCGTCCGCAGCCGTCGCGCGAATGACCGCCGTGCCCGCGGCGAGGGAACGGAAGACGCCTCTCTGGTCCACGCTGGCCGTCGTCGGTGAATCGGACGACCACGTGAACGTCGTGGTGACGACGGTGGACCCGTTCTTCTCCGTCGCGAACACCTGGCCTTCGAATCCGACAGGAAGCGGCGGATCGGCGGTGGGGCTGCGGCCGGTAAAGGTGACGTTGAACTGCGACGGTGGCGGCGCACCGCAGGCGTTGACGTAGCCCATGTCCGACGCGGCAGGCGGATTCCACGTGGTGCCGTCGGCGCTCCGATGCAGCGACATGCCGATCGCGGGCACCGGGTTGTCCTCGGCGACGCCGATGTCACGCGACGTCACGCCCATCGCTGCGCCGTCCGCCGCGGTGAACGAGCCTTCATACGAGAGGAACTCGACGAGCGTGCCGTTCTGGTCCACCAGCGCGAAGCCGTCGGGGCTGCCGTTCTGGATGCCCGGGATCGGGATCGAGATGACGCCGCGGCCATTGCACGCCGGCGTGGACGCGAGCACGCCGTTGACAGCGGTGGTGTTGTAGACCTTCAGCGGAAAGCTGCCGACCGTGTTGCCGTCGTAGAGGAGCACGGTCCAACCGGTGAGATCCGTGCCGACGGGTCCTTCGATCTCCACCGCCTCGTCCACGTCGGTGCCGACGTTGTCGTAGTGGATCTCACTGAAGCGGATGTTCGGCGGGGTGTACGGGGCACTGACGTTGACATGCAGCAGCGCACTGCCGACGACCGTGCCCGATGTCGCGGTGATGTCCGCGTCACCAGCGGAAACGCCGGTCGCGAGCCCGGTGCTGCTCACCGTGGCGACCGTCGCTGCGGACGTCCCCCAGGTGAACGTGATGCCGGTCATCGGCTGGTTGTTCGCGTCGAACGCCGAGGCGGTGAATTGCTGCGTGCCCCCGACACTGATCGTCGACGGGTTGGGCGTCACCGTGATGGTGGTGAGGACCTGTGGCGGCGGGCCGGCGCCATCGTCGTCGTTGCACGTGCCGAAGCTCTGCGGCGCGCCAACCGTCCACGTGCCGTCGGGCTGCCGCTTGATCGACGTGTTGTTGGCGTTGCCGGGCTCAAACACGCCGACGTCCGTGGACGTCATGCCGCCCGCGGGGTTGGCCGTCGTTGCCGGTGAGGCCGCTGTGATGGTGCCTTCGTACGAGAGAAATTCGACGACCGCATTGGCTGCGTTGACGAGCGCAAAGCCGTCGAACGCACCATTCTGGAGCCCATCCTGGGGATACGAGAACACCAGCACGCCGCGCGTGCCGCAGGACTGCTGAATGATGCCGCCGATCGTCGGATTGCCCGGCGATGTATACACGACAGCGGCCGTGGGCGTGGAGGTCCCGTTGTAGCGGACGATGCGCCAGCCGGTGAGGTCCGTGCCTGCCGGACCGGAGATCTCGATCGCCTCACCCACATCGGTGCTGGCGTTATCATAGTGGAACTCGCTGATCCGTACGGCGGGCATGGAGCCCGCCGTCGATGACGCGTCGAAGGCAGCGGGACTCGGCGCAATCCTGGCCATCGGTGTGGGACCGAGCACGCGCTCGGAGTTGCAAGCGACAAGTACTAGCCCAAGGGCTGCGCTTCGCAGCATTCGGATGGACGACGGACGCATTGATGGGGGGAGGCGGGCCGCGGTTCCACCGCGACCGGGACGGGGCGCGTGAAATGGATTGGCGGCGACGCGATAAGCTACGCCGAACGACGTTGCCTCCGCAAATGTTTGGCGTCACGAGCCCCTTTCGAGCCCGTCACGGCGTCATCACGGCGCGTATTTCGCCACCCGTCCCTTGGGACCTGCCGCATATCCGCCCTTTCCGACCAGCTGCAACGAGTTGTACGGTACGGTATCGCGCTGGGTCCACGTCAGGCCACCGTCGCTGGACACGTGCGTGCCGTTCAGCCCCACGGCGACGAGCTTCCGTCCGGCGCTCCGAGGCACGTACGACACCGCCGACTTGAAGCCCTGCGGCGCGCTCACACTGTCGACCAGCGTCCACGTCGCACCACCGTCCGACGTCAGCGCGATGTTGCGACCGCCGAGTGCCGGCTTCGCGTAGTCGCCGCCGGCAATGACTCCGTGCCTCGCGTCGCGAAAGGCCACCGAGAAGATGCCCTCCGATGCGCCGCCAGCCCGCATCGGTGTGTCGTGCACCGTCCAGCGAACGCCGCGGTCCGACGAATGGAAGACGCGCGCCGTGGCGGCACCACCCGTGACGAACCACACGTCCTTGGTGCCATGGACGGCGAGCAGGCTTCCACTCGCGGCGAACGCCCCTTCATTCGCCAGTGCGGCGGGCATCCGGTCGCTCGGCATCTCGCTCCACGTGTCGCCGCCGTCGCTCGTGGTGATCACGAGAAAGTGGCCGTCCACGGGATCGCTGACGGCGATGCCATGCCGCGCATCCCAGAAGCGAATCGCATCGAAGAATGACCCCTTGCGGAGGCTCATGTAGCGCTGCGACCAGGTGCGTCCGCCGTCCGTCGTGCGAAACACGCGACCCGAATCCGCGATGCTGAGCGCGTGCGCCACCCGTGCCGACGTCGCCGCGATGGCACGCAGGTCGAGTCGCGTGGCCGTGGGGATCGTGTCCGCAACCCACGTGCTGCCGCCGTCGGTCGTCCGGGTCACCGTGCCGCGCACGCCGCTCGCCCACGCGACATCAGGCGATACGACGCTCAGGCCGCGGAGCTCGCCAGTCGTCCCGCTCGATTGGGGAGTCCACTGGGCGTCCGCGGCGGTCGCGCCGAGTGCGAGGGCGAAGAGGGCAACGAGCCAGAAGGAGCGGTGCATGCGCGACAGGGATGAAAGGGGGACGATCCGTGCTCCGTGCGGGAGGTATGGAGTATGCCTTTGGGGTACGGCGAGAAGCCAGCGTTGCCAAGACCGGATGTGGCGACCCTAATCCATGGGAGGGCGCGATGCTGACCGCCGACGAACGCGAGGCGTTTGCGATGCAGGTGATGCAGGAGGTTCGACGCTGGACGGGAGTGGAGATGCGACCGCACGCGAGTCCGCACGAGCCAGGCGGCTCCGACGGCGTGGAATTCCGCCTGAACGGACGTCAGATCGGCCACATCCACAGCGACTGCGCCATTCATCTTCAGTTGACGAAGGCGCTCAAGGCGTCCGTGATCAGGGAGAATCTGGCCGAATCGCTTCCCGTCGCGCCCACATCGACCTGGGCGATGTTCAACCCCACGCGGCTCGAGGAAGCTGGTCATGCCATCTGGCTGCTGCGGCTCAACTACGTCCGCCATCGCCGGCAGCGTCTCACCCTGCTCGCCGCGGCAAATTCCGCGCTCGTCCAGAAGCACGAGGCTGCGCTGGGCGCTGTGAGTAACAGCGTGTCCGTGTTGCTTCAACAGACGCAGATGCGGAGCAAGCCCCGTCCGATGCCCTCGCTCGACCTTCCGCGCGAGATCCAGAACGAGGCGAGCGCCTAGCCGCCCGTCTCGTTCGGCACGAGCGCCTTCCGGAGGTAGTACCGCTTGCCGCCCGGGGGATATCCGTCGAGCACGCCGAACACCTGATATCCGAGTCGCTCGTAAAAGGAGAGCGCCTGATGGTCGAGCGTCTGCAGGTGCGCCCACCGGCATCCGCGCTCGATTGCGTGTTGCTCGGCGGCCGCTAGCATGTGCGCGCCCATGCCCGTGCCGCGGGATGAATCGGGTAGCCAGAGCTTCTCGACGTACAGCCAGTCGAACAACATCTGGCCGATCAGGCCGCCCTGGACGTTGTCCGCCTCGTCGCGCACGAAGACGCTCAACGGAATGGGCCGTGCGCTGCGTCCGAGACGTTCCTCGTTGAACGCGCGCAGCCCGTCGAGGATCACGGTGTTGCGGGGATCGTCGGCGTTTCGACGATTGTCAGCCGAGATGCGTCGTGCGTCATGCTGGCGGGATTGTACTGAAAGATGGGTTTCAGCGCGCCGCAGCTTCGCTTTCGACGGCTTCGCCCGACGCGCGCGTGTCGGACAGCAGCCCCCAGATCGACGAACCGACGACGAGCAGAAAGCCCGCTGCCTTGAACGCACGAGCGATTCCCTGATCACTCTGAAGTCGCCCGAGCTCGCCGAGCAGATACGCCCAATCGTGCTCGCCGCCGCCGACCAAGGGCAACTCTTGCGCACGCGCGTCGGCCACATACACCGCGATGTGTCCGCAATTCTGCCCCACCCACCACAGCGCGACACTGGCCGAGTGATGATCGCCGCGCCGAAGGAAGTAGACGACGAAGGCAGCGGGCATCAGCAGTTGGAACAGCGTTCCTCCGGCGAACCCGATGAACTCGCCGAACGGCCCGAACACCAGGTGGCCTGTTTCGTGGATGGCCAGATCGACACCGGCCAGCAACGAGCCTCGCCCCGGGTCGGAGAGGTCGTACACGCCATAGACGAGCAGCACCAGCGAGAGGATGCGGCGGGCAGTAGCGTTCATGCGAGGGAAACCTCTGGCGGTGCATGGTCGTACGGAGGATACCGGCTGCCAAACTTCGGCGGCTCAGTGGTCATCGCAACCCTGCTGGGAGCCCGCATATGTCCGTGTTGCTCAAGGCACTCGCACTCAAGCTGCTGACCGGACGCACGATCGGCGGAGCATTTACGCTCCTGCTCTTCCTGCTCTCGCCCATCGCGGCGGTGCTCAAGTTCATCGGGTTGCCGGTGCTGCTCGTCGTCGGGGCCGTGGGGGCGCCGGTATTTCTCCTGCTCGCCGCGGTCGGCCTGCCCGGCCTGCTGGTGGTTGGCGTGGGCGTCGTGATGATGCTCGCTATCGGCCTGATGCTCACCCTGGGCCTGCTCGCACTCAAGATCGTCCTGCCGATCATCCTGGTCGTGTGGTTCGTGCGTTGGCTCCGCCGCCCTCGGCCTGCACAGCCGCCGGTGGCATCGATCCCCGAACCGGGACTCGACGGCATCTAGGTCGGGACGTCGCTGTCGTCCGGTGGCGTGGGCGGCGCTGCCGGAGGCTGCGTGCGCGGCGCACGACGCATGCGCGCACTGAACCACCGCCACCGCGCATAGGACAGAACCACGAAGGCGATCGCCAGGGCGATGGCGAGCGGCCAGTCGATGTTCATCT
Source organism: Gemmatimonadales bacterium (assembly GCA_038319955.1). Lineage (GTDB taxonomy): Bacteria > Gemmatimonadota > Gemmatimonadetes > Gemmatimonadales > Gemmatimonadaceae > AG11. The sequence goes on along the minus strand of JBBQDT010000076.1, from coordinate 14,477 downwards.
CCCGCATTGCCGGATCTCCTAGATGCCGATGCCGACGCTGAGGGAGGCGAGGTTGTCGTGCGGATCGAGGCTGCTCTTGCTGGCGCGACGCAGGTAGCCGACCCGTGCGCCGACGCCGAACGCGATCATCCAGCTCGCTTCGACACCCGCGTACGTCGTCTTCGGACTGGCGTTCCAGGGTTCGTCGCCCGTGCGGAGCGCGGCGACCCGCAGCGAATAGCCCGAGCCGAACCGGCCGAGCATGCGAAAATATCCCGCCGACGCCTCGCGTCCGTGCTGACCCGCCTCGACAGCGACGATCACGCCGTCGTTTCGGTGCTGGCTCACGTCCACGAGCAATCCGCCCGCAAGCGAGAAGCGCATCGGACTGCCATAGTGCACACCCACCGCAGGCGAGATGCGCCGAGTCGGCTCCGGGGTGCTGGTGCTGTCCTGCGCGCGCACAAATGCGGGCGCGAGGACCACCACGGCGAGGGACAACACGGTACGGCGCATGGATAATCCTGCAGCATGGTCGATCGAACGTCTAGCTGGCGCGGAGGATGGCACTTACCAGTCACCGCGCGCCTCGCCGCGACGATACGCGGCGAGGAGAGAGAACAGCACGCCGGCGATCCACACTGTGTGACCGGCCTTCCACAGGATGCCTCCCCAACTCGGATCGGTGGTGTGCAGCGCCATGCCGAGGAGGACGAGCCCGCACACGACCCAGAACACCAGGTGTCCGCATGTCATCAGCAGGTCGCGAAAGGTGTCGCTCCGCGCTGCGCGATGCGATGCCTCGTGCTTCTCGATCAGCTCCTGATAGAGCTTCGGATTCATGGGCATCCGCGTCTACGCTTCGGTGGGCGACATGCTCGCCCGACTGCGCTCATAGATGCCACCGGCGAGAATCCCGAGCAGGATCACGGCGGGACGGGTGTACAGATACCACAGCGGCTCGACGACTTCCGCTGTGCCCTTGAGCACCGGTATCAGCGAGGACATCGACGGAATGAGCGCGAGCAGGAGGAGCGTGTAGAGCGAACGGCCCCACGTCATCCTCCCCGTTGCGAAGCCGGCCAGCAGCGCGGCCGCGCCATTGATCACCAGCTGGACGACGAGCAGGGCCATGGACGGATGCTGCGCGTCCCTGACGCCCATGCCGACGAACGCGGCGATCGTGCCGAGAAAGACGACGGCGACGAAGATCCCGAGTCCGGCGAGCAGCGCGAGCGCCGGCCTGAGGAACGTCGGAGCCTTTGGCGGCGCGGCGCGGGGCGCGGTCACGCGAGCACCCCCGTTGAACGATAGGCCACGTTGTCAGTGGCCACAGCGCTCCTTTACCTCTTCTTCGGTGAGACCGAAGATCTGCGGGACCTTCACGCCGCGCATGCCGAGCAGCAGGTAGAGCTGCCCGCGATGATGGGCTTCGTGCTCGACCATCGCGCGCAGCCACTTCCACGTGGTGATGGGCGTGCCGGCGGGCGTCTCGCACCTTGCGTCGAGCTGGTCTCGCGTGAGCGCGGAAAAGATTGCGACCGCCTCCTCGTGCTGGCGATCGTGATACGCGCGGACGGCGGAGAGTCCATCAGCCAACGACCTGTCGTGCCCCGCATATCGCGCGGGACGACCGGCGACGTTCTCCGCGTACATGTCGCGCTCGATGCCGGCGAGGTGCCGCACGATGTCGCCGATGGTCCAGCGCCCAGGCGTGGATGTCCACTCGAGGTCCTCGTCACGGATCTGATCGATGACGCGCGTGGTGCGCTTGCGCACACCTCGCCAGTAATCCACGAACTCGGCCGCCGAATCGATGCGCATCGTTCGGCTCAGCCCTGCGCGGGCACGTAGAGATCGTTCGGATCCGCGTTCGCGAGCTCCACGATGAAGTCCGCGGCATGCCGCGTCACCTCTTCCGCATATCGGGCGCCTTTCTCCGCGGTGGCGAGCGCGGGATTGCCGGTGCCGGTGTCGGCGGACACCTGGGTCCACCGCCGCGGTGCCCATGCCCAGCCCTCGCGGAATGCCCCGATGCGCCATCGCTTCTCGCTGCCGTCTCCCGCCTCGCTCAACGGACGCACGAGATCAGGAACGAGATGCATCATCACGCTCGTCTCGAGCTCGCCCGCGTGATCGCCATGGTCGGTGAAGATCGCCTTCGGATCTCCGACCTTGTACCAGTTCATCGTCGCGAGGAAGACGCTCGTGCGCGGCTGCAGCTCGCGAATCATCTGCCGAAAGTCGTTGCCGCCGTGCCCGTTGAAGATGACGAGCTTCCGGATACCCTGCACCTCGAGGGCATGCACGAGGTCGGCGAGCAGGGCCGCCTGCGTGGACGGGTTCATGTTGAGGCAGAGGGGAATGTCGAGCTGCCCGGTGTTCACGCCGAACGGCACGCATGGCAGGACGACGACCTTGGCTCCGCGATCCCAGGCGAGGCGCGCCGCCTCGATGGCCAGCGCTTCGGACTGGATGTTGTCCGTCGCGTACGGCAGGTGAAAGTTGTGCGCCTCGGTGGCGCCCCATGGCAGGATGGCGACGTCATACTGCGTGCCGCTGACGGTCTTCCAGTTGGTTTCGGCAAGGACATACGAGCGGGCTGTCATGAGCGCAAAATCACCTGTGCGGACCGCGCGCGCCAGCGCCCGGTGAGGTCAGCGAATAGATTCTTCGCTCCGGGAAGTCCCACACTTCGTCGCCGTGACATGCCGTCGAACACCCCGCTGTCGTCAGGCAGCATCGATGCAATGGTTGCCGAGGCGGTGCGCATGATGCACGACCGCGGTCCGCAGGTGCTCAATGCGATCGACGACGGCGTGTATTTCCTCGACAGCAAAGGCCGCGCGATCTTCATCAACGAAGCGGCCGCCAGGATGCTCGGCTTCACGAATCGTGAGGTGCTCGGCAAGTCGATGCACGAGCTTACGCATCATCACTACGCCGATGGCACGCTCTTTCCCAACGAGGAATGCCCGATCGTGTCGTCGGTGACGGACGCGGTGCAGCAACGGGTCGGCGGCGACACGTTCTGGACAAAGAGCGGCGCACCGTTGCCGGTGGACTACACGAGCATCCCGATCAAGGAAGGTCGCACCGTCGTCGGCGTGGTGGTGACCTTTCGCGACATCAGCGACCAGCAGAACGCGAGTGAGCAGGCGGCTCGGCTCAAGCGCGAGCGTGACGCACGTGCCGAAGCAGAGGCTACGCGCGAGCTGCTGCGCGCGAGCGAGGCGCGCTATCGCTTCCTTGCCGAAGCCATCCCGGTGCAGATCTGGACGGCGCAAGCCAACGGCACGCTCGATTACGTGACGCAGCGCGTCGCCGATTACTTCGGCATCACCGCGGAGCAGGTGCTCGGCCAAGGCTGGTTGGATGTCATTCATCAGGACGATCTGGCGGCCGTCGTCGAGCGCTGGACGCACTCCCTCACGACGGGCGAGCCGTACGAGGTGGAGTTCCGGCTCCGGCGGGCGGACGGCGCATATCGCTGGTATCTCGGCCGCGCCCTCGCGCAGCTCGATGACGATGGCAAGGTGGTGCAGTGGTTCGGCACCAACACCGACATCGATCATCAGAAGCGCGAAATCACGTGATCGCCATAGGCCCAGAACACAGAAGCGAAACGACGCACGCACAATGACGGCGGACTTCCGTCATCCCGTCATCGAAACCGCATCCCATTCGGCGCAATGGCGCCAGGCTTGGGAATGGTGAACGCCTCCTGGTTCGGTGCGCTCGGTGTCCTGGGCGTCGGCTTGGCTCCGCGTGCAGGCGACCGATCGCCGCTCGCGGGCCGGCTGTCGCCACTCGGCGCCTTCTTCATCGTCAACGCGATGCGGTTGCGCTGCAGATCGACGCCAACCACGCGCACCTTCACGCGCTGGCCCACCGTGACCACGTGATTCGGATCGCTGACGTACCGATCGGCGAGCTGTGACACGTGCACGAGCCCGTCCTGGTGCACGCCGACATCCACGAACGCGCCGAACGCGACGATGTTCGTCACCACGCCCTCGAGCTCCATCCCCTCGCGAAGATCCTTCGGCTCCGTGATGTCATCGCGAAACGCCGGCGCCTCGAACGCAGCGCGCGGATCGCGGCCCGGCTTCTTCAATTCGCCCAGGATGTCCTTGAGCGTCGGCAGGCCGACGTCATCGGAGATGTACTTCGTGAGGTCGAGCGCCTCGACCTTGCCCTCGTCGGAGATCAACTCCGCGATCGACGCGCCGACATCCTTCGCCATGCGCTCGACGAGCGTGTATCGCTCGGGATGCACGGCGCTCGCGTCGAGCGGATGCGTTCCGCCGCGCACGCGGAGGAAGCCCGCCGCCTGTTCGAACGCCTTGGCGCCAAGCCTCGGCACTTCGAGCAACGCCTTCCGCGAATCGAACCCGCCGCGCGCATCGCGCGTCTTCACGATGTTCTCAGCCAGCACCGGACCGATCCCCGACACGGACGAGAGCAGCGCGATGGATGCGGTGTTCACCTCGACGCCCACCTTGTTCACCGCGCTGACGACGATGTCGTCGAGCCGCTTGCGCAGGCGCCGCTGGTCCACGTCGTGTTGGTACTGGCCAACGCCGATCGACTTCGGATCGATCTTCACCAGCTCGGCGAGCGGATCCTGGAGCCGGCGCGCGATGGAAACGGCGCCGCGGAGCGAAACATCGAGGTCCGGCAGCTCGGCGACGGCGAGCTCCGAGGCAGAATAGACCGACGCCCCCGCTTCGCTGACGACGACCACCTGCGGTGGCGACACGAGCGCCGCATCGCGTAGCGTCTGTCGCACGATGGTTTCCGTCTCGCGCGAGGCCGTGCCGTTGCCAATGGCGATGAGCTCCGCGCCCGTTGAAGCGACGAGCCGCAGGAGCAACGCCACGAAGCGATCCGGCTGGTGCAGCATCCATGCGTCGGTGTGCAGCACGGAACCCGTACGCGACACCGCGGCGACCTTCACGCCGGTGCGGAAGCCTGGATCGAGTCCGATGACGATGCGCTCACCGGCAGGCGCGGCGAGCAGGAGCTGCTCGAGGTTGCGGCCGAAGATGGCGATCGCCTCTTCGTCCGCCTTCGTCTTGAGCTCGAGCCGCAGCTCGACCTCGATCGACAGCGCGAGCAACCGCTTGTACGCATCGCGCGCCACGAGCGCGAGCTGCGCCGGCGCTCGCCGTCCGACGTTCACCCGGGCGACGAGTCCTGCATTGATCTCGTCCACCGGTGCCGCCACCGACCATGCCAGCATGCCCTCTTCCTCGCCGCGGCGAATGGCGAGCACGCGGTGCGAGGGAATGGTGCCGAGTGGCTCCGAGAAATCGTAGTAGTCCTGGAACTTGGAGACGTCCGTTTCCTTTCCCGTCACCACGCGCGACGCGACGCTGCCCTTGCGGCGCGTGAGGTCGCGGATCCAGCCGCGCGTGTCGGCGTCTTCGGCGATGCGCTCGCTGAGGATGTCGCGCGCACCGGCGAGCGCATCGTCGACCGTGGGCACCTCCTTCTCGGCGCTGACGAACTCCGCGGCATGCGACGCGGCAGCCGCATCGTCCACCTCTCCATGCCAGATCGCATCGGCAAGCGGTTCGAGGCCGCGCTCGCGGGCGATGATCGCGCGCGTGCGACGCTTCGGCTTGAATGGGAGGTAGAGATCCTCGAGCGCCTGCTTGGTGGTCACCGCATCGAGACGCGTCGACAGCTCGGGCGTCATCTTGCCCTGTTCGTCGATCGACTTACGGATGGCCGCACGGCGATCGCCGAGCTCCGTCAGGTATTCGGCGCGCTCCTGGATGGCGCGCAACTGCGTTTCATCGAGCCCGCCGGTGGCTTCCTTTCGGTACCGGGCGACGAAGGGAAGCGTGTTCCCCTCGGCGAACATTGCGAGGGTGACGGCCACCTGGCGGGGCTGAAGCGTCAGCTCGTGCGCGACGGCGGCGGCGATGTGTGACAGCTGGGAGTCCATCTCGCGCAAAGTGTGCGACTCCCATCACGCGTGCAACGGCTTGACCTTGCTCTCGCGTCGCGCTAGACCGCTCGCGATTTCCGATGCGAGTGCTGCGCCACTCCATCCGAGCAACGCGGGAAAGAGCAGCGTGACGAGCAGCAACGCGGGCCCGGGAATGCTCATCGCACCGCCCACCGTTGTCGCCACGCCGCCGAGCGGGCCGGCGATCATGTCGATGACGAGCAGGATTGCCCAGCCTTCGACGGCGCCGAGTGCAACGCGCCACGCTCGCCCGCCCTCGTCGCGAAACACCACGCCAAGAATCACCGCCGCCACGGCTACACCCAACCATCCCATCGCCCAGGTGAGTGCCGCCATGCACACCGCGACGAGCAGATGAAAGATCATGCGCGTCATCGCACCGGGATGAGAGTGAGTGCCGCTGAACGCTGCGCTGGCGCGAGGGCGTCCTTCGCACGAGGAAGACGCACGGGCTCGAGCTCGCCCTTCACCCACAGGGGAATGCGATCGCGATAGCGTGCGCTCACCGGATTACCCGACTGCCCGCCTGGATATATCGACCACGCCGACAGCTCGGGTCCGAGCTCGACGACCATCCGCCAGCTCGATCCATGCGTCCCCGTGCCCGACGATGGACTCAACGTGCCAGTCCCACCTTGCACCGGAAGGTTCGTCGCCGACAGCGCAGGAAGTCGCAGCAGGTGGTTTGCGTTCGCGAAGCGGATGTGATCCCATCGCCACTTGTCACTCGATGGCTCGCCGTAGCGGCCGCGCGTCATCAGCAGCGCCGAAGCGAGACTGACCGCGAGAATGTCGTCGCGGTTCTCCACCTGTGGGGTGCTGCGATCGTCCCACCACACGCTCGTCGAATCGGCGAGCAATTCCGCCAGCACCGCAGTGGACGGCGTCGCCACGCGGCGCGTTCCCGACGGCTCCGCTGCCAATTCGTCCCAGGTGCGGTTCACGAGCGTCCGCATGGCCTCCTCGAACAATGCGGCGCGTGTGTTGTCCTTCGTGTATCGGCGATCCCACTCGGCGAGCAGCTTCCGCGCTGCCCTGAGCACATCGTGATTCACGCCCGGTTCGCCACGGGCGAGCACGCGATCAGCCGCAAGGAGGAACGCGGGCACGAAGAGATCGGCGCGCGCGCTGCCGGGGTCGGTCTGAAAGACGCGCATCTTCTGCCACGTCATTGCGGAGTCGGCGCGCAGCAGCTTGTTGATCTGCAGCGCACGCCACGGATCGTAGCTGCCGCCCCACCAGGCCGTCGTCGCACGCGGATCGATCGGCTGTTGGTTCGCCGACGCGAGATACCCCTGCGCCGGGTCGAAGCCCTGCGGATACTGCGCGACCGCCAGGTTCGACGTCCAGTCACTCGCACTCGTGCTGCCATCGCGCACCACGTTCCCCTTCCCGTCGCCGGGACGAACCGGAAAGCGACCGGTGGAGCGAATGGCGATGTGCCCCCCGCGATCCGCTGCGAGCATGTTCTGTGCTGGAGCGAAGTACGATGTCGCCATCGCCTCCTCGACGCCCATCGCGCTCGTGGCATGCGACGCACCATAGAACCCGGCGAGCTCTTTCCCTGCTTCCAGGACCGTCCACCTCATGGAGAGCCACCGCCCATTCACGCGCCGCATCGGACCGCGATGCGAGAAGTACAACGTGTCCGTCGCAATGGTCTCGCCACGTGTGCCGCGATAGCGCTCGATGCGCTGCTCGATGGGTCGCCACGCGCCGTCCACCTGATACTTCTGCGGATGCGCCTGATCGTCCACACGCTCGGCGTAGTAGTCGAGGACATCCACGCCGGTGTTGGTGAACGTCCACGCCGCGTCGCGGTTGAAGCCGATCACGATGCTCGGTGCACCGGGAATCGTCACGCCGTAGACGTCGAGCTTGTCCTTCACCACGAGATGCGCCTCGTACCAGATCGAGGGCAGCGACAGGTCGAGATGCGGATCGCCAGCGAGCAACGCGTGTCCCGACATCGACCGCGATGGCGACACCGCCCAGTTGTTGCTCGCGAACGTGCGCGGCTCATCCTCGCCGTCCGCCATCGCCAGCTGACGCGACGGAAGAAACGCATTCGCCGCGGCGACAATCAGCAACGCGGAGGTGTCGGGAGTGCCCGGCGCAGGCAGCGGATGGAAGTCGTAACGGGGCGTCGTCTGTCCATTCGGCTGGATGGGCTCGACGATGGGTGCATCGTCCGGAAAGAGTGCGTCGGCCGCGCGCGCGCCCACCCGCGACGCCGCGGACGCGCGATCCCACTCCGCCGAGATGTAGGCGAGCGTGTAGCCCATCCGGTTGAACAGGTGATACGAGTCGACCGCGGTCCACTTCTCGGGCCGCGCGCCCGTCAGTCGGAACTCGAGTGGCAGCTCGCTCGCCGGCATTTGCGCGAGGTAGGCGTTCACGCCGTCGGCGTAGGCACTGGCGAAGCGCGCGAACGCGGCGGTGTCGCCACCGGCGTTGGCCGCGCGTTCCGCGGCGCGCGGCAGCCCCAGCGTGCGCATCTCGCGATCGAGCGGCAGCGCGCGCGGACCCGCGATCTCCGTCAGCCGTCCCGTTGCCGCCATCGTCTGGAGGTAGAGCTGAAACAGCCTGTCGCGCGCGACGACGAAGCCCAGCGCTCGATAGGCGTCTTCTTCCGTGGCGGCAAAGATGTACGGCACCGCGCGATCATCGTACTCCACGTTCACCTGGGCGCCGAGCCTGGCCACTGCACTGCTTGCGTTGCGCGGAAGCGATGCCGTGCGCGCGAGTGACCAGACGCCATGTGCGGGATCGATGAAGGCGCCCAGCGCCGGTGCGGGACCGATGCGGCGCGCGCCGACGAATAGCGCGGCGCCGAAGATCACCAGCGCGCCGGCGAGGCGCAGCGGTCTCACGGGCCGGTCTTGGGGGTCATCCAGACGTACTTGCCGGTCGGCTCCTTGCCTGGCGGCAGCGAGCGCGGCACACCCTTGGGATTGGGCCCGAGCGACTTGATATAGCGATACATGGCCCGCATGTCACGCTCGCTCATCTGTGCCGTATTCCACCAGGGCATGGGCAACTTGCCGTCGCCCTCGTCGGCCGTCTTGAGCACCATCACCCAGTGGTCCTCGCTCTGCCGCTGCACCACCGTGCGCAGGTTCTTCCCGTACGACGTGCCCCACTCGCCGCGAAATCCGACATCGAGGCCGGCAAAGCGGTCGGCCGGAGGAATCTTCCCCTTCGACTCCACCCAGCCCTGCGTGTGGCAGTCGTTGCAGCTGCCCACGATCGTGAGGTATTCGCCGGCCTGCTCCATCGACTCGGCGTTGACGGCCGGACCGGCACTCGGCGGCATGGCAGTGTTGGCAGCCGCGGCGGCGCTGCGGGAGGTGCCGCTGCTGCATGCTGCGGCGCTCGCGAGCACGGCGGACAGCCCGACAATCAACAGGGATCGATCGTGACGCATGACTGAGTGGGTAAGGTGTGACGGCGTGAGACCCCTTCGCGGAGCCTGGCTCTTCTAGTACGCGGACGGGCCCGCGAACGCTAGTATGCGCCGCTCGACGGAACCCTTGTGGCCTTGCGCGGACCATGCGGGCGATGACCTCGTGGGTGGTTCGAACGGCGAGCCAGACGTATCCTTTCAAGCATGCTACCCGCCCTGCTCTTCGACCTCGACGGAACCCTCGTGGACTCCATCGAGCTGATCCTCGGCTCTGCCCGGCACGCATTCATTGGGTTCCACGGCCACGCCCCCTCGGACGAGGAGTGGCGTGCGAGCATTGGCCGGCCCCTTCAGGCCGTGCTTCGCGAATACGCGTCCAGTGATGACGAGGCCGACCACCTGCTGACGCGGTACCGCGAATATCAGCTCGTCCACCACGACCGCCTCATGCGTGCCTACGACGGCATCGTCGCCACGGTCCGCGGATTCGCGCGTGCCGGACATCCAATGGCGATCGTCACCAGCAAGGCAGACTGGCTCGCGCTGCGCGCGCTCGAGTTCGTCGGCGTCGCGGACTTGTTCCCCGTCATCGTCGGCTGTGACACCTGCGTGAACCACAAGCCGCACCCCGAGCCCGTCGAAAACGCGCTCGCCAGGCTGGGCGTCACCGCGGACAATGCCATCTTCGTGGGCGACTCCCCGCACGACATCGAATCCGGTCGGGCCGCCCAGGTGTATACGATCGGCGTGACCTGGGGCGCGTCGAACCGCGCCGAGATGGAAGCGAGCGGAGCGGACGTCGTGATCGACGATGTCGCCACACTGGCGGGAGTGGTCTCGCAATTCGCAACCGTGTCAATCCGTTTCAAACCTTCTGATCTGTTCGGGTATCCCATTCACTGAACGAAAGGGAGACCCCAACGACCGATGACGGCAGTGGCCCCACCCGAACCAGCGATCACGATTTCGGCATACACCGCCGACCCCGATGTGGGCCTTGCGGCCTCGGGGGACCGTCGCGCCTTCGAACGGCTCTATCGTCTGCACGTGAACCGGGTGTTCTCCCTCTGCGCCAGGATGGTGAACGACCGCATACGCGCCGAGGAGCTGACGCAGGACGTCTTCGTAAGGGCATGGGAGAAGCTGCACCTGTTTCGCGGCGAGAGCGCTTTCGGGACCTGGCTGCACCGTCTCACCGTGAACGTGGTGTTGAACGATCGCAAGACAGAAGGGCGACAGCGATCTCGATTCGAGGATGACGTCGAAGGCAGTGCAGTCGATGCCCTGCCCTCCCGACCGGCGGCGCCGGGCGACCGGATGGACCTGGAGATGGCGATCAACAAGCTGCCGAAGGGCGCGAAGCGAGTGTTCGTCCTGCACGACGTGGAAGGCTACAAGCACGAGGAGATCGCCGACATGCTCGGCGTGACGACTGGAGCAACCAAGGCGCAGCTGCACCGTGCGCGCATGCTGTTGAGGGGGGCGCTGAACAAATGACGACACCGACCATGAACCTGGATTGCGACGGCTTCGCCAACGCGCTCGCGGATTACCTCGAGGGTGACGCCCCCGACGGCGTTCGCTCCGCGGTCGAGGCACACGCTGCATCCTGCACCGCCTGTCAGCAGCTCCTGGCCGACCTCACGACCATCCGCACCGAGGCAGAAGGGCTGCCGCTGCTCACTCCCTCGCGCGACCTGTGGACCGGCATTGCCGAGCGCATCGACGCGCGGGTCATCCCCATGGAAGCTCCGCGCACCACGCGCGATACTCCGAGTCGCACGTGGCTGCGGCCGTCTGTGGCGGCCGCTGCGCTCGTGGTCGTGACGGCGGGCATCACCTATGCCGTGACGCGCGCACAGTTCGGCGGCGCGCCGACGACCCAGGTCGCAGTGACGCCGCTCGCCACGCCGCAGTCACCGGTCGTCGCCGCCGAACCGACGGCGGTGTTCACGTCGACCGCCACCGAGCGGCCCGATTCCGTCGTGCCTACGAGGAAGGCCGCCTCCACAGTGGCGGCGACCTCTTCGTCAGCCCCGGCTGCGCGGCTCGTGAGCGCCAAGCCCGCAATGGACGCGGCCGACCCCGTGTTCGCTGGCGAGATCGCCAAGCTGCGCCGCATCGTGCGTGAACGGCGCTCGCAGCTCGACCCGAAGACGGTGGCGGTGCTCGAGCAGAGCATTGGCGTGATCGATTCGGCCATCGCCCAGAGCCGTGCCGCTCTGGTGAACGATCCAGCGAGCGGTTTCCTCGCCACGCAACTCAATCACTCGCTCGAGAAGAAAGTCGAGCTGCTGCGGAGAGCGGCACTGCTGCCTTCGCGGACCCTGGGGACATAGACATGTATCGCAAATTCATGCTGTTCCTCGCCGTGATGGCCCTCGCGGCGCCTGTTCCCGCCCGGGCGCAGTCGTCCAGCGCCGACCGCGCGCGCGAGGCCAAGGAGCGGGTCGCCGATCGCGCTCGGGAGCGGGCCGAGCGTGACCGCGAGCGCCAGCGTGACCGCGAGGAGCGCGACACGGCCGGCGCGCTCGACACCGTCGTCGTCTTCGACGCCAAGGGGGCAGTCTCCGTGAGCTGTCCCGGTGGCGCGGTCATCGTCACCGGATCGGACAAGAACGAAATTCGCGTTCGCGCCCGCACCGATAACGGCGCCATCCGCTTCACCAGCAACGGCGCTCGCGCCACGCTCGAGCCGGCGAGTGGTCGCGGCTGTAGCGACGGCCACTTCGAGTTGACCGTTCCCGTCGGGACCAAGGTGGTCGCCACGAGCTGGAGCGGCTCGGTGAGTGTGAAGGGTATCCACGGCGACATCGAGGCTCACTCGCAGAGCGGGGACATCCAGATTCGCGACGCCGGCGCCCGAGTGGATGTCGAGGCCCTGTCCGGGGACGTGGTCGTCGCTGGCGTGAAGGGCGAGGCCCGGATCAACACCGTGAGTGGGAGCGTGCAGCTCAGCGGCGCGCGCGGCGACATGGAGATCGAGTCGGTGAGCGGCGACATCGAGCTGCGCGACGTGATCGCCCGCCAGGTGCGGACGCACACCACCAGCGGGGAGGTCTCGTTCACCGGCCAGATCATCGATGGTGGACGGTATGAGTTCAACACGCACTCCGGCGAGATCACCCTGGCGGTGCCCAACGACATCGGTGCGGAGTTGAGCATCTCCACCTTCAGCGGGGGAATCGACAGCGACTTCCCGATCACGCTCAAGGCGGGAGAGCATGGCATCGGCGCCTCGCAGGCCAAGCGGCTGAACTTCACCGTGGGCCGCGGGACGGCACGAATCACCGTCGAAACCTTCAGCGGCGACATCACCCTCAAGCGTCGGCGGTAGCGATGCTCAAAATCGAACAGGAGCCTGCGATGCGGCAGTTGTCCCTTCTCATCCTCGGCGTTGCCCTGTTCGCCCCCGCTGCCATCTCGGCGCAGGGGCGACAGACCGAGCGCGACGCCTTCACGCTGAGCGAGCGCGTGCCACCGGACAAGTGGATCCGTGTGCGCAACGTCAATGGCGAGATGCGCGTCCGCGCCTCGAGCAGCGACAAGGTGGAGATCACGGCCACGAAGTCGTGGCGCCGCGGCGACCCGAAGGACGTCACCATCGAGACGAAGAAATCGGCCGACGGCAGCATCCTCGTCTGCGCCATCTGGGTGAACACGAACACCGTGTGCACCGAGGATCGGTACAGCACACGAAGCGACGATCGTAAAGACCGGTGGAACGACCGCGACCGCAATGACGTCTCGGTGGAGTTCGAGATCCGCGTGCCCAGCGGCGTGAAGGTGGGGGTGTGGTCGGTGAACGGCGGTGTGAGCGTGGACGGCGTGACGAGCGAGGTACGCGCCGGTACCGTCAATGGACAGGTCGAGGCGACGAGCACGGGTGGTCCGGTCCAGGCCAGCACGGTGAACGGAAGCGTTCACGCCACGATGGGCCGGCTCGACGGCAACGAGGACCTCAACTTCTCCACCGTGAACGGCAGCGTCGTGGCGGAGTTCGCGGGTGACATCGACGCGGACATCGACCTGTCCACCGTGAACGGCCGCTTCCAGACGGACTGGCCCGTGACGATCACCGGCCGGATCGACCCACGCCACCTGCGGGCCACCCTCGGGAAAGGGGGCCGCCGGATCCGGTTGTCGACGGTGAATGGAAATGTGGAGCTGAGAAAGCGCTGAACTGCAGAAGGACAGGAGGATAGGGCTCCAACTCGTTCCCGCGGGGTATATTCAGTTCACCTCCAACGGAGATCTATCCAACATGGGCGTCTCTTACACAGGGACCCTGGTTCGCACTGGCGAAGAGCGCGCGACGCTCGTGCGCCGCACGTACGGCCTCGTCTTCGTCAGCGTCATCATCACCGCGCTCGGCGTCGCGTTCTGCCTGTCGCAGCCCAGCGTCTTCAACGCCGTTGCGGCGCACCCCTTCATCACGGCGCTGGCGATGTTCGCGCCGCTCTGGATGGCGCTGCGCGCACGCCGCGAATTTCCGAAGAACATCATCCTCACCCTCATCTTCACGTTCATCGAGGGGATCTTCATCGCGCCGTTCCTGGCGTTGGCGGAACAGCGCGCACCCGGCGTCATCGGTCAGGCTGGCATTCTCACGCTGTCCACCTTTGGCGTGCTCACGCTCTACGCCGTCGTCAGCAAGCGCGATTTCAGCGCCTGGGGCAGCTTCTTCATCATCGGCCTCTGGGTCCTGATCGCGACGTCGCTGCTCAATTTCTTCTTCCAGAGCGCAGTGGCATCACTCTGGATCGCCGGCGCCACCGTGCTCGTGTTCAGCGGCCTCCTCGTTTTCGACACGTGGCGTCTGCTGCGAACGAATCAGTACGGCCCGGATGACTACGTGCCGGCCGCGGTGAACATCTACCTCGACCTGCTCAACCTCTTCCTCGCACTCGTCCGGCTGCTCGGCGGCGGTCGTCGGAACTGACGACAGCGCGGTGAAGCCGGAACCGACGGGGGTGCCGGACAATCGTCCGGCACCCCTGCGTCGTCTCACGGATCGCGAATACGTCTCCGTTACCGCGGGCCCGCCCGCGCCAGCCGGCCACCGACCTGTTCGCCGGCCTATTTGTCGGCGAGTGACTCGATGGTCGCCGC
>JBBQDT010000075.1:0-20277 GCA_038319955.1 Gemmatimonadales bacterium | reverse complement strand
ATCGACCTCGACGCGCAACTCTACCGTTGGCGTCAGCTGGTCGTCGATGCGGGCGAGGTGACTGCCACGAAGCGGGCGGTAGCGACGATCGGCGCACGCGTGCTGGCGAGTCCGCTGTTGGTGTCGATGAGCGGATCGTTGATGCGCTTCGCGATGCGAGTCCTGCCGACGGCGGCGCTGAGAATGCTGTCCGGCGCGTGGGGACGCGATCGCGAACTGCCGCAACCACCGCGGGAAAGCTTCACCGCATGGTACGCGGCTCGAGAGAAGCGAGTTGCTGGAGGGCGCGATGACGTCGCGTGAAGCCATTCTTTCTGCAGTGCGTGCCGCGCGCCCGGCGGTCGTCGAGCGACCAGACGTACGATCGATGTTGTCGCGCGACCATTTCGCTGCGGAAGATGTGGGTGAATTCATCGTCGCGTCCGGCGCTGCGGGCGCGACGGTGGTGAGAGGCGCGCGCTCCGACCTCTCCGCGCTGATCGAATCCGCCTACCCCACGGCGGGACGTCAGGTGTCCGTCCTCGACTTGCTGGACTCGAACGCGGAGCGGATGTTGCCGCATTCGTTTGCGGACACCGAGCTGTTCGTGTGCGAGGCCGTGTTGGGAGTCGCGGAGAATGGCGCGGTGTGGCTTCCGCTCTCGCGGTTGCGGCATCGGTCCGCGCTATTTCTCGCGATCAACGTCATCGTCGTGCTCGAGCGTGACCGCATCGTGCACGACCTTCACGCCGCGTATGACGCGATCGATCCGGCGGCGGAAGGGTTCGGTGTTTTCGTCGCAGGTCCGTCGAAGACGGCGGACATCGAACAGTCGCTCGTCATCGGGGCGCACGGGGCGAAGAGCCTGACCGTGCTCCTCGTCGAGTAGCACTCATGAACTGGAGGAAGTGATGCGACGTCTCTGGGGTCGGTTGGGTGTGCTCGTCGCCGTTGTGGCGCCTTTGTGTGGCTTGCAGGCACAGACGGGCGGGATCACCGGCAACTGGGCCGTCGAGAATGCCAATGGCGACGGCGCGCTGCGGCGATCGTACTTCACGCTCACGCAGCAGGGCGACACGATTCGCGGCACCATTCGCACTACGCAGTTCTACTTCCGGATCAAGGAAGGCGCCGGCGCGCCGGACAGGTTCACCATCGTCGGGTCGATGATGGATGGCGCGAACGAGCGAAAGGTGACGTACGAGGGACGCCTCGCCGGTGATTCACTGCATCTCGCCACACGGCGTCGCGCGACGGACACGACTTTAGTGCGGTCCGTGGCGCACCGAGTTCCTGCCGGCGAGGGTGCGATTCCGGCGCGCGCTGCGCTTCCGGGGCGGCACCTCGTGACGTACAACGGCCTGGCGAAGACGCCGCCGATGGGATGGAACAGCTGGAACAAGTTCGCCGGCCGAGTGGACGATGCCTCCGTGCGCGGGATGGCCGATGCGATGGCGGGCAACGGCATGCGCGAGGCGGGCTACGAGTACGTCAACATCGACAACACGTGGGAAGGAGAACGCGACGCGCAGGGGAACATCACCACGAACAGAAAGTTCCCCGACATGAAGGCGCTTGCCGACTACGTGCATTCGAAGGGGTTGAAGTTGGGGATCTACTCGTCGCCGGGACCCAACACCTGCGCGGGTTATGAAGGGAGCTATGGACACGAAGCGCAGGACGCGAGGACATTCGCCGCGTGGGGCATCGACTACCTGAAGTACGACTGGTGCGGCGCGCGCAACCTCTACACGGACGAGGAGATGCCGGCGGTCTACCAGATCATGGGTGATGGAGATTGGCAATGGCGCGATGACGGACGACGAATACCGCACGCATCTGAGCCTGTGGGCGATGCTCGCCGCGCCGCTGCTGGCCGGCAACGACCTCCGCGCGATGTCGCCGTCGATCCACGACATCCTCACGAACAGGCTGGTGATCGCGATCGACCAGGACCCGCTCGGCAAGCAGGGTTCGCGCTCGTGGGTGTCGCCCGCTGGCGATCAGGAGATCTGGACTCGTCCGCTCGCTGACGGGGCGGTTGCTGTCGCGCTTTACAATCGCGGCCCCGCGTCAGCCACGATGAAGGCGCGCTGGGCCGACATCGGTGTGACTGCACATGCCTCGGCGACTGATGTCTGGAACTCACGCCGCGTTGGACGAACGGCTTCGATTCTATTTTCAGGTTTCCGGCCGGCTGCGGTAGGGACCTTCTGCTCCGTCAGGACACAGGCGGACGACTCAGACGTGCTCCACGAACCGCCTCTTGGTCAACTCGATCACTGAGTCGAGTGACATTCCCCAGATTGCCTCATTGAAGATCTCGACTTCGATCGGCCCGCGATATCCAGCCTCCTCCACCGCCGCCCGAATGGCACGGAGCTCGATCACCCCGTCGCCCATCATGCCACGGCCGAGGAGGACGTCCCGCGCCGGCACGAGCCAGTCATTCACGTGATAGCCGGCAATGCGATCTCCGAGCAATGCAATCTCCGCGTCGCGCTCGGGATCCCACCACACGTGGTAGACGTCGACCACGACACCAACTGTCGCTGAGTCGAACCGCCCTGACAGCAGCCGCGCCTCACGCAACGTCGTGATGCACGACCGATCGCCGGCAAATGCCGGATGCAATGGTTCGATGCCGAGCCGCACTCCTGCCGCGGCGGCATGCGGTGCAATCGCCGCGATCCCCTCGGCCACCTGGTCGCGCGCCGCCGTGATGTCGCGGTCGGACGAGGGACCACACACCAGCACCAGCACCTCCGCGCCAACCGCGGCCGCTTCGTCGATTGCACGATTGTTGTCGTCGATACGCTCCTGACGAGCTTCGGCGGTGGCGGCGGGAAACATCCCACCACGACACACACTCGACACAGCAACGCCGGCATCGCGTAGCAGCTTTGCCGCCTCAGCCACTCCGAGCTCGGCAAGCTTGTGCCGCCAGATACTGATGCTCGCCACCTCATGTCGCGCGCAGCTCTCGATCACCTCGCGGAGGCTCGCCTTCTCGGAAGTCGCCTGGTTGAAGCTCAGCCGCCTCACATCCGACAGCGACGCGACGTCGCTCACGCAACACCAACCACGTTCATCACCGCACGGACTCGCACGGCTGCGCGATCAGGATCGTGCAAGAGGCCTGCAGCATCGGACAGCCGCACCAACTCGGCGAGATGCACCGCGGAGCGCGCACCCTCAGCACCGCCGAGCATACGAAAGTGGTTCTGGTGTCCGTTGAGATACGCGAGAAAGACGATGCCCGTCTTGTAGGCGTGCGTCGGATGACGAAAGATGTGTCGCGAGAGCGGAACTGTCGGTGCGAGGATCGCGTGATAGCGCGTGAGGTCGCCGGCATCGAGCGCTTGGAGCGCCGCCGATGCCGCCGGTGCGATGCCATCGAAGATGCCGAGCAGCGCGTCGCTGTGGCGGTCGCCGTCGCCGAGTATGAGTTCGGCGTAGTTGAAGTCGTCGCCGGTGTACATGCGGACGCCATCGGGCAGGCGACGACGCATGTCGACCTCACGCTGCGCGTCGAGCAGCGAGATCTTGATCCCGTCCACCTTGGCGCGATGCGCGGAGATGATCGCGAGGCAGGTGTCCATCGCCTCGTCCACATTCGACGTGCCCCAGTAGCCGGCGAGCGCAGGGTCGAACATGTCGCCCAGCCAGTGCAGAATCACCGGTGTGCTCGCCTGGCGAAGGATGTTGCCGTACACGCGCGCGAAGTCGTCCGGGCTCTTTGCCGCGCGCGCGAGCGCGCGACTCGCCATGAGGATCACCTGACCACCGTGACCTTCCACGTAGCTCACCTGTTCCGTGTAGGCGCGCTCGACGTCATCGATCGTGACCGTCGGTCCGGGGATCAAGTGGTCAGTTCCCGCGCCGCACGCCATCCTCCCGCCTTCTGCGCGGCTGTCGGCGAGTCCCTTCGCGATCAGCTCCTGCGCCGCGCGCCACGAAAGGCCGCCACCGCGCTGCGCCGTGTCCATCGCCTCGGCAATGGCGAAGCCATGCTTCCACAGATGGCGTCGATAGGCGAGCGTGGCATCCCAGTCGATGGGCGCGCTGTTGCTCGCGTCGAACTCTCGCAGTGGGTCGACGACGACGTGCGCCGCCGCGAAGGCAATGCGCGTACGAAAGGGACCAGAGGGCAACGCCCATGTCGTCGGCTCGTGCAGCGTGAATGGCGCGAGCGTCCCGTCGGCGTTGGGGAGGGTGATCGTGCGGGACATCGTCTAGACGCGCGGCAGAGCGGGGACGTCCAGCCACCGTCGCTCGGTCCATGACTGGAGCGCCAGCTCCGAGAGCTGCACGCCCCTCGCGCCCTCGTAGAAATCGCCCGAGTATGGCGCGCCCGCGGCGACGTAGCGCAGGAATGCCTCCCACTGGATCTTGAATGCATTGTCGAACTCCATGTTGTCCGGCACCTCCTGCCAGTCCGCATGAAAGTCGAATGGGTTCGGGATGTCCGGGTTCCATGTTGGGCGCGGCATGTTGACGCGATGCTGCGTCTTGCATCCACGCAGTCCGGCGACTGCGCTGCCGAGCGTGCCGTCGACGTGGATCTCGAGCAGCTCGTCGCGATTGACGCGCGTGACCCACGACGAATTGAACTGCGCGAGGATCTCGTCGTCTCCGCGCTGGAGACGGAACGTGCCGTACGCTGCGTCGTCGGCAGTCGCGGTGTAGGTGATTCCCTTTTCGTCCACGCGCGCCGGGATGTGCGTCGCGCCGGTGCACACGAGCGACGTGACGTCACCGAACGTGTCGTCGAGCACGTAGCGCCAGTGCGCGAACATGTCGGAGATGATGCCGCCGCCGTCTTCCACGCGGTAATTCCACGATGGACGCTGCGCGGTCTGGCCGCCCCAGTCGCCCTCGAGCACCCAGTAGCCGAACTCACCGCGGACGCTGAGGATGCGGCCGAAAAAGCCGGAGTCGACAAGGCGCTTGAGCTTGCGGATGCCGGGCAGAAAGAGCTTGTCCTGCACCACGCCGTGCTTCACGCCCGCCTGCTCGGCGAGCCGTGCAAGATCGAGTGCTTCCTCGGTCGAGATCGCGAGCGGCTTCTCGCAGTAGACGTGCTTTCCCTTCGCGATGGCCTTTCGTACGTTTGGCGCTCGAAGGTTCGTCAGCGTCGCGTCGAAGTAGATGGTGTCGTCGGCGTTGTCCAATGCGGTGTCGAGGTTGGTCGATACACGCGCGATGCCGTACTTGTCGGCCAGCGCGCGCAGCTTCTCTTCGTTGCGCCCGAGCAGCACGGGGTCAGGCATGACGACATTGCCGTCGGGGAGTGTCACGCCACCCTGCGCGCGAATTGCCACGATGGACCGGATGAGGTGTTGGTTCATGCCCATTCGTCCGGTGACGCCGTTCATGATGACGCCGATCGATCTCGTTGCCATGCGTTCCTCGAAGTCAGTTCTGAAGATGCAGTCGCGTATTGGATCAGGCTTGCTCAGGCATCATCGCCAGCTCGGGCGTCAGTGTGCGTCGTGATGGAAGCAATGCGATGGCGATGGCGCCGGCGATCGCGAATCCGATCAGCAGCGAGAAGCCAGTCACGTAGTTGCCCGAAACGTCGTGCAGGCGCCCAACCGCCACCGGTGCGAGTGCCTCGGCGACTCCGTCCGCGGCGAGGATGAGCCCCATCGCGCGACCGAGTACGCGCACGCCGAACAACTCGGCGGCCATGAGCGGAATCACCATGTATTCGCCGCCGAGTCCGATGCCGAAGAGGATTGCGTAGAAGACGATCGCGCCGTGGGTCGTCGCCAGCAGTGGGATCGGCAGCGCCGCGGCGACGAGCAGATAGATCAGCAACATGACGCGCTTCTTTGGCCACCTGTCGGCGAGCCATCCCATCAACAGTCGCCCGAAGAGGCTCGCGAACAGCGTGAGCGACGCGATTTCCGCCGCTGCCTGCTGCGTGTAGGCGTGATCGATGCTGAGGTACAACTTGAGGTGCTGGTTGGCGCCACCAACCGCGGCGATGGAGCACATGCTGCCGAACATCAAGAGGTAGAACGCCGGCTGCCGGACGACGTCGCCGATGGGCACCTTGCCGTCCGATGTGCTCGTCGGCGCGGCCGCTGCGGTCGTGGGCGGCGCTTCCTTCACGAACAGCGCGAACGGGAGGGCGATGACGATGATCGCGACGCCGAGGATGCGCAGGGTGTCGTGCCAGCCGAACGCCTGGACGAGACGCACGGCGACGAGCGGTACCAGTGCACCGCCCACGCCGATGCCGAGATAGGCGAAGCCCATCGCTCGGCCGCGCGCCCTGGTGAACCAGCGCGAGAGCAGCACCTGGTTCGGCAGCGGGCCGCCGCAGAGGTAGCCGACCGCGTTGAAGAGGTAGAAGACGTAGAATCCCGCGAGTGTCGTGATGGAGCCCAGCCCGACCAACGCGGTTCCGGCCATCAGGATGCCGCCGATCATGAGCTTGCGTGGCCCGAAGCGGTCGACGATCCATCCGGCAGCGAAGCCGAGGAGCGGTCCAACGAGGAGCTTGCTGAGTGCGTTTCCCGATGTGACCTGCGCGCGCGACCAGCCGAAGTCGCGCACCATGAAGTCGTAGAAGAACGGCAGGCCGTAGAGTGCGATGCCCACGATCGAGAACAGCGACAGGAACGACGTCGTCGCGACCTGGAGTTGGGCTCGTTCGAGAGTTGGTGCCGGCGTCAGGTCTGCGTTCTTCGCCATGGCGCGTCGGAGTGGGAGTCCAGGAGCGCTCATTGACGGCGCCGCGTTAGACGATATAGTGACGCTCGGAGTCATTGTCCATGTTTGGAACAAATTCAACTCGGAGCGCATCGCTCCCGTCATTTCAGGTGGCGCAGCCAGGCGCAATGAAGAAGCCGATTCGCGTGATCGACGCCCACGTGCACTTCTGGAAACCGGGGGCGCTGCACTACCCATGGCTGCGCAGGCAGGCTGCACTCCGACGCTCCTTTCTTCCGGACGACCTCGAGTCGCTCGTATCCGGCGAGGTATGCGGCGTGCTGTTCGTCGAGGCCAACTGCCGGCCTTCCGAGTCCATCCGCGAGCTCGACTTCGTGGACTCGCTCACCGAGTGCGAACCGCGCATCCTGGGCTCGGTGGCCTACGTCGACATGGTCGACACGCACACGCGCGATCGCACGCTCGCGGAACTCACATTGCGAACGGGGGTCGTCGGTGTCCGACACAACATCCAGGGACATCCGCGCGGCTTCAGCCTGCAGCCGGAGTTCGTCGTCGGCGTGCAGGCCGTTGGTGCAAACGATCTCGTGTTCGATCTCTGCATCACCGCCGACCAACTGCTCGACGTCACGGAGCTGGTGCGCCGGTGTCCCGACACCCGGTTCGTCCTCGACCACTGTGGCAAGCCGCCCATTCGCACGGACGGCTTCGAGCCGTGGGCAACGGACCTCGCGCGGCTCGCCGAGCACCCGAACGTCGCATGCAAGCTATCCGGCCTGGCGTCCGAGGCGCGCCCCGAGCAATGCAGCCAGGAGGGTATGTTCAGGTACGCTCGGCACACGATGTACTGCTTCGGCGCCGACCGGCTCATGTATGGAAGCGACTGGCCCGTCGTGACCACGGCCGGCGGCGAGCCGGCCTGGCGCGCACTCGCCGTTGAATTCACCTCCGACTGGACGGCGGCCGGACGAGAGGCGTTCTTCTCCGGTAATGCCATCCGACAATACGGACTCCGACCGAATGCCCAGCTCTGAGAATCGCCCGTTCGACGGACGCACCGCCATCGTCACCGGCGGCGGATCGGGCATCGGACAGGCGATCGCCCTCCTCTTCGCCCGGCGCGGCGCGCACGTCGTCGTGCTCGATCTCACCGCGGACGCCACCATTCGCCAGATCACCGGCGAGGGCGGTGTCGCGAAGTACATCGAGTGCGATGTGTCGAAGCAGGATGCCGTAACGCTTGCCTTCGCCGACGCCGCGAACGCGTACGGTGACGTGAACATCCTCGTCAACAGCGCGGGCATCGCACATGTCGGCACTGTCGAGACGACCTCGGAGGAAGACCTCGACCGCATCTACTCGGTGAACGTCAAGGGCGTCTACAACTGCCTGCGTGCCGGCGTGCAAGCCATGAAGGGCCGAGGCGGCGTGATCCTCAACATCGCGTCGGTGGCGTCGATGGTCGGCATCCCCGATCGCTTCGCGTATTCCATGAGCAAGGGCGCCGTACTCACGATGACGTACTCGGTGGCCACGGACTACGTGAGCCACGGCATCCGCTGCAATGCGATCTCGCCGGCCAGGGTCCACACGCCGTTCGTGGACGGCTTTCTCGCGCGCAACTATCCGGGCCACGAGAAGGAGATGTTCGAAAAGCTTTCGCGCACACAGCCCATCGGCCGCATGGGTCAACCTGGGGAGATCGCCGAGCTGGCGGCGTTTCTCTGCTCGGACGCGGCATCGTTCATCACCGGCAGCAACTACGCCATCGACGGCGGATTCGTCTCACTCAAGCTCTAGGCAATGAAGCTCATTCGATTTGGTCCAGCGGGCGCTGAGCGTCCCGGTCTTCTCCTCGCAGGCGACCGGCGCATCGATGCGTCCGCATTCGGCAGCGACTACGACGAGGCATTCTTCGGTGGCGATGGCATGGACCGCCTGTCTCGGTGGGCGGCGACGGACGGCGCGGGTGCGCCCGTCGTGCGCAACGACGAGCGTCTCGGTCCCCCGCTCTGTCGTCCGAGCAAGATCGTCTGCATCGGCCTCAACTTCCGCGACCACGCACTGGAGTCGGGAGCCGCCGTGCCCACCGAGCCCGTCGTCTTCATGAAGGCGACGAGTGCCATCGTCGGTCCGAACGACGACGTCATCATCCCGCGCAACAGCGTGAAGTCCGATTGGGAGGTCGAGCTCGCGGTGGTCATCGGCAGAAAGGCGAGCTACGTGGACGAGGAGAATGCGCTCGACCATGTGGCCGGCTACGTCCTGCACAACGACTACTCCGAGCGCACGTTCCAGCTTGAGCGCGGCGGGCAGTGGGTGAAGGGCAAGAGCTGCGACACGTTCGCGCCACTCGGCCCATTCATCGCGACGCCGGACGAGCTCCGGAATGTGAGCGATCTCTCGATGTGGCTCACCGTGAATGGCGAGCGCAAACAGAACGGCAACACCTGCAACCTGGTGTTCGGGGTGTCCACGCTCATCAGCTACGTCAGCCAATTCATGACGCTCCTTCCCGGCGACGTCATCTCCACCGGCACGCCCGCCGGCGTCGCGATGGGACACAAGCCGCCACGCTTTCTCCAGGACGGCGATGTCGTCGCGCTCGGCATCGACGGACTCGGTGAGTCGCGCCAGCGGCTGCGCGCGTATCGCTGATGCTGCCGCGCACCATCGTCGGCATGGAAGTTCACGACGTTCGCTTTCCAACGTCGGAGCACCAGGACGGCTCCGACGCGATGTTCAACGATCCGGACTACTCCGCGGCCTACGTCATACTCCGCACGAACGCGGATGACGGCCACGACGGCCACGGACTGACCTTCACCATCGGCCGTGGCAACGAGCTATGCGTTGCCGCGGCCGAGGCACTACGCCCACTCGTCATCGGTCTCGCCCTCGACGACATCACCGCCGACATGGGCGCCTTCTGGCGCCGCATCGTCGGCGATTCGCAGCTGCGTTGGGTCGGGCCGGAGAAGGGCGTATTGCATCTGGCGACGGCCGCCGTCGTCAATGCAGTCTGGGATCTCTGGGCGAAGGTCGAAGGCGTTCCGCTGTGGAAGCTGCTCGTCCGCATGAGTCCCGAAGAGTTGGTGCGATGCGTCGACTTCCGCTACATCACGGATGCCATCACACCGGATGAAGCCGTGGCGCTGCTGCGCCGCAACGCGGACACGCGCGCTGAGCGCGAAGCCGAGTTGCTGCGCGACGGCTACCCTGCGTACACCACGTCTGCCGGATGGCTGGGCTATGACGATGACAAGGTGCGACGGCTCTGCCGCGAGGGCATTGCCGACGGTTGGTCGCACTTCAAGATCAAGGTGGGACGCGATCTCGCGGACGACGTCCGCCGCGCCGGCATCATCCGCGAGGAGATCGGCCCCGCTTGCAAGCTGATGATGGATGCGAACCAGGTGTGGGATGTCGGGGAGGCGATCACCAGCATGCGCGCGTTGGCGCGCTTCGACCCATGGTGGATCGAGGAGCCCACGAGTCCCGATGACGTGCTCGGCCACGCCACCATCGCGCGCGCCATCGCGCCGATCGGCGTTGCCACCGGCGAGCATTGCCAGAATCGCGTCGTGTTCAAGCAGCTCATGCAGGCGGGCGCCATTCGCTTCTGTCAGATCGACAGCTGCCGACTAGGGGGCGTGAACGAAGTGCTCGCCGTGCTGCTCATGGCCGCGAAGTTCGGCATTCCCGTCTGCCCACACGCGGGCGGTGTTGGACTCTGCGAGTACGTCCAGCATCTGTCGTGCTTCGACTACGTGAGTGTCAGCGCCTCACTCGAGGATCGGATCGTGGAGTATGTCGACCATCTGCACGAGCACTTCGTGGATCCGGTGGTCATCCGCGACGGTCGCTACGTGCCACCGGCGGCGCCCGGCTACAGCATCACGATGCGGCCTGACAGCCTGCGCGACTTCGCGTATCCGCATGGTCCGGTCTGGGCTGAGCGCATCGCTCGGGTTAGTGGCGCATGAGCACGATGCGCGCAGCGGTGCTCGTCGACGTGGGTCGCATCGAGGTGATGGAGGTGCCGCGCGTGGACCCATCGCCGAACGAGGTGCTCGTCCGCGTGCAGGCGGTGGGACTCTGCGGCACGGACGTACAGATCGCCGCCGGCCATGGCAACTACAACCTCGATGCACTCGGCCGGCCCGTTCCGCTCGTCGAGCACCCGCAGATTCTCGGACACGAGATCGCCGGTGTGGTGGAGGAGCTCGGGCGCGACGTGCGCGACCTGGTCGTCGGCGAACGCGTGGTGGTGGATCAGGGACGCACATGCATCAGCGAGCATCGCACGCCACCCTGCGAGTTCTGCCTGTCCGGCGACTCCCACCAGTGCGAGGACTACCACGAACACGGCATCACCGGATTGCCTGGCGCCTTTGCCGAATTCGTGACCGTGCCGGCGCTCAACGCCGTGCCGCTGCACTCGACGATCACGCCTGAAGTTGCGGCGCTCACCGAGCCACTCGGCTGCATCATCCACTCGATGGCGTTGCTTGCGCGCTCGGCGTCGCGCTATCGGCTCGATGCGGCGTCCGGCGATCGCGCCGCGCGAACGGTGTTGATCTGCGGCGGCGGCCCCGCGGGCCTTCTCTTCCTCCAGTACCTGCGCGCCGTCTCGAACTTCGATGGGCTCGTCATCCTGAGCGAGCCCAATGCGCTCAAGCGGTCCCTGGCCGAGGGGTGGGGCGCGGTCACCGTCGATCCGTCGGCGGGACAGGTGACGGAGCAGGTGATGGAGCGCTCATCCGGGCGAGGAGCGGAGATCCTGATCGAAGCGTCGGGGTCGGGTGCGCTCTTTCGCGACATCCCCGGACTGATTCGCAAGCAGGCGAGCGTGCTGCTCTACGGTCATGGGCATACGGGCGTGGAATTGAGCGTCATGAATCCGGTGCAATTCCGTGAGCCAACCCTCGTGGCGCCCGCAGGCGCGTCGGGTGGCCACGATACGGACGGACGCCCCGTCACGTATCGCCAGGCGCTTCGTCTGCTGGAGGATGGCGTCATCGACGTGGCGCCGATGATCACACATCGCTACTCGTCGCTCGACGATCTGCCGCGCGCGCTCGCTGACGAACATCGGCGGCGCGACTATGTGAAGGGCGTGCTGATTCAACCAGCCGAGTAGATCTGCTCCTCGAGGCTGGCCACCACGCGTCCCATCTCGCCCGTCACCGCTGGCGCTCTCCCCGTGGACACCGCGTCCATGAACTCCTCGATCAACGGCGCATGGATGTTCGCCGCTGGCGGCAGCGACTCGACGCGCTCCACAGCGCCGACGCGAACGCGGACGTCCCCGACATTCAATGCTGCAACGTGGATCGAGCCCGCCGTGCCATAGATGTCCAGCGTGTCACGCGGCTCGTTCGACGCATGCGTTACGGAGAGTGTGGCGTAGCTGCCGCGCTCGAACATGAGCACCGCGATCGCGGTGTCCTCCACGTCGCGAGCGAACGGCGCGACGTTGCCCACCATGCTCGTCACGTCCCGTACCGGCCCGAAGACGTCGACGAGGATCTCGAGACGATGGCAGCCGAAGTCGAACATCGGGCCCCCACCTGCCTTCTCGCGTACCGTGAACCAGTGTCGTGGGTGATCGGGCGCCGGATCGAAGTACTCGAACGCATTGATCTGCGTCAGCACGACGGTGCCGATCTCGCC
The DNA here is from genome assembly GCA_038319955.1 of Gemmatimonadales bacterium. GTDB lineage: Bacteria > Gemmatimonadota > Gemmatimonadetes > Gemmatimonadales > Gemmatimonadaceae > AG11. The sequence continues at coordinate 7,938 of JBBQDT010000075.1, read as the reverse complement.
CGACGCGATGATGCGCTTGATGCCCGCGATCGCCGGATACATGTGCCGGTAATACGCGATACCCAGTGCGACGTCGTTCGCCCGACACGCCGCGATCATCGCGTCGCATTCCGCCACATTCATCGCCATCGGCTTCTCGCACAGCACATGCTTGCCCGCGTTCGCCGCAGCGATGGTGTGCGCGGCATGCAGGTTGACCGGCGTGGCGATATACACGGCGTCGATCTCCGGGTCGGCGAGAAGCGTCGCCGCATCCGGATACCACTTCCGCGCACCGAATTCCTTCGCGAACGCTTCCGCGAGCTCGGGCCGTTCCCGGCACACCGCCACCAACTCGCTCGCCGCGAGCTCGCGCAAGGCAGGTGCGACACGCTTGCGGACGATGTCGCCCGACCCGATCAGCCCCCATCGTAGCGTCATTGCATCCTCATGGCAGTCTTGTCACGTCGCGCCGCGAATTGTACTGTTGACGGTCGATAATGAACAGAGTGCAGGCAAATGAGCAAATGTGCGATCACTCGACCGTGAGTCGCATCACCATGTCCCCCACCGACGTCGCCCGCGCCGAAAGCCAGCGAACCACGGTCGCCGAGCGCGAGCATGCTGAGGATTACGCGGCACTCGCGGCGCGAATCGAGCGCGACGGATTCATCGCCGACACACTCGTCGACGCGGTGCTGGAATTCGAAGTGGCATTGCCAACGTGGGCATTGACGACAGGAGGAACGCGCTTCGGCCGCTTCCCCGGACCCGGTGAGCCGCGCACGCTCCGCGAAAAGATGGAAGACGCTGCGCTCGTGCATCTCCTCACCGCAGCGGCGCCACGCATCTCGCTGCACATTCCCTGGGACGAGACCGACGACATCGACGCCATTCGCGCCGACGCAACGCGGCTGGGGCTCGGCTTCGACGCCGTCAACTCCAACACCTTCGAGGATCAGCCGGGGCAGGCGTCGAGCTACAAGCTCGGCTCCTTCAGCAACCCCAGCGCCACCATTCGCCAACAGGCGATCGACCATCATCTCCACGTCATCGAGGTCGGCAAGGCAGTCGGCGCCGAGGCGATTACGGTCTGGCTCGCCGATGGATCGAACTATCCGGGACAGATGTCGCTGCGCGGCAGCTTCGAACGCGTGCGCGAGTGCCTGCGCGAGGTGTACGCCGCGATGCCGTCGCACTGGCGGCTGTTCACCGAGCACAAGCCGTACGAGCCCGCGTTCTACGCCACGGTCGTGCAGGACTGGGGCTCGTCGCTCGTCCTCGCGCAATCGCTCGGCGAACGCGCGCAGTGTCTCGTCGATCTCGGACACCACCTGCCCAACACCAACATCGAGCTGGTCGTCGCGCGACTGATCGGCGAAGGACGTCTCGGCGGCTTTCACTTCAACGACCCCAAGTACGGCGACGACGATCTCACCGCGGGCTCGATCAAGCCGTATGCACTCTTCCTGATCTTCCACGAGCTCGGGCTCGCGAAGCAGGAGCGTCTCGCGGGATTCAATCCGGCGTACATGATCGACCAGAGCCACAACCTGAAGGATCCCATCGAGGCGATGCTCCAGACGGTCGATCAGCTCCAGCAGGCGTATGCGAAGGCCTGTCTCGTTGACGTCGCGACGCTCGCCGAGCATCAAGCGTCGGGTGACGTCATCATGGCCGAGCGGACGTTGAAGCGCGCGTACGAGACGGATGTGCGTCCGCTCGTCGCCGAGGCGCGTCGCCGGCGCGGAGGCGCGCTCGACCCGGTTGCCGCGTTTCGCGCGTCCGGCTACCGCGCGCAGAAGACGACAGAGCGGACGTGAACGACGGCAGCATACGGAGCTACCTCGCGATCGACCTCGGCGCGTCGAGCGGGCGCGCGGTGCTCGGCACACTCGACGGCAGTGTGATGCGGATGGACGAGATTCATCGATTCCGCACACCGATCATCGAGGAGAACGGACATCTCTATTGGGACATCGACGCACTCTGGTCAGACATCCAGGTCGCCGTGAGCCGGGCGTTCGTCAGTGCCCCGTCGCTGCGCTCCATCTCGGTGGACTCGTGGGCAGTGGACTACGTTCCGCTCGACGCGACGAGACGAGCGCTGCGCAACCCGTACTGCTATCGCGACCCGCGCACTGCGGGGCGTCTCGACACCGCGATCCGTCTCGCCGGCGGAGCAGACGCGCTCTACGATCGCACGGGCATCCAGTTCCTGCCCTTCAACACGCTTCCACAGGTCGTCGCCGACATCGAGGACGAGCCAACGCTGGTTGGCGCGACGGCAACCCGCCTGCTCATCGCTGAGTATTTTCTCTATCGGCTGTCCGGCAGGATGGTAGCGGAAGCGACGATGGCGAGCACCACGCAGCTCGTCGACGCGCGCACTGGCCAATGGTCGGCGAGCTTGCTCCATGCCATCGGCGACGACGAAAAGCGCTGGCCACCGATTGTACCGTGTGGGACGGCCCTCGGACCGATGTTGCCCGAGATGGTTCCCGCTGACGTGGCCGCGGCTCCGCTTGTGCTCGCGACGTGCGCCCACGATACCGCAGCCGCCGTTGCCGCGGTGCCTGCCGCGGCCGGCCGTGCATGGGCGTTCATCAGCTCGGGTACATGGTCGCTCGTCGGCGCGGAGTTGAGCGCGCCCGTGCTCACGCGTGCAGCGCGCGAGCCCGGCTTCACCAACGAGGCTGGTCTCGACAACACCGTACGGTTCCTCAGCAATCGCGCCGGAATGTGGGTGCTCGAGGAATGCCGTCGCGAGTGGGCCGCGCAGGGAGATCCACTCTCGCACGACGAATTGCTGCGCGCTGCCGAGTCGGCACCGTCGATGGTAAGAGTCATCGACCTCAACGCACCGGCGTTCGCTCAACGCGGCGAGATGGTGAGCAGGATCGACGCGGCATGTCGCGAGAAGCACATCGACCCGCCGGCGACACACGGTGAAACGGTGAGGCTCATCCTCGAGAGCCTTGCCGCAAGCCATGCCGACGCACTCGACGAGCTGGCCGCGTTGATCGGAACCACGATCGATGACGTGCATATCGTGGGTGGCGGTGCGAGGAATGACATGTTGAACCAACTCACGGCACAACGCACCGGACGTCGTGTGCTCGCCGGCCCCGAAGAGGCTACGGTGCTCGGCAATCTCCTGGTGCAGGCACGAACGCTTGGCGACCTGCCAGCCGGCGTGTCGGTCCGCGACGCGGCGCGAAGCTCCACCCGCATCAGGGAATTCACCTCGCGAACCGGCGCGACCGCAACAACTGCGGCGTCGGTCGCTCTTTGACTCCTGCACCAGACGTGATGACGACCATACCGCTCTCCACCGCTCCCGCCACAGACATCCACGACGCTGCCACCAGCGCCGCGAACGATTATCTGCGCAGCCGCTGGGACGATGCCCTTACGGCGACGATGGATGCCGTGCAGCGACTCATCTACCGCTCCAACATCCTCGGCGCCGACGCGCGCATCACCAACACAGGGGGCGGCAACACGTCGGCGAAGATCGAGGTGAAGGACCCCCTCACTGGCGAGCAGGTGCGCGTGCTGTGGGTGAAGGGCTCGGGGGGCGACCTGCGGACGGCGACGAGGGTGAACTTCGCATCGCTGTACCTCGAACAGGTGCTCGACCTGCGCGATCTCTACGAGAAGTACGAGCAGCGCGGCCCGAAGACGCCGGCCGAGGACGCGATGGTCGGCATGTATCCGTATACGACCTTCGATCGCAATCCCACTGCATCGAGCATCGACACGCCGCTGCACGCGTTCATTCCGTTCGCGCATGTCGACCACATGCATCCCGTGGCGGTCATCGCCATCGCGACGGCGAAGGACGGCCCCAGGCTTACGCGTGAGGTCTATGGTGACGACGTGATCTGGACCGACTGGCAACGCCCCGGCTTCGAGCTCGGCCTCGAGCTCGAACGCGTCTGCCGCGAGCATCCGAACGCGAAGGGTGCGATCATGGGACAGCATGGGCTGATCAACTGGGCCAATGGGGACAGGGAGTGCTACGAGCTCACGCTCGACCTCATTCGTCGCGCGCAGGAGTTCCTCGACGCCCGCGCCGACAAGGCGAACTTCGGAGGCGCGCGCGTGCAGTCGTTGCCGGCCGCGGAGCGCGAGCGCGTGCTCGTCGAGCTGCTGCAGTGGCTGCGGGGAAAGGTGAGTGAGGAACAGCGACAGATCGCCACCGTCGAGATGCGCGACGAGGTGCTCGAGTACGTGAACTCGAACGATGCGCCGAGACTGGCTGAGCTGGGCACGAGCTGTCCCGACCACTTCCTGCGCACGAAGATCAAGCCGCTCTACGCCGAGTGGAGTCCGGTCGGCGGTGATGTCGCGTCGTTGAAGAATGTGCTCGAGGCCGGGCTCACGCAGTACCGCACGGATTACGCGTCGTACTACGACCAGTGCAAGCGGAGCGATTCGCCGGCCATCCGTGTGTCGTCGCCGAGTGTGATCCTCATCCCCGGCGTCGGCCTCGTCGCCTTCGGGAAGTCGAAGTCGGAGAGCCGCGTCACGGCCGAGTTCTACACGGCGGCCATCGGTGTGATGCGCGGTGCCGAACGTGTCAGCACATACACCGCGCTCGATCGGCAAGAGGCGTTCGACATCGAGTACTGGTTGCTCGAGGAGGCAAAGCTCAAGCGCATGCCGGCAGAGAAGCCACTGGACCGGCAGATCGTGGTCGTCGTCGGCGCCGGCAGCGGTATCGGCCGCGGCTTGATCGCCCATCTGGTGAACGAAGGCGCAAGTGTCGTGGCTGTCGATCGCGACGTCGACAACGCGGTGTCGGCCGCGGGCGACGTGCAGAAGAAGGTCGGTATGGGCATCGGCGTCGCGGGCACGGGCATCTCCGCCGCCGGCCAGGCGATCGGGCTCGGCGCCGACATGACCGATCGCCTGGCGATCCGCCGCGCGCTGGCGGACGCCATTCTCGCGTATGGCGGCGTCGATCAGGTCGTGGTCACAGCGGGCTACTACCCAAACCCTGACGACAAGGGTGAGGTCGGCGATCACGAGTGGGCGCGTACATTCGCGATCAATGTCACCGGTCCGTATCTCGTCGCTGACGAAGCGTACCGCGTCTGGAAGTCGCAGGGGCTCGAAGCAGGGCTGGTCATCACGACGAGCGTGAACGCCGTGGTGCCGAAGGGCGGCTCGTTCGCCTACGACACGAGCAAGGCGGCAGCGAATCATCTCGTGCGCGAGTTGGCCGTTGCCTATGCGCCACTCGTGCGCGTCAACGGCGTGGCGCCGGCCACCGTAATCGAGGGTTCGTCGATGTTTCCGCGCGAGCGCGTGCTCGCGTCGCTCGCCAAGTACAGCATTCCCCATGATTCGTCGTGGAGCACGGACGCGCTGCGCGACGCGCTCGCCGCGTTCTACGCGAAGCGGACGCTCACCGGACAGCCGGTGACACTCGACAGCCAGATCCGCGCGATCACTGCGTTCCTCAATGGAGACTTCAGCAAGACGACAGGCCAGATCGTCAACGTGGACGGCGGTCAGTCGGCGGCCTTCCTTCGCTGATGTCGACTCCCAGTCGCCCCGAGCGAAGCGAGGGGCCTGCTCTTCCGCCCCGCGAATGACTCCGTCACTGCTCTGCGCCACGGCCATCACCAAGGCCTACGGAGGCGTGCAGGCGCTCAAGCATGCCTCGCTCGACCTGCGTGCTGGCGAAGTCCACGCGCTCGTCGGCGAGAACGGGGCGGGCAAGAGCACGCTGATCAAGATCCTCACCGGCGCGGTGCAGCCAGACAGCGGTGACATCACCCTGCGCGGAGAGTCGTTGTCCCGCCTCACGCCGTGCTCGGCCAAGGCGCTCGGCATTGCGGTCATCTATCAGCAACCCGCGCTCTTTGCCGAGTTGTCGGTGGCCGAGAACATCGCGCTGGGCATCGAGCACACGGGGCGGTGGGGGCGAGTGAACTGGACAGAGCGACATCGCCGGGCCGTGGAGCTGCTGGCGCGCGTGGGTGCGAACATCGATCCGGACGCTGACGCCGGACAGCTCGGCATGGCGGAGCAGCGGCTGGTGGAGATCGCCCGCGCACTCGGCGCCGATGCGCGGGTGCTCATCCTCGACGAGCCCACGGCATCATTGTCGAAGGACGATGCCGACAACCTGTTTCGCGTCGTGCGCGAGCTGCGCGCCAGCGGTGTGGGGATGATCTACATCTCGCACCGCCTCGAGGAGTTGCCACTCATCGCGGATCGCGTCACGGTGCTGCGCGACGGCAATACCATCGCGACGCACGAGATGGCCGGCGTGAACAGGGATCAGCTCATCCAGATGATGGTCGGACGCGAGTTGTCATCCGTGTTTCCGAAGCGCGTGGTCCCCATCGGCGACACCGTGCTCGAGCTGCGAAATGTCGGATGCGCCGCTGCCGGAGTCAGCGAGGTCACACTCAGCGTACGGGCCGGCGAGATCGTCGGTCTGTCGGGACTCATCGGGGCGGGACGCACCGAGCTGGCCCGGACGATCTTCGGGCTCACGCCAGCCGACTGCGGCGAGATCCTGGTGCGCGGCCGAGCGGTACGCATCACATGTCCGTCGGACGCCATCGGGTTCGGCATCGCCTACGTACCGGAGGACCGGCGCCGCCACGGCGTGGTGGTCGGCATGTCGGTGAGCGAGAACATCACCCTCGCCGCGCTCAAGGCCGTGTCGCGCTTCGGCGCGCTCGACTTTCGTCGCGAGCGCGAGGTCGCCAGTGAATACACGCAGCGCCTCGGCGTGAAGACGCCGTCCATTCGCGCACTGGTGTCGACGTTATCTGGTGGCAACCAGCAGAAGGTCGCGCTCAGCCGGTGGTTGCTCACCAGGCCGTCGCTGCTCGTGCTCGACGAGCCCACGCAGGGTATCGACGTCGGTGCGAAGTCGGAGATCCATGCGCTGATGATCGAGTTGGCGGCGCAGGGTGTGGCCATCCTCATGATCTCGTCGGAGCTGCCTGAGGTGCTCGGCATGTGTGATCGCATCGCGGTGATGCAGGGCGGCACCATCGTGAGCGTGCTCGATCGCTCGCAGGCCACGCCCGAGCGTATCCTCGCGCGTGCGCTCGATCGCGAGACGCGCGAGTTCGCGTCGTTCGCCGCATCCATGGGGAGCGTCCATTGACGCGACCTCTCGGCCGACATGTGCGGGAACTGCCGCCCGCGGTCGCGCTGGTGGCCGTGCTCCTTGCCATGGTCGCAGTGTCGCCGTCGTTCTTCAGCCCGGGGAACCTGCGAGATCTCGCCCTCAACAATGCCGCGGTGCTGCTTGTGTCGCTCGGCATGACGCTGGTCGTTCTCGTCGGCGAGATCGACATCTCGGTGGGGTCGCAGTTCGCCATCTGCAGCGTGGCCGCCGGGCTGCTCGCGAAGGCTGGAGTGCCGATGGTGATCGTGCCGCTGATCGTGCTCGCCATCGGCGCGGCGATGGGCGCGCTCAACGGCTATCTCGTCGGCATGCTCGGCCTGCCCTCGATCATCGTGACGCTCGCGATGATAGTCACCTGGCGCGATGCACTGCGGTGGCGCACCGAAGGCGCCTGGGTGCAGGACCTCCCCTCCGGCTTTCAGTGGTTCGGGCTAACGCCGGCGATCGCGCAGGGTCTCATCGTCGTCGTCGCCGTGGCGGTGCTCGCCGCCGGTGGCTGGGCGTTGAGGAATCTCGCGGCGGGTCGGAGCATCTATGCGGTCGGCTCCGATAGAGAGGCGGCACGACTCGCCGGCATCGACCCGAGGCGTGTCACGCTGGCGGTGTTCACCATCACCGGCGCGCTCGTCGGAATCGCCGCCGTGCTGAACGCCGTGCGCTTCACCGCCGTGCCGAGCAACGCGGGTACCGGTCTCGAGCTGCAAGCTGTCGCGGCGGTGGTCGTGGGTGGCACAGCGATTACGGGTGGGCGGGGAACGGTGCTCGGTACGCTGCTTGGTGTGCTGCTGCTCGGT
>JBBQDT010000074.1:0-20407 GCA_038319955.1 Gemmatimonadales bacterium | reverse complement strand
CGTGCCCGCGCCGCTCACCGCGCCACTCGTCAGGTTGAGCGTGCCGCCATTCACCGTCCACGTGCGGCCCGTGCCGATGGCCACGGTACCGGTGTTCGTGAAGCTCGCGCCCGTGCCCGACTGCGTGAGTGTCCAGTCGGCTCCCGCCAGCGTGATCGTGCCGCTGTTCGTATGCGCCGCGCTCGCCTTGCTCAGCGACAACGGCTGGTTGAACGTGATCGCGCCCTGGTTGTCGAGCGTCGCGTTGATGGTGCGCGACCCGCCGATTCCCACGCTCGACGTAATCGTCGCGCCGGCCGCATTGGTCAGGGTGCCGCTGGAAACAGTGAGAATATCCGTGTAGCTCGAGACGACCGTCGTCAGGTCGATCGTGCCGTTGTTGGTGAAGCCATTGGTGATCGTGAGGTTCGCGATGCCGGTGCTGCCGCTGGCCTGCAGTCGGAGCGTGGAGCCGGCGGTCGTCGTGAGTGCACCGAGGATGCTGCCAGTGCCGTCCCATACGAGCTGGCCCTGATTCGAGATTGGCGCGTTGAACGCTGCATTCCTCGTGCTCATCACTCCCATATTGAGCAGGCTCGCCACCGTGACCGTCGTAGACGTCGGTACGAACACGCCATTCGCGCCGATGGTCATGCCGCCGGTGAGCGTGAGCGAATTTCCCGTGAGCGACAACGTCTGCGTGCCGCTCGTGGCGCCGAGAGTGAGCGCGGCTCCGGTGTTGTAGGGGACGTCCTGTGTGACGGTATACGTCCCCGCCAGCGTGATCGACACCGAGTCGCCAGCCTGCGGCACTCGGCCCAGGCTCCAATTGGACGCGACACTCCACAGGCCGCCGTTTACGTTGCTCCACACGATCGCGGTGCCCGCGGAGATGGCGAACGGCGCGCTCGTGCCACTCGTGAGACCCGAGCTACTCGCGACGAGCGTGTATCCCCCACCAACCGTGGTGAGACTGAGGTTGCCGAAGGTCGCCACACCGGCGATCGCAGCAACAGTGGTAGTGCCCGTAAGCGTCGCGTTGCCAGGGTTGGTCCCGATTGCCATCGCGACGCTGCCCGTGAACGACGGCGCCGTATTGCCGAATGCATCCTGCGCGGTCACGACCACTGCCGGTGCGATTGGCGATCCTGCGCTCGCGGTCGACGGCTGCGACGTAAAGGCGAGTACGGCGGCCGCTGCGGGAACGACGTTCAGTGGAGAGGTGGGCGTGGTCAGGCTGCCCGACGTCGCGACGAGGACGTAGCCGCTGCTCGCCTTGTTGATGGAGATGCCAGAGAACGTTGCGACGCCCGAGACAGCGGCGACCGTCACGGTCCCGTTGAGCGCTCCGCCGGCGGGATTCGCCGAGAACGCGAGAGTGACGTTGCCTGTGAACGAGGTGACGACCGCACCCTGTCCATCCACCGCTTGAACAACGGGCGTAAAGCTCGCGCCCGCTGTCGCCGAGGCGGGAATCGACGAGAAGACCAATCGCGTCACGGGCCCGGCCGTGACATCGAACGCGACGCTCGTCGCACTCGCCAGCCCGGACGATGTCGCCTGAAGCGTGTAGCCGACGCCGGAGTTGTTCAGGCTCAATGTGGAGAAGGTCGCCACACCACCAACCGCCGCGACGCTCGTGGTGCCACCGAGTGTCGCGTTGCCGGGATTCGTTCCGATGGCGACGCCGATGCTTCCAGTGAACGTGGTATCGGTGTTGCCGAACTGATCACTCGCGGTCACCACCACTGCCGGCGTGATCGGCGCACCTGCGCTCACGGTGGCTGGCTGCGTGGTGAAGGCCACGCGCACCGCCGCGGCCGGACGCACCGCAAACGTGAATGGCGGCGATGCGATACTGCCCGTCGTCGCGACGTACGTATAGCCCGCGCCGGCCTTGTCCACGGACACATTGAACGTGGCGACGCCGCCGACGGCAGCGACCGTCGTCACGCCGGCCAACGTGCCTCCGGATGGATTCGTGCCGATTGCGAGCGTGACGTTGCCGGTGAACGACGTCACGAGCTGGCCCTGCGCATCACGTGCCTGTACGACGACGGAGTTGGAGACGCCTGCAGTCACTGATGCTGGCGCGGACGAGACGAAGAGCGAAGCGACATTGCCACCAGCCGCAGTCGCCGTCGCGGAAATCGTCAGCGACGTGAGGCCCGTGCTCGACGCCGTGATCGTCTGTGCTCCCGTGGACGGTCCGAGTGTCCACGTGGTGGAGAGTTGGCCGCTCGCGTTCGTGGTGCCGCTCGCGGTGCCGACGGTGCCGCCGCCCGACGCCACGGCGAATGCGACGGTCCGTCCCGCAACGGGATTCCCGAACGCATCGCTCACGCCGACGACCACGGGCTGCGGAAGCGGCGTGCTGACGGCGCCCGTCTGCCCGCCGCCGCTCACGAGTACGAAGCTCGACGCCGCTGCCGGCGCGACGGTGAATGCCGCACTGATGCCACCCGCGAGACCGGAGCCGCTCGCCACGAGTTGGAAACCAACGCCGCTCCTGCTCACCGTCAGTGCCGGGAACGTGGCGACACCAGCAACGGCAGCGACGGACGTGGGGCCACCGAGCACCGCTCCGGCGCTGTTCGGTGCGAGATCGACGGTGATGGTGCCCGTGAAGCTCGTGGCGGTGTTGCCCTGGGCGTCGCGCACGGTCACCACCGGCGCCGGTGCGATCGGCTGGCCAGCGATCGTATTCGACGGCTGCGTCGTGAAAACACCTTGCGTCGGCGCGCCGGCCGTGATGTCGAACCCGGCCGATGCAGCGCTTGCAAGGGAACCGCTGGACGCCACGAGCGTGTAGCCCGTTCCCGCCTTGTTAACCGAGAGCCCCGTGAACGTGGCGACACCCGCGACGGCGTTCACCGTTGTTGGTCCACTCAGCGTCGCGCTCGAGGTGTTGGCGCCGAGGGCGATCGAGACCGCGCCCGTGAACGTCGAGGCGGTGATGCCGCTGGCGTCCTGCGCGACGACGACGATGTTGTTGAGCGTCTGGCCAGCAGCGGCGTTCGTCGGCTGCTGCGTGACCACGAGCTTCGTGGGCGTGACGGCGATTGCGGTCGCACTGAACGACGCGGCGGCGAGTCCAACCGCGGTGGCACTCAGCATTTGGGTGCCGACGACGGCGCCGAGTGTCCAGGTGGTCTGTGCGTTTCCATTCGCATCGGTGAGCACTGTGCTCGACCCGACAGCGCCGCCATTCGCCGCCACGAAGCTCACGGCAACGCCGCCGACGCCGAGGCCGTCGGTGGCCGTGACGCGAACGACGACGGGGGCAGACAACGCAGTGCCCGCGGGCGCCGACTGCGCGGATCCTGACACCGCCGCGATCGCGCTGAGCAGGGGTTGCACCGTGAGCGTGGCGACGTCGCTCAACCCGCCGGTCAACAGCGCGGCGGTGATCTGTACTGTGCCGCGACCCACCAGCGCATTCCCGCTACCGGAACCGGGCTTGGGGATGACCGCGAGTGCGGTGTTCGACGACGAGAAAACGACCGGCGTGCCAGCGAGCACATTGTTCGCCGCATCGAATGCCTGCGCGGTGAACTGGAAGGTGCCGCCCGCGCTCACGGCCTGCGTCTTCGGACTGATGACGATCTTCGTGGCGTTGGCGCCCGGCCCGGAGTACGTCACCGGAATGATGACCGGCGGCGGTGGCGCCTGGCCGGGAAGCGATGGCGCCGCGACGACTGGCGCCGAGCCGCTCAATACCGTGACGTTGGCGGCGTTGATGTATTCCAGGCTGATCGTCAACCGCTCGCCGGTCAGCGATGCACTCGGCAGCAATCGCACGTTGAAGCTCACCGCCACCGAATCCGCCGTGGGCGGGAAGGCGATCAGCGTGTCGAGCGCAATGGTGTTGTCGGAGTGGCGCACCACGACGCGGACCGACGTGAACGGCACGATGTCGGGCCCCGCCGCGCGCGACATCGCCTCCGGAAAGACGGCCCGGAATGACAGACCGCGGACGTACGGCCCAATGGCTTCACTGCCCTTCGCGGGCGCGGTGATCTCGTGACCGCAATTGACGACGCTCGCCACGATGGCAGCGAGGACCGCAAAGGTCAGTCGAACGCGAGGACGCCAGCGCCGCACAGGGTCATGGCACGATCTTCGGCCTCGGCTCGATGCGCACCACCCACAGTCCATTGTTGTCGTCGTTCACATACGCCAATCCGTCCTTCGGGTTGACCACGACACCCCACGTCATCGCGGCATTCTTGACGTGGCCGTCCATGTCCGCGGTGTTGAGATGGCCGATCTCGCGCCCTTGCGCGCGCAGGTCACCGCGCAGCTCGCCGGAGATGTCGAACACGCGGAAGCCCGCGTTGTATGCTCCCATGTAGAGCGTATCGCCGAGTACCCAGACGTTGTGCACTCCGCCGTATTCGGGCTCGTACCAGGCGACTGACTTCGGATGCGCGATGTCGCTGACGTCGAGCACCTGAAGCCGGCCGTAGGCGCGACCCGCCGCCGCATCCTTGGTGCCCTTCGGTGCGCTCGCCGGGAACACCTCGTCGGCGATGAAGACGTAATTCTTGTGTCGCCACGCCGTGTGCGTGCCGCGGATGAAACCCGGGCCACCGTCGACCTCGACCTGCTTGTACAGCGCATTGAGGTCGTACTTGAACTGCGACACCAGCTGTGGATTCGACGGCGACCCCCCCTTGATCCCGTTGCCGACGTCCAGCACGATCATCCCGTCGTTCCAATAGGATGCGTAGAGGAGCCCGTCACGAAGGTCGATGTCGTGGAGCGAGCGGCCCGCATCGGGGCGACCCTCCGTCTTCCACCGCGCCACCTCCTTCGGATGGTACGGGTCGTTCACGTCCAGCACGTGCAGGGCGCCGGTGCCGTCATTGGTCAGGTAGATGAAGGTGCCGTACTTCTCCTGTCTGTTGACGAAGATCGAGTGCACGCCACCCGTGACGCCGTCGGTGAACTCCGCAATCACCTTCGGATGCGCCGGATCATCGAGCGAGCAGATGACGATGCCGTTCTTGCGATCGCTCGCGCCTTCGCGGGTGAACACGAGGAACTTCCCATCAGGGAACGTCATCACGTCGTTGACGCGACGCGTGTTCGAGATCACCGAGTCGGTGACCGTCGGGTTGGACGGATCGCTGATGTCGAGTGCGTAAAGGACGTCACCGCCGGAGCCGGAGCCCAGGTACGCATGCTTGCCGTCCTGGTGCAGCCACACCTCCTCGGTGCTGAAGCGTGTGCGAGGCAGCCGGCCAACGAGCGTCAACGGACGCCGGACGTCGCGCTCCACGAGGTGTACGGTCGCGTCGACACTTCGCGTGCCGAACGACGCCGTGACCGTGTACTCGCCTGCCTCGTAACCGACGAACGCGCCGTCGTCTTCCATCAGGCCATGTCCGGGCGAAAAGCTCCACGTCGGGGTGAGGCCCGCGATGGACTTGCCGCCTGCGTCCTTCGCCTGCACGGCAAAGCGGATCACCTCGCCCGTGCGGCCCTCTACCGTGTTCGGCGAGAGCGAGAGCGACCCGATGGAGCCACCCACCACCTGCACCGGCAACTGCTTCGACACGCTGCCGACGCTCGCGACGACGCTCGCCGTTCCCGCACTCACGGCCGTGACGAGACCTGCCGAGTTCACCGCGACGACACTGGGGTTGCTGCTCTTCCATGTCACGCGGTCGGCGCGCTTGTCGCCTGCCGCTGAGAACGCGCGCGCCGAGAGACGGAGGCGTTGTCCCGCCACGAGGCGGGCCGTGGTGGGCGCGAGGTCCAGCGACGCGACGGCACCTGGCAGCGCCCGGATTTCCACGACCTCGAACTTTGGTTTCGCGCCGGCGAGCGTCGCGGTGACCGTCACCGGCAGGATGCTCGTTGCGCCGGCCGTGACCAGGCCAGTGGAATCCACGCGTCCCTCGAAGCGCGCCGAGGGGCCGAGGCGGTACCTGAAGCTCACGCCCGGGATGACGTTGTTCTGGACGTCGCGCGCCTCAGCGTGGAGGCGCAGCGTGTCGCCGGCCGTCATGCTTCGGCTGGCGGGCGATACGACGATACGTGCAATCTCCGTTACGGTTGCGGTGCCCTGTGGCTGCTGGAGCGCGAGAAGGGCGAGGAGGACGATCATGGGCTCGGCGATTGTGTTGGACAACACTGTCCCACGTAGCGGACCGTGTAAAGACTCGAGCGGCTGCGGACGAATTTCCGGCGCATCTCAACGGTTTTTCGAGATCCGGTGTCTAACATCCTGTCTCTCCGCCGAGCGCGCCCGGCCGCACTATGCGCATTCATTGACTTCTAATCAAGTCTTGATGGCAAACAAGGCGGACACCGTGGCCAGCAAGCAGTTCGAGGTTGCGCGCAACCGCTACATCATCGGCAAGATCACCAACGACGCACTGTACCTGGCGCAGGGCGAGAAGGACGCCGCGGTGCTCGCGTACGTGCAGGCGCTCCGGAACTACTGGACGGCGTACTACCACCTGCGCCGTGTCACGCTGTACGACTTCGTCACCAGGCAGGAAATGGCCGATACGCCCTGACTCGGAGCACGTCGGCGTGTCGTTACGGGCGGCCGCGACGCCCGATAGGTTGGTGGCATGCGCATCTTGCTCGCCGAGGACGATCGCCAGCTCAGGGCCTCCATCACGCGCGGTCTCCGCGAGGCCTCGTACGAAGTCGACGCCGCGGAGACGGGCACCAAGGCGCTCGCCCTCGCGACATCGAAGGAATACGACCTCGTCGTGCTCGACCTGTTGCTGCCAGGGCGCAACGGCATCGACGTGTGCCGCGATATCCGCGCGAGTGGTTCACGCGTCCCGATCCTGATGCTCACGGCACTCGATACCGTCGAGCAACGGATTGCTGGCCTCGACGCGGGCGCGGACGACTACCTCACGAAGCCGTTCGACTTCGGCGAGCTGCTCGCGCGCCTTCGCGCACTCACCCGCCGCGTCGCCGATGCGCCGACGTCGCAGTTCGTCATCGGCGATCTCGTCGTGGACCGCCTGCGCCGTTCGGCGAATCGTGGACACCGCGAGATCGCCCTCACCGCCAGGGAGTTCGAGTTTCTCTCGTACCTGTGCAGCAATGCGGGTCGCGTGGTCAGCCGCGCCGAGTTGATGGAGCATGTCTGGGGTGAGACGCGGACGTCGTATTCCAACATCATCGACGTCTACGCGAGCCGGGTGCGACGGAAGCTCGACGAGGGCGAGGACGTCGCGCTCTTCACGACCATGCGCGGCAGCGGGTTCCTGCTCGACGCGCCCATGGCTGCGACCGACGCCAGCCCGGCTCAGCGGAAGCCGGCGCGACGGCGCGGCTGAGACCCATGCGCGCGTGGCCCGCATCGCTCCGCTTCCGGCTCACGCTCTGGTACTCGGCGCTGCTGGCCCTGCCGCTGATCGTGTTCGCCCTCATCTGCTATGTGGTGTTCGCGCAAGCCCTGCTCGACCGGACCGACCGGTTCATCAGCGACGCGCTCACCGCATTTTCGCGCGAGCTCGTGGCCGAGCGTCGAGGGGCGGCCAGCATGGCGGACGCGATGCGCACCACGGTAGACGAGGTGCGCTTCCGGGACCTGCACATCGCGATTCTCGACTCCCTGCAGCATGTCGTCGCCGGCTCGACCGCCGCCGAACCGTCCGCGGTGCTCGCTCCGGAAGAGTTGCGATACATCGTGTACGTCCATCCGGAGCATGCGTGGACGGTGACGGGCGAAGCTGGAAGCGTTCGGGTGATTGCGCGGCGCTTCGAGGCGCGCGAGATGCCCGTCGTCATGGTCGGTTCGTATCGCATGCGCGACATCGACGCCGTGCTCGCACGAATCCGCCGCATGTTCGCCGTGGCGATTCCCCTGCTCGTGCTGTGCGCGGCCACTGGCGGCTCGCTGCTCGCGAAACGGAGCATCGAGCCGGTGGAGCGCTCGTTCGAGCAGCAGCGCCGCTTCATGGCCGATGCTTCGCACGAGCTGCGCACGCCCACGGCCATCCTCCGCACGGAGGCCGACCTCACGCTCGCGCGCGAGCACCGGAACGAGGCCGAGTACAGGTCGTCGATGACCGTCGTGCAGGACGCCACGCGCCGCCTCACGCGCATCGTGGACGACCTCTTCCTGCTCGCGCGGGCGGATTCCGGACACCTGAAGCCGAGACGTGCGACGTTCTATCTCGAGGAGGTGCTGCACGATGCCACCAACGGCGTGCGCGCAATGGCGGACCGCAGGAACACGCACGTCGCGCTCGGCCAGGTGGTGGAGGCGCCATTCGAGGGCGACGAGGATCTCGTCGGGCGGCTGATCCTCAACCTGCTCGACAATGCGATCAAGTACTCGCCGGACGGGGGGCGCGTGGACGTCACGCTGACACGCCGCGAGAATGTGTACGAGATCCGTGTCGTGGACGCCGGTCGCGGCATTCCTGCGGCGGCACGTGCGCACATCTTCGAGCGCTTCTTTCGCGTCGACGACGATCGTGCGCGTAGCGAGGCGACTCCCTCCACCGACACGAGCGGCGCCGGCCTGGGCCTCGCTATCGCTCGGCGCATCGCCGAGCTGCACGGTGGGCGTCTCGAGCTCGTCGAATCGCGACCGGGCCGTACGGAGTTTCGCGCGACCCTTCCGGCACCGCGCGTCACCGGCTGACGACACGTTGCCGCGCTCGCGGACGGCGTCTAGCTTTCGCGCGTTCATGAATCGTTCATGAACTCCGTGCCAGTTCCCCCTCCTCGATCATGCCGAGCCTTTCCGCATCGCGCAGTGCCGCACTGCTCTTCGTCTCCAGTGCGCTGGCAGCACATGCCGGCGCACAGGGCACGAAGCCTCCCGTCGCCATTCCGCCGATAGAAGTCGTGGCCACGCGCATCCCGAAGGCGCCTCACGACGTGCCGGCGTCCATCGAGGTCATCAGCGGCGCGGACTTGCGCGCGCGCAACGCAACCACGCTCCGCGAAGCGCTCTCGCTCGCCACGGGCATCGCCATCGCATCCGGCGGAGACGCCGGACCGGCCAGCGCCGTGCCCGAGATCTGGGGCCTCCGTGAGTTCGACGCATTTCTTCTCGTGGTCGACGGCATTCCATGGGGCGGCGCGTTCAATCCCGCCATCGCCACATTGAGCCTCCGCGACGTCGAGCGCATCGAGATCCTGCGCGGCCCTGCGCCGGTGACCTACGGCGCGACGTCGTTCGTCGGTGTCATTCACGTCGTGCATTCCGCAGCGGCGCAGATGGCCCGCTACGCCACCGCGCAGGGCGGCTCCTTCGGCACCGGCAGCGCGTCGCTGGACCTGCCGCTCCCGGTCGTGATGGGATCCTGGAAGTCACGCCTCAGCGTCGACGGCGAGCGCATGGGCTTCAAGGACGACAACACCTCGTACTCGCGCGGCCATGCGCTGTTGCGCACTGCGAGCGGCGATGGCGACCGCCGCACGTGGCTCACCGCCGACCTGAACGTGCTGAACCAGCAGCCGGCCAGCCCGCACGTGCGGCAGGGCGCGTCGCTGTCCACGGCCACGCCGCTCGACGCGAACTACAACCCCAGGGGCGCCCATCTCGACGAGGTTCGGTTCAATCTCTCCGCGGGCATCGAGCGGCCCGTGCTCGACGGCGCCGTATGGGGCACCTCGGCGTCCTACACGTTCGCGCCACAGAGCATTTTCCGCGGGTTCCTCACCAAGGTCGCGAATACGCCCAACAACGCATCCGGCTTCAAGGAGGACATCGAGGTCCACGATGTGTATGCCGACACGCACATCATCTGGCCAACGATCGACAACGTCCGCTTCATGGCCGGCGCCGATCTCCTCTTCGCGAACGGCGAGGGCAAGGGCGCGACATTCACGTACACGGCGCCGTTGAGTGGCGCGTCACGGGCATCCGTCACCGAGCCGACGCTCCTCGACAAGGATGCCGAGTCGCGACGTCTGTTCAGTGGCGCATACGGGTCCGCCGAATGGCGTGCGACGTCGCGGCTCACGCTGAGCGCGGGACTTCGCATCAACGCCACGCAGGAGAGGCGCGGTGAGGGAGCGTCGGTCACCCACACGCGGCCCAGCGGCAGCGTCGGCGCGCTGCTCGGCCTGTGGGAGCAGGGCGGGGATCACGTGCGCGCCTTCGTGAACTACCGCGATACGTTCAAGCCGGCCGCGTTCGACTTCAGCCTGGCCGAGAACGAGGGGGTGCTCGATCCGGAGACGTCGCGGAGCTATGAGGGCGGACTGAAGGTTCGCACGATGGACGCGCGGCTCGACCTCGAGGCCAGCGTATTTCGCATGGACTTCACGAACCTCGTCACCGCGACGATCGTGAACAACCTGCCGGCGCTCACGAATTCGGGCACGACACGCTTTCAAGGTGTTGAGCTCGCGGCGGATGCGCGGCTGCCGTATGCACTCCATGCGCGGGGTACCTACAGCTTTCACGACGGCAAGTTCGTGAACTACGTCAGGGAGTTCGACGGCGTGAACACGCAGCTCGCCGGCAAGCGCTTCGAGATGTCCGCGCGGCACATCGCGTCGGCCGGGCTGGTGCTGGCGCCGGAGAGCGGGCTCGTGGCCAGCGTGACGATGAACTACGCGGGCGATCGCTATCTCAACAAGCGCAACACCGCGCTGGCCGGCGCGTTCACGACGATCGAC
The DNA here is from genome assembly GCA_038319955.1 of Gemmatimonadales bacterium. Classification (GTDB taxonomy): domain Bacteria; phylum Gemmatimonadota; class Gemmatimonadetes; order Gemmatimonadales; family Gemmatimonadaceae; genus AG11. The sequence goes on along the minus strand of JBBQDT010000074.1, from coordinate 9,808 downwards.
GCCGGCGCGGGCTTCCGTATGAACGACTGGGAGTTCCGCGTCGACAGCCGCAACCTGGGCGACCGTCGCGATGCGGTGGCAGAAAGCGAATTCGGTGATGCGCAGTACTACCGCATGCCGGCCCGCTCCATCAGGGCTGGCATCGCGGTGCGGTACTAGGGCACCAACGCGGGCGCCGACACCTTGAGGCGCCCGATCATGTTCGCGTCACCACCGAACCAGATCTGCCGCGTGGCCTTGTCGAAGACCATGTGGCGGATCGCGTTCGGGCCGTCGGCGGCGATGGGGATCGACTCCGTGAAGGCCTTCTTCGCCGGATCGAACGCCACGAGCACATTGGGCTGCACGCCCGTCTCCGCAAGCCAGATGCGTCCGCGATCGTCCACCGTCATGGCGTACGGCAGCGACCCCGCACCCGACGGCAGCGCGAACTCTTCGGTGGCACCGGTGCTCGGATCGAGCTTGCCGAGGAAACCGCGCGTGTAATCGCCGTACCAGATGGCGTTGTCGCTGGTGAGCGCGATGCGGCGCGGTCGCGAGCGATCATTGGGCAGCGTGAACGTTTTGAATTCGCCGCTGGCTGGGTCGATGGTGCCGAGCTTGTTGGTGCCGAAAAGGTCGAAGTAGGGCCGATCCTTCGAGTCCAGCCAGATGCCGTAGGGACGCGAGCCCTTCTCCATCTTCCACAGTCGGATCTTGCCATCGGCCTGCGTGAGCTTGCCGACGAAGCCCGAGTTCTGTGCGGTGAACCATGCGTCGCCCTTCTTGTCGAAGGTCATGGTGTGCGGATCGCGCACCACCGGGTCGGGCATCATGAACGTGGTGAGCTTGCCGGTGACGGGGTCCATCTTCACGATGCGGCCATTCTCGTTGCCCGTGAACCACACCATCCCCTTGGCGTCGACGACGAGGTTGTGCGGGTGCGTGCCGTCCTCGATGGCAAAGCGCTTGAACGCGCCGGTCTTCGGATCCAGGTTCGCGACGTAGTTGCCCACCTGACCCACGAACCACACGTGTCCCGTCTGGTCCACGAACGGGTCGCGCGGACGGGTCTTGTCCCACGGAGTTTCCCACGTCTTCGGCTCCGACGGTGCGGCGCCGGGTCGGAGCGACTGCGCTGGTGCGACGGTGGCGATGAGCAGCGAGAGCGCGACGGCGGTTGTCGTGGGGCGCATGATGTCCTCTACTCGGTGGGGTCGTGCCCCCCAACATACCCCGAAATTCTTCCGTCCGCGAAGCAGTGATGCATCTTGCGACAAAGGGGAGCGTTGACTCGCGGTTGAGCACGTTCGCCATTCCGCCGCCGGAGCACCGCTTGCACGCCAGATGACAAAGTGCAGCTATCGCGCGCTCAACTCCACAGTGCGGCCGGTCGCCGCAGACTCGAACGCCGCGCCGATGACGTCCAACCCCTCGGCGACCTGCTCCACCGTCACCGGCGGCGCCTCACCGTGCTGGATCGCGCGAGCCACGCCGGCATAGAACGGCGAATAGTTGCCATTCACCGTACGCACGCGCTCCTGCGTCTCGCCATTGCCGTACATGCCCCAGAGCTCTTCCGGCTCCTCGCCATAGCCCGGCGAATCCGGAGTTCCACCGGCGCGCAGCACCGTCTCCTGCGGATCGACACCCTCCTTCACATACGCCCCCCGCGTGCCGAGGACGTTGTACCGCGGGCCGTGAATCGCCGCGGACATCGTGGAGCCCAGGTGCGACTGCACCCCATTCACGTGCGTGAGCGAGATGAACATGTCGTCGGAGGTCACGATGGTCGAGTCGATCCGTCGAAGCTCCGCATAGACGCGCTTCACGGGCCCGAACAGCTGGAGCGCCTGGTCGATCAGGTGCGTGCCGAGGTCGTGGACAATGTCCTCGGCGAGTGCCGCGGCATCAGGGCGGCACCAGCCCGGCTTGCGGATGGGGCGCCAGCGATCGAAGCGCGACTGGAAGAGGTGCACGTCGCCCAGCTTGCCGTCGTCGATGAGGCGGCGGAGCGTGAGATAGTCGCCGTCCCAGCGACGGTTCTGGAAAGGAATGGCGATGCGGCCGACGCTCGCGGCGATGGCGCCGAGCTCGCGTGCCTGTGCCGCCGTTGCGGCGAACGGCTTGTCGACGACCACGTGTGCGCCAGCCTCCAGCGCGGCTTTCGCCAGCGGATAGTGCGTGGCGTTGGGCGAGCTGATGGCGACGAGGTCCGGATGCGTGGCGAGCAGCTCGTCGAGGTTCGCGGCCGTTCCCGCGTCCGGATACCGCGCGCGGACGGCCGCTTGGCGCGCGGGATCGCTCGTCATCACGGTGGCGAGGCGCAGGCCGGGTGTGCGCGTGATGAAGGGCGCGTGAAAGGTGGCGCCGCCGAGTCCGTAGCCGATGAGACCAACGTTGAGGGCCTGTGCGTTCACGGTCGTGTCGTTGGAGGATGCCCTTGGTATATTCGCCGGATGACCGAGAATCAACCGCAGCCCGAAGACGTCTGCGACGTGTGCGGGTCGCACGAGTTGTGGTGGCGCAACTGCAAGCTGCTGTGCAAGCGCTGCCGTGCCATCGTGAAGAGCTGCGCCGACCTCTGAACGTGGTGGCTATGGAGCGGGCGCCACTCGAAGCGTCAAGGTGTCGGCGAGCGCGCCGAACTGGGCAACGATCGTCTGCACGCCCGGCTTGTCGAATCGGACACGAACGGGCGACGTGGCGAACATGATGTAGCTCTGGGCGCCACGACCCACGGTGACGCGTGCCGGTGGATTCTCGTGCCATCGGCCCTCGGCGTCGCCGACGCGCACCCGCAGCTCGATCGTCTCGTCGACGCGAAGTGTCTGCACTCGCGGAAAGAGTTCGATGCGCGTGATCGGTTGCGTCACCACCACATCGCGCGCCAGCACGCGTTCAGGCGGTACGTCGCTCGGCGCCGTATCCGAGGGCAGCGTCGAAAGTGCAATACGGAGCGTCGTGCGCCCCGTTCGACGGCCAACGACGCGAGCGGACGAGCCGGCAGATGTGAACTCGTCTTGCGACGGTGCGGCGGCGCGCAGCCCCGCGATGGTGCTGTCGTCGAGCGTCCAGAGCGAATCGGGGACAGAAAGCGTTTCGCTCGTGCAGACGTCGTATGTGCACTTCAACTCCTCCACGCCCACCGATGTGGAATCGCCGACGGCAACCCAGAACGACTCCGAGTAGATGTGATCACTGGTGGCGATGCTGCGACGGATGCTGCTGATGCTCGCCAGGTACCGGCGCTGCGACGCCTTCGCATCGGCGAGTGTCTTCACATCCGGGTCGGCAATGCGTGGCTCGATGTATTCCACAGCAACGCTGTCGGGCGGATACCGGCGTTCCTCCGACGGGCGGGATGCCCAGACGCTTACCTTGGCGGGCCGGAGGCCGAAGAGGCGAGCGATTGCGGCGCTGTCGCGCAGCACCAGCACGACCTGACGCTCTTGCACGAGCGCGGTGACGTTCTTCTCCTCGCATCGTGCCATCATTCCGGGTGTGCACAGCGACGCCTGCCCCGCCGCCACGAGTGCATCGAGCGACGAGAAGGCGCGTGCCGAGTCGTTGCCTCTGCCGGCGAGAAGCCTGATCCATCGCGGACCATCCATCCCGTTGTTGCCGATGCCCCAATCGTACCAGGGCGAGTATTCCGGATCCGCGAGTCCCGACCATCCCCACGTCGTGCCGTCGTCGCGCGGGAAGACGACACGTACCTCACGGCGACTCACCGTGACGTGGGCGGCGATCGGCTCACGCTTGGCCGCGAGACGACGAGGTGCCGCGGGCAGGACGTGTGCGACCAGCCTTGGAAGGCCGGGCACGCGCACCGGAGAGGCCTGGCACCGGACGTCGCGATGCTCCCTGCTGCGATTCACGCAGGGCACCAGTTTGGCGCCCCGTCCAATCGCACTACTGTCGGATCCGCCCCAACAGTAGACGTTGCCATCCGCGTCATCGAGTGCGCACGAGTGGTAACTGCCAACCGCGAGTGCCGACCAACGACGACCCGGTGACACCTCGACTGGCGCCGGCGAGCAGCGGCCGCCGAGAAAGCACGGGTCGGTGTCATACGCGTTACGGTGTGCCTCGCTATCGGTAGTGTCCCGATAGTCAGGCGGCAATCCATCTGCACCGGCATTGGCCGACACGAGAGAACCGAGTTGGCCCCCGCTGTTCTCGCCCCAGCAGAAGATACGTCGGTCGACCGTGCGGGCGCATGCGTGCCAGTAGCCGGCGCCGATCTCCGCTGCGCGGCCAGACAAGGCAATCTTGTGCGCAAGCGGCGAATTCCCCACACGGCATCGTCCGAGCGCGCATCGCGAATTTGCGCCCCAGCAGTACGCCTCGCCCGCCACGGACACGGCGCACGCGAGTCGCATCCCGACGCTCACCTGCGCAAATCGCACCGTGGACGATGTCGACGGCTCCTCCAGGCCGACGCGCACCGGCACCGCGTTGCTGCACGTCGTGCTGTGGAAGGGCTTTTTGCCGGAACAGCCATGCATGACTGCAGAATCTCCGGTCTGGCCACTTCGTCCGTAGCCCCAGCAGAAGATCGCCGCACCGGGTTCGCTGATGCCGCACGTGGTGTTCTCGCCGGCGCTGAGCGCTCGAAAGCGATACTCGGTCGCAACGGCGGTCGGCACTTTCTCGATCTCTCCGCTGGAGCCAGTTGAATCGGCCGCCCACTTGCCGTTGCCCAGCTGACCTTGGGCATTGTGGCCCCAGCAGTAGGCCGTTCCGTCGAGTGCGAGCGCGCACGAGTGCATCCAGCCGGCGTCCACCGCGCGCAGGGGTCCTTCAGGCATGGCACCGCGGTTCGGCAACGGAAGGACGCACACGCGGTAGTTACATGACGCGCGTGGAATCCACTTGCCGGCCGAGTCGAGCGACGCTCCGGTGAGCGACGGATCGCACAGGGCATCGCCGTCGACGGCCTGCGCACACATCGTGAACCAGCCGGGCGACGTCGAGCGCAGCCGTGCCGGTCGTCCATCCGCGGAGAGAATACGATAGACGCTACCCGGGTGCCGCCCGAGTTGTCCCCAGCAGTAGCCGGCGCCTTGGGCCGTCGTGACGCACGTCGTCGAGTTTCCCGCCGAGAGTGCGACGAGCGTGTCAGCTCCACCTCGCGCTGCCAACCCGCCACTCGGCTGCGCGGCCGCGAGCTCCGCCATCAGCAGCAGCGCGAAGAGCGCAACAGCGCCGCATCGAGAAACCACCGCCCGATCCGCCGACGATCGCCTTTTGCGTTCCATGTAAAACGGACTTGCCCGATCGTGCACGCGTCACAGCGACCGCCAAGTCACTGCACCGGCGTCTGCAGCAAGCCGAGCTTGAGCGCCAACTTCACGTAATCGGCGCGATGCGCGAGCCCGAGCTTGTCGTTCACGCGCTGCTTGTAGGTGTCCACCGTCTTTGGGCTGATCGCCAGCTGCTCCCCGATCTCGGGCGCGGTGTACCCCTCGGCGATCAGGCGCATCACCGCGCGCTCCCGATCCGTGAGGCGCTCGTACCGCGCGCGGTCGGTCGCAAGCTCTTCGCGACGGCGCGCTCCCTGTGCCAACACTTTCGCGGCGGCGGGACGCACCCACACATCCCCGCGTGCGACTGCGCGAACGGCGTCCACCAGTTCGCGGTCAGCGGTGCTCTTCACGAGGTACCCCGACGCGCCCGCTTCCAGCACGCGCTCGAGGTACGCCTCTTCCGCATGCATGGTCAGCACGAGCACGCGAGCATGCCGGTCCTTGCCGCCCGTGATCGCGCGTGTGGCGCTGATCCCGTCCCCGTCCGCCATCGAGAGGTCCATCACCACGACGTCCGCCTCGGTGGTCAACACCAGCGCGACGGCGTCATTCCCACCGGCCGCCTCGCCCACCACGTCGACGTCTCGCGCAGCGCCGAGCACCGCCCTGAGGCCGGCGCGCACGATGGCGTGATCGTCCACGAGCACGACTCGTATCGTCATTGCTGCATCTCCCGTCTCCGACAAGTTGTCGTCCCGAGTAACTCGAGGGACCTGCCATTCAATTCGCCAGTGGCACGATGGCCACGATCTGCGTGCCGCGTCCCGGTGCACTGCTCACCGTCAGGCGTCCGTTCACGAGACCGATGCGCTCACGCATGGAGAAGAGTCCCATGCCTGGCCGTCGCGCTTCCGCGAGCTCGACGTCGAACCCGCAGCCGTCATCCACGATCTCCAGCACCGCCGAGCGTCCGTCGCGCCGCAGGCTCACGTCCACGTGCCTGGCGTCGGCATGCCGCGCGGCGTTGCGCAGCGTCTCCTGAGCTACACGATACAATGCCGCCGCCAAGGGTGCCGGAATCGGCGGATCGAACTCCGCGGCATCCACCTGCACGTCGAGCGTCTCCTGCGCCTGCGCCTGACGCGCGAGCCACTGGAGCGCCGTGGCGAGCCCGAGGTCGTCGAGCACGCGCGGATGCATTGTATGCGACAGCGACCGCACTTCCTCGAGCGCCTCCGAGGCGAGCTCGCGCAGCGTCGCGATGCGCGCATCGAGCTGCGGCGACGTGCTCTCGTGAGCCGCGGCACCGAGTTGCAGCATCACGGCGGTGAGGATCTGCGCCGTGGAGTCGTGCAACTCGCGCGCGACGCGAGCACGTTCCTCATCCTGCGCGCTGATGACCTGCGCGGCGAGGCGTCGCTCACGCGCGCGATCTTCCGTGAGCCGGTCCAGCAATGCGTTGAGCATCGTGCCGACGCGCGCCATGTCCCGGTCGGCGAGGATGCTGTCCGGCACGCGGGCTTCCATGTCGCCGGCGGCGAGGTGGGTCGCGGTGCGCTCGAGATCACTGAGCGGCCGGAGCGCGACGTACACGAGCACGAGATTGACGACGAGACTCGTCGCGAGCGCGATGCCGAGGATCGGCACGACGTTGCTCGAGAAGCTCACGCTGTGTTCGACGGCGACACCCACGAGCGCCGCGAGAACGATGAGGATGTTGGCACCGGCGAGCTTCGCGAGCAGCGGCACGCGCAGCACTCGTTCGACGAGCTTCATCGCCGTCGAGCTTTCGGGAGTCGGGAATTCGGGACGATGTCGTGGATGATCACTCGAAGTCCAGCGCGAGATCCAGCGCCGGGGCGGAGTGCGTCAGCGCACCCACGGAAATCCAGTCGACGCCCGTCTCGGCGATCGCGCGCACCGAATCGAGAGTGATCCCGCCAGACGCCTCGGTGATCGTGCGGCCGTTCACGAGCCTGACGCACTCGGCCATCCGCGTCGTCGACATGTTGTCGAGCATGATGATGTCCGCGCTGGCGTCGATCGCCGCCTGCACCTGTTCGATGCGGTCGCACTCGACTTCCACCTTCGTGCCCACCGGTGCGAGGTCGCGGGCGCGGCGCACCGCCAGCGCGACGTCCCCGTCGACGGCGGCGAGATGGTTGTCCTTGATCAGCACCGCGGTGGAAAGATTGAGGCGGTGGTTCGTGCCGCCCCCGGCGCGGACGGCGTACTTCTCGAGCAGGCGCCATCCCGGCGTCGTCTTGCGTGTGTCGAGGATCTTCGCTCGCGTGCCGCGGACGGCGTCGACGTAGCGCGCCGTGATCGATGCAACGCCAGACAGCCGCTGCATGAAGTTCAGGGCAACCCGCTCGGCCGCGAGCAGCGCGCGCGCGTGGCCGGAGAGGTAGAGCACGGAGTCGCCGGGAGCGAGCCGCGCGCCGTCTTCCTTGTCCACGCGCATGGTCACCTTCGGGTCGAGCATGCGGAATGCCTCGACGGCGAGGGCGATGCCGGCGAGCACGCCGGGCGCGCGCGCCACGAGCCGGCCGCGCGCATGACGATCGGAGACGACTGTCGCGATGGTCGTGAGGTCGTTGAACGCGCCGTCCTCATCGAGCGCGCTCTTCACCAGCGCGTGCAGCTCTCCATCGGCGTACGGAAAGCGAAGCAGGCCGTCACCCACACTGGCCGCCGGTGTGCTGAGCGACGTGATGGTGCGTGGCGCACTGATGCGCTCGGACCCGTGATGCTCCATTGCCATGCGTCACTCCTGTGGCGGGTGCTGCGTCCGGTCCGACGTTACTCGCCCGGGTCGATCGTCGCCTGGGGCACTGGACTCAGCGGATGCTGTCCCCCGATGGCGATCATGCGCTCGATGGCCAGCCGCCCGCGATCCGCGATCGGCTTCGGGACGGTGATGCGATGTTCCAGCCGCTGGAGTGCGCGCTTCACCTTGGGCAGCGTCGTCACCTTCATGTAGGCGCACGACGCCTTGTCGTTCGCCGCGAAGAATCGCTTGGATGGATTCTCGCGCCGCAGGCGATGCAAAATGCCCACTTCCGTGGCGACGATGAAATCATCGGCGTCGGAGATGGCCGGTCGCTTGATCATTCCTTCGGTGGAAAGAATCTGCACGCCCGACGGATCCACATCACCCGCGCTCATCGCCTCGAGCACGCTGGTGGAGCATCCGCACTCCGGATGGATGAGAAATTCGGCCTCGGGATGCAGTGAGCGCTGTAGCCTGATGTGCTCCGGATCGATGCCGGCGTGCACGTGGCACTCGCCCATCCAGATGTGCATGTTCTCGCGCCCGCTCAGCCGTTTGACATGTGCGCCGAGGAACATGTCCGGGCAGAAGAGAATCTCGGTGTCGGCGGGGATGGCGTTCACGACCTCCACCGCATTGCCCGAGGTGCAGCAGTAATCGCTCTCCGCTTTCACCTCGGCCGTGGTGTTGACATATGACACCACGACCGCGCCGGGATGCTCGGCCTTCCATTCACGGAGCTGCGCCGCGTCGATCATCGAGGCGAGTGAACACCCCGCAGCCAGGTCGGGGAGCAGTACGATCTTGTTCGGTGAGAGGACGGCGGCGGTCTCTGCCATGAAGTGCACGCCGCAGAAGACGATGACATCGGCTTCCGTCTTGGCGGCCTCGCGCGAGAGCCCGAGAGAGTCGCCCACGTAGTCGGCGACATCCTGGATCTCGGGGCGCTCGTAGTTGTGTGCGAGGATCACGGCGTTCTGCTCGCGCGCGAGCGTCTTGATCTCGCCCTGCAGCTCGGCGATCAGCTCCTCGCGGGAGCGGACCGCGGCGTCGCTCATTCCCATGTCGAACAAGCTAATTGGGCGCGGCGTCAGGTGTCAGCCGGTGCTTGCGACACGACCGTTGGGCCCGCAAGATCATGTCGGCACGCGAAGCCTGCGTTCGGTGCCGCGCGCCGGGTCCCGTCACTCACGCGGGCTCCGCTCACCCAGTCCACTACGACGATGTTCAAAGAGGTCAAGGCATTCGCAATGCGCGGCAACGTACTCGATCTCGCGGTGGCGCTCGTCATCGGCGCGTCGTTCGGCAAGATCGTGACGTCATTCGTCGAGGACGTTCTGATGCCACCCATCGGCATGCTGCTCGGCAAGGTGGACGTGCGGAACCTGTTCATTGATCTGTCGGGTGCGCATCATGCGACGCTGGCGGAAGCGAAGGCGGCCGGCGCGGCAACGATCAACTACGGCATCTTCCTCAACACCATCGTCGATTTCATCTTCGTCGCGTTCGCCGTGTTCCTGCTCGTGCGGCAGATCAACAAGCTCAAGGGTCCGGCGCCGGTGGAACCGCCGAAGACCACGAACTGTCCGTACTGCCTGTCCGCCATTCCGTTGGGCGCGACCAGGTGCGCGCAGTGCACGTCAACGCTGCCCGCCGCGGCGTAGCGCTAGCCCGGATTTCTCACGAGGCTATTGAATAACGGCTGCCTCGCGTGGTATAAGACGTTTGTCGAGAACGTTCTACATACCAACCCGGGACAGCCGTTATGACGACAGAGTGTACGGCGGAGACGCTCGCGTTTCAA
>JBBQDT010000073.1:0-20435 GCA_038319955.1 Gemmatimonadales bacterium | reverse complement strand
AGGAAAGCCGATGGTTCAGAGTCGTATCCGTGTGAATCCGGCAGTCGATCCGTGTTCATCCGCGTCGACTCAGTTGACCTTTCGCGGCGATCAGTCCCCCGCGACTGGAACGCGCGCCACGAATGGTACCTCCGTCGACACGGCTTTCGTCCTCCCCTGAGCGATACTGAACCACACGCGCGCACTATCAGCAAGAATCACGATCACAGCCACCAGGAAGAACGCCGCGACCGCCGCATCCAGGTAATCGTTCTGGATCATTTGCGACATGTCCTTCACCGACTTCACCCCCGGCGGCAACGTGCCTGCCGCCTGCGCCGCCTGCAACAGCCGCGCGTGCGCCAGGAAGCCGAGCTTGGGCAGCGGCGAGAACAACTTCGCGAAGCCGGCGGACATCGTGACGATCACGAGCCACGCGAGCGGCACGAGCGTCACGAACGCATACCGTCCCTTGCCCATGCGCATGATCACCGTCGTCCCGACGCACAGGGCGACGGCCGCCAACAGTTGATTCGAGATCCCGAACAGCGGCCAGAGCGAGTTGATCCCCCCGAGCGGATCGTTCACGCCTTGCCACAGGAAGTGTCCCCACATCAGCACGAACATCGCACTCGAGAGCACGACCGCCGGCATCCAGGACGTTCGCCCGAACGGCGCCCAGACATGCTTGCCGAGATCCTGGAGCATGAACCGCCCGACGCGTGTGCCGGCGTCGAGCGTCGTGAGGATGAACAGCGCCTCGAACATGATGGCGAAATGGTACCAGAGCGCCATGGCCGAGCTGCCACCGAGCGCGCGTGAGAAGAGGTGCGCCATGCCAACGGCGAGACTTGGCGCGCCACCGGTGCGCGACAACAGCGATGCCTCCCCGACCTGCTTCGCCAGCGCATCCAGCTCGGCGGGTGTGACCGTGAATCCCCACGCCGCGATCGCCGTCGCTGCGCTCTGCGACGTGGTGCCAAGCGCCGAGACCGGCGCGTTGATGGCGAAGTAGACGCCCGGCGTCAACGAGCAGGCGGCAATGAGCGCCATCACCGCGACGAACGACTCCATGAGCATCGCCCCGTAGCCGATCATGCGCGCATCGGTCTCGCGCTCGATCATCTTCGGCGTGGTGCCCGAGGAGATGAGCGCGTGGAAGCCGCTGATCGCCCCGCAGGCAATGGTGATGAACGCAAAGGGAAACAGCGCGCCGGCGAAGACCGGTCCCGTTCCATCGATGAAGCGCGTGAGGGGCGGCATCTGCAGGGGTGGCAGCACGACGAGAATGCCGACGGCCAGCGCGATCACCACACCGATCTTCACGAACGCCGACAGGTAGTCACGTGGCGCGAGCAATAGCCACACCGGGATCACCGAAGCTGCGAAACCGTACACCATCAGCATGAGCGCGAGTGTCCGGCCGCTCAGCGTGAACACCGCGGCGAGGTCGGGCTGACCGGCGACCCATCGTCCCGCATAGAGCGAGAGCGCGAGCAGGACGAGACCGATCGCGCTGGCCTCGAGCACGCGCCCCGGCCGCAGCCAACGCATGTAGACGCCCATCAGCATCGCGATGGGAATCGTCAGCGCGATGGTCACGGTGCCCCATGGACTCGCCTTGAGTGCATTCACCACGACCAGTGCCAGCACGGCGATCAGCACGATCATGATGCCGAGCACGGCCACGAGCCCCGTGTATCCGGCGATGGGTCCGATCTCCTCCTTCGCCATCTGGCCGAGCGACTTGCCGTCGCGGCGGATGGAGGAGCAGAGGATGACGAAATCCTGCACGGCGCCACCGACCACCACACCGACGATGATCCAGAGGATGCCGGGCAAATAGCCGAATTGCGCGGCGAGCGTGGGCCCGACGAGCGGACCCGGACCGGCGATGGCGGCGAAGTGGTGACCGAACACGATCCACTTGTTCGTCGGCACGAAGTCGCGGCCATCCGAGAATTTTTCCGCAGGCGTCTGACGGCGCTCGTCGAGCGCGAAGACCTTGGCGGCGATGAAGGCGCTGTAGAAGCGATACGCCACGGCGTAGGTGCAGACCGACGCGACGAGCAACCACGCGGCGCTGATCTGTTCCCCGCGCGAGAGAGCGAGCCAGGCGAGTGCACCCGCGCCGGCGACGGCGACCCCCAGCCACATCGCCGTGGTGGCGGTCCGGCGGAGCACGCTTGTGGGTTGTGTAAGCATGTCCGCCAAACTGCTCCCCCGCGCGGCGAGGGTCAATGCGGGTTCGTGTGACCGTCGCTCGGGCCGCGCAGCGCGGTTAACTTTCGCCGCACCTCTCATCACACCATCGTGACCCGCTCTCTTCGCCACCTCTGCGCCTTCGCGATCCTGCTGGCTGCCTGCCACGGCAGCAAGCCGTCCGAGGAGGCGAGTCCGGTCGAGCAGCCCGTGCGTCCGCTGGCGCAGCTCGCGTCGCAGCGCGTGATCGTCACGCCCACCTACTACATCGTCGCCGGCGATGCGCTCGGCTGGGCGGCGCAGGTGAAAGGACGCGAATACCTTCGCACCGTCGACGAAGAAATCGCGACCGTGCTCGCCGAGCGTGGGCTCAAGTCGCAGTGGGTGTATCCGGCAGACCTCGTGCGAGCCACGAGGGCCAATCCCACGTACGCTGTCGATCCGTACACGCTTGGCGCGAACATCCTTCGGGGGTCGGACGTCGTGTCGGGCACTCGGCTCGCGGATCCGCTCGCGACGCAGGTGCGGACGATGATTGCGCTTCAGGAGGGTGCGCGCGCTGTACTCGTGCCCGTGGAAGTGCGGTTCGAGAAGGTCGGGAGCACGGGGCAGGGCGTCATCGCCCTCAAGGTCGCGCTGCTCGACGGGCGCCTCGGCGACGTCCGCTGGATCGGCACGGTGCGCAGCGATCCCGCACCGACGTACTCGCGCGCGGTCCTGACGTCGCTCGCCGCGCATTTCGCTGACCTCTTCACGGCTCCGTGAGTCGAGCACCCAATATGGGCACGCCAGTCACACTGATTCCTGGCGACGGCATCGGTCCGTCAATCGCCAGCGCCACCGTCCGCATCCTCGAAGCCGCGGGCGCCGACATCGCCTTCGACGTCCAGGTCGCCGGCATGGCCGGAGTTACCCGGTACGGCGATCCGATTCCCGAAGCGACGCTCGACTCCATTCGCCGCACGCGCATCGCGCTCAAGGGACCGCTCGAGACGCCGGTGGGCGAGGGCTTCCGCTCGATCAATGTCGCGCTGCGCAAGACGTTCGACCTGTACGCCAACGTCCGGCCGGCGCACACGATCGTGAAGGGCGGCCGCTACGAGGACATCGACATCGTCCTCATTCGTGAGAACACCGAAGGCCTCTACGTCGGCATCGAGCACTACATCAAGATCGGCAGCGACCCGCGTGCCGCCGCCGAGTCCATCGCGATCATCACGCGCGCCGGCTCCGAGCGGATCGTGCGCTACGCGTTCGACTACGCGATGCAACACGGCCGCAAGAAAGTGACGCTCGTCCACAAGGCGAACATCCTCAAGTTTTCACAGGGACTGTTCCTCGACGTCGGCCGGATGATCGCCCGCGAGTACGCGAACATCGAGTTCACCGAGATGATCGTGGACGCCACCGCGATGAACCTCGTGCTCAAGCCGGAGAAGTTCGATGTCATCGTCACGACGAACCTCTTCGGCGACATCCTCTCGGACCAGATCTCGGGACTCGTCGGCGGGCTGGGGTTGGCGCCGGGCGGCAACATCGGCCTCGGCGGCGCGATCTTCGAGGCCGTACATGGCACCGCGCCGGATATCGCGGGCAAGGGAGTGGCAAACCCTGGGGCGCTCATCCTCGCCGCCTGCATGATGCTCGAGTACATGAACGACGGAGAGCGGGCCATCCGCATCCGCAACGCGCTCGAGTCGACCATCCAGGAGGGAACGATGGTCACGGGCGATCTCGGTGGCTCGGCGAGCACCGACCAGTTCACCGACGCCATCATCGATCGGCTGTGAGAGCGATCACCGTCTTCCACTGTTCCGACCTGCACTTCGGCTCGCCCGCGGTGCCTGAACAGTACGAGGCGATGGAAGCGCTCATCCAGGAGTTCAAGTACGACGTCGTGGCCATCTCGGGCGACCTGACCCAGCGCGCACGCTCCGGCGAATTCCAGCGGGCGCGCGCGTTCATCAAGCACGCCGAGGAGACAAGCAAGGTGATAACCATCCCCGGCAATCACGACGTCGCGTGGTGGAAGGCGCCACTCGGACTCGGGGATACGGGGCGCACGTCGGCGAATTACGCCCGCTACATCAGCGACAATCCCGAACCGGTGCTCCAGTTGCCCGGGGCGACGTTCGCGGGTCTGAACACGTCGCACGGCGTCACGATGGACACCCTCACGTGGCGGCTGCGCGACATCTCGATCATCGGCATCGTCACCAAGCCGCAGATCGAGCGGCTGCGAAAGGTGTTTGCGGATGCGCCAGCGGGGAACGCGCGCGTCGTCGTGATGCATCACAATCCGGTCAAGGGCGAGCTCTCGCAGCGCCATGGCCTCAAGGACACCTCCCGCGTGCTCGGCGCCTTTGCCGACATGGGCGTGGACCTCGTGCTATGCGGCCACGACCATCAGGACGCCATCCACTACATCGAGCACACGAAGAAGGGCACGGTGATCTCCACTGCCGGCACGGTGTCCAACCGCATGCGGGGCGGACGCCCGTCATCGGTGAACAGCATTCGTCTCTCGCCAGACCAGGTCGAGGTGTCGACGCTCGTCTGGTCGGTGTCCGACCACAGCTTTGTCCCAGGACCCACGAAGTGTTTCAAGCGCTGACTCGTTTCTTTCGTCGGACGCACGATGAATCGCAGCTCGAGCTCACCTTCCACGCAGCCGCGCCTCGCGATGCCGATGAGTTGCTCGCACGACTCAGCGCGTTGGGGCTCAAGCGCATTTCGCGCGTGAAGCTCACGCGCAATCGCAACGTGATGGTGAGTTTCGCCGGTGGCGTGCTGCGCGTGCACGAGGGGTATCTCACCGCGCCGGACGCGGTGCTGCGCGGCATCGTGGGTTTCGTGGAGGGACGCACGCGTGCCGATCGGCGTGCGGCGCGGCGGCTCATCGTGACGCATCCCATTGCCACCAAGGGTCCGGCGATGCGACGCGAGAACACGCACGTCGACGATGCGAGCATGGCCGAGCAGCTCACCGAGTGGCATGGGCGGTACAATGCGCGTCACTTTCACGGGAGGCTCAGGCCGGTCGCGATGCGCGTGTCGCGCCGGATGAAGAGCCGACTGGGCCACTATTCGGCCGCAGTTCCCGGCGGCGACGTTGCCGAGATCGCGATCAGCCGCACGCACGTGCGACGTCACGGGTGGCCTGAGGCCCTGCACACGCTGTTGCACGAGATGGTGCATCAATGGCAGGACGAGACAGGTCGGCCGATCGACCACGGAGCGACCTTCCGCGCGAAGTGTCGCGAGGTGGGCATCGCGCCGTACGCGCGCCGCGTGCTCGCGAGTCGGCCCGGTCGAGCGGCCGGATCGCAGACACGTGGCAGGCTCGCGGCGCGCGAGGCGTAAAGCGCACGTAGTCGTGCCACGCGGAGGAAAGCGGCTTATCGACGGCGTGGGATGGCTCCCGCCTTCACCAAGCCCTCGGTTACGACTAGGGAATCCGTGCCGACGTAAACGATCTTGTTAACCACACGAAGGATCTCGCGAGTACCTCTGTGGCGTCCCGACCGAGGATCCTAAAGAGCGCAGGGCTTGCGGTGCTGGCATCGCGCGGCGTTAGCCCATATGTTGCCGGCAGAAGCCCGCACGTGCCGTCAGGCGTGGAGGGGCTTCGGCTCCGACCGCGAGGCGTCGCCGCGTGATCGCGAAGTATGGGACGTTCGAGTATCCGCTGGCGGAACGATACCGGTTCGAGCAGGAGCTCGGACGCGGCGCCATGGGCGTCGTTTATCGGGCGACCGACGTGCGGCTTGGCCGTCCCGTCGCGATCAAGCTGTTACATCCGACGCTGACGAACGAGGTTGGCGTCGCGCGCTTCCAGTCTGAGGTCCGGATCGCGGCTGGCCTGCATCATCCGAACATCGTGGCGGTTCACGAGTCGGGTGAGGCGGATGGCCGACTGTTCTATGTGATGGACTACCTTGGCGGCGAGACGCTGCGCGATCGGCTGAAGCGCGAGAAACAGCTTCCCGTGGACGATGCGCTCTCGATCGTAGAGCAGGTGGCGACCGGGCTGCAGCATGCGCACGACCACGGCATTGTGCATCGCGACGTGAAGCCCGAGAACATCATCCTCGCGGACGGTCGGGCGAGTGTGCTCGATTTCGGGCTGGCGCGCGCGTTGTCGGATGTGGGTACGGAACGGCTGACGGCGAGCGGCATGGCGGTGGGAACACCGCACTACCTATCGCCAGAGCAGGCGGCAGCGGAAAAGGACGTAGGGCCAAGGGCGGATCAGTATGCGCTGGCGTGCGTGCTGTACGAGCTATTGGCGGGGGAGCCTCCGTTCACCGGCCCGACGGCTAGTGCGATCGCGATGCGGCATATCGCAGAGGAACCGAGAGCGCTGCGGCTGCGGCGGAAGAGTACCCCGCTCGGAGTGGATGCGGCAGTGATGCGGGCCATGGAGAAGGTACCGGGGGATCGGTTTGAGTCGATTACCGCGTTCACCTCCTGCCTGAGACGCGTCGTTCCTCTCGAGGCATCTGCCCCAAGCTCTGGGCAGGCGCAGCTTCCAGACACCGCGGGCGCTCCCTCCCGGATGCGGCGCTTACGTACCGTCGGTGCGGCAATGATCATTGGGTCAATCGCACTTCCGACGCTTGGGTGGCTGTACTTCTCCAAGTCACAAGGCCTCGATCAGTCGAAGGTCATGCTAGTCGCTACTGATACAGATACTAGCGCTGGACTCGCATTGCGGCTGGTAGAGCGCGGGCTACGTGAGTGGCGTGGACTGACAGTAGTGAGTGAAGTGCTGCCGGACCGTGTAAACGGCTCCGCTACGTCCCTGCCCAATGGTTTGAAAGGCGCACGTCGGCTCGCCGCTCGGAATCTCGTTATGGTTGGCGCTGAGCTGCGGCGTGACAGCCTCGACATAACCGCGCGTCTCTATGACGCGGGTGGGGATACGCTTGTTAGAGTCAGCCGCTCAGCCATTCCTGCCGCGGTGGATGTGGCGGGGCAGGTGATGGCCATCCGACGGCTTGTCAGTGGTCTTCTTCGTGACGGCAGTGACCTACCTTGGCTCGTGGCCACCGACGAGGAAAGCGCCTCACTGCCGGCTTGGCGAGCGTTCGATGCTGGACGTTCCGCCGTTCTCCGCTGGGACCTGGCGGCTGCCGAAAGCGCGTTTCGCCGAGCGATCTCTCTGGAAGCCAGCATTCCCCTGGCGCACGTGTGGCTTGCGCAGACGATCGCGTGGTCGGATACCGGACGGCGTGAGGAAGGTCGCGCCAGCGCGTCGCGCGGCCTTGCCAAACACGCTGGACTCATGGCGCACGATTCCATTCTCGCCGTAGGTCTTCGTGCGTTCTTTTCCTCTGACTATTCGGCAGCGTGCAGCGCATTCAGAGCCTTGGCAGATCGCGATCCGAGTGACTTGCGCGCGTGGCTCGACCTCGGAGACTGTCAGGCGCGGGACACCCGAGTCATCCGGGATGCAAGGAGTCCGACTGGCTGGGTATTTCGAAGCAGCTTCGAGGATGCGGCGCGCGCCTACCACCGCGCCGTCGAGACGACGGACGACATCGCCGCCACGCCATCGTTTCGGGGCTGGATTCTCGGAAGGCTGTCGAGTGTGCTCTTCGCGACGACGAACCACGTTCGCGTGGGGACGTTCGTCGGACGAGATACGCTGTTCATGGGTGCATTCCCGTTTTTGGACGGGGATACGAACGCCTTCGCACCGCATCCGATCTCCGACTTCAGAACGCGCAAGGGTGACCCTCCTTCCGCGAAAGTCCAGGCCGCGGCAGCGCGCTCGAGAAGTATGCTGAAGGCGTATGTCGAGGACTGGGTGCGTGCGTTTCCGGGGGATGCCGATGCGCTCGATTCGCTCGCGCGCTGGAGTGAACTGTCTGGCGGGAACGCCGTCGTCAATGGTCGGCAAACGCCGACGCTCGAGCTACTCCATCTAGCACGAGTGGCCTCGCGAGACTCGACGCAGCAGTTGCGGCTTGCCATCGCTGAGGTGCGGGTGCTGGTAAAGGAAGGAGAGTACGTCAAGGCGCGCGCCGAAGACGACTCGCTGCTGCGCGCGGGTGCAGGCGCGCGATATCGCGACGTCCCCGGCGTAATCGGGCTGCTCGCGCTGGTGGGCCGCGTACACGAGACGAGTCGGCTCCTCCCACTCGCCCACATGGAGCACAGAGTTCAGCTGCCCGATGGGAGCAGCTGGATTCCGCCGCGACCCATTGAGGCTGCCGCCTCGTCGCTGCTGACGTATGCGGTGTTTGGTGCATATCCCGACAGCGTGCGCAAGATCGCGAGGCGTACCAGCCAGCTGATAGCCAGCTATGTGCCTGACACCAGCCGCGCCAACGCGATACGAAGCGTTCTCGTTGCGAACGCATTCGGCTATGGCGATCCGAGCGAAGCACACGTTGACGGTTTCGAATTCGAACCACCGGATCAGGTAGTTCGTGTCGTGCTGCAGCTCTCGCGCGGCGACTCATCCGGCGCGCGGCGGGAATTGCTCAGGCTCGAAGAGATCGACCGCGGCAAGCTGCCGGGAAACGGATTCCGGCTTGCATTCAGGACGGCAAGAGCGTGGCTCGCTCTGGGCGACACATCCAGGGCCGTAGCCCATCTGGACGAACTCCTGCTGACTCTCCCGACCCTCGACATCGCGTTCATGAGCGAAGTATCGCATGTCGCGTCCGTGGTGCGGGCATTCGCGCTCCGAGCCAAGCTCGCTGAACGCGCTGGTGACCTTCACTCAGCGAAGGTCAATGCCGCTGCAGTTGTCGCGCTGTGGGACGGGTCGGACGTCGAACTCCGAGCCGGAGTCAACGAAATGAGGAAAATCCTGTCACTGCGTCCGTAGTTGTCACCATTCCAAGGAGGTCCCAATGGCCGTCCCGCGCAGATGGATCACACGCACCAGTCTCACAGGCTTGATTCTTCTCACCCTTGCAGCCGGTTCGCTGCAGACTACCGCTGACCCGGCTGACAGATCGAGCGAGCCGTCTCTCACGCATCGTATGAAGCCCAAGGAACTCTCGATCGACCCTGACTTCAATGTCGGAAAGCACAAGAACAATGAATTGCGGAAGTTCATCAGGAAAATGGATAAGAACGTCGATTTTCGCACCTCGATAGGATTCGTGATGAAATCGCGCAACGGTGACGACGGATGCGAACTGTTCATCCGAGTCGCTTCAGGGACATATGCGATTGAGCGCAAGAAGGATTCGGCAAACCCGAATGGCTTCATCCTGGGCTTGATTACCAATCCCAATGGATGCATGCCGCTGGCGTTCAGTCTCGGTCCGAAGGACACCGCAGCGTGGTGGGGTCGATACACAAGCCCAACGGTGGTCGGCGCAGATGGTACGCCCGCGGAAGGGGTCGGGCGAACCGGCTTGATCCTGCTCGAGCGCAATGGCGGTTCCGACCACGATGAATGGTTGCCAATGGGCAGGAGGTGGACGATGGGCTACTGCAACCACTCTTCTCAGGGAAACACTGACCAGGCATTGGTTCTGGCCTACAGTGAGCGCTGTTCGGGCCCGCAGCGGTACGAGCACAATGCAGCGGCAATATCACAGGCCATGCTGAAGGCAGCGCGCGACAAGTCGCCGGTCGACGCTTATAGGCTGCTGCCGGGGGCAAATGATCTAGCACTATGGTTTGCGTGTGGCGGCGACTGCTGCTATTCGTCATTCGAGCAGTATTAGCGATGCGATAGGTCAGGTCGTTGCTTCGTGTGTGTCGACAATCCATGCCCGGGCATGGTGGCGTCCGCCTCGCATCTGACCTGCGCGATGGGCGAGCATGGAGCGGGAACGTTCGCTAAGGGTTGAGCGGCCTCCGGTAGCGCACATCCAGATCCGCGACGAGCCGTCGTCCAGGTGGCTCGCAGCGGATCCGCGAAGTGACGATGCAACGCGGAAGGTGCGCGCTGATTGGAGGCGCGATCCAGCGATTTGGTGGACGCGACTGACGAATACATTCGAGCGTTCGCGTGGGTGGCCACTGACACGATTTGCGACGATGTCGAGCTGAGTCGGGGAGCAGCGCTGAGCGTGGCGGTGTGATTATCTTTAACCAAGGTTCCGCCTCTCACCAGCTCTCCGAGTCATGCTCGATTTTTATAACATCGACAGCGTCCTGTCCGAGGAAGAGCGCGCGGTGCGCGACAGCGTGCGTCGCTTCGTTGACGAACGCGTCATGCCCGTCATCGGCGAGGCGTATGTACAGGGGCGCTTTCCCAAGGAGCTCATCCCCGAGATGGGCGAGCTCGGCGTGTTCGGCGCGAACCTGCCCGAGGAGTACGGCTGCGCCGGCCTGAACAACGTGCAGTATGGCCTCATCATGCAGGAACTCGAACGCGGAGACTCGGGCGTGCGGTCGTTCGCGAGTGTGCAGGGTGCGCTCGCGATGTATCCGATCTATGCGTTCGGGTCGGAAGAGCAGAAGCAGCAGTACCTGCCGAAGATGGCGACCGGTGAGATCATCGGATGCTTCGGGCT
Organism: Gemmatimonadales bacterium; assembly: GCA_038319955.1. Classification (GTDB taxonomy): domain Bacteria; phylum Gemmatimonadota; class Gemmatimonadetes; order Gemmatimonadales; family Gemmatimonadaceae; genus AG11. The sequence goes on along the minus strand of JBBQDT010000073.1, from coordinate 9,765 downwards.
CACGGAGCCGGACTACGGTTCGAATCCGAGCGGCATGGTGACAATGGCGAAGGAACAGGGGGACGGGTCGTGGATCCTCAACGGCTCGAAGATGTGGATCACGAATGGCTCCTCCGCGCACATCTCCGTCGTGTGGGCAAAGACGAACGGCGACCCGAGCGACAAGTCCATCCGCGGCTTCATCGTCCCTACGGACACGGAAGGCTTCAAGGCGAAGGACCAGAAGGGCAAGCTGTCGCTGCGTGCGTCGGATACGAGTGAGCTCGTCTTCCAGGATGTGCACCTTCCGGCGACCGCGCTGCTGCCGAAATCAGGTGGCTTGAAGAGCCCGCTCATGTGCCTCACGCAGGCGCGATACGGCATCTCGTGGGGCGCGATGGGCGCGGCGATGGCGTGCTTCGAGGAGGCGCTCGACTACGCCAAGCAGCGCGTGATGTTCGACAAGGTGATCGGTGGTTTCCAGATCCAGCAGGTGCGCCTGGCCGACATGCTCACGGAGATCGTGAAAGCACAGCTGGTGTCACTGCACCTCGGCCGCATGAAGGATGCGGGGACGATGACGCCGCAGCAGGTGTCGCTGGCGAAGCGGAACAACGTCAGCATGGCGACGGACATCGCGCGCGAGGCGCGCCGGCTGCTGGGCGCGAACGGCATTCTCGCGGAGTACAGCGCGATGCGTCACATGGCGAATCTGGAGAGCGTGTACACCTACGAAGGAACACATGACGTGCACTCCCTGATTCTGGGTCAGGCGGTGACGGGGCTGAGCGCGTTCAAGTAGGAACAGTCTAGGAAATGGTGCGTGTCGACTGGTCAAGGGAATGTGCGGACTTCCCACGACCTCTCATCGCGCTCCAAGTCGTTCCATCGAATGTCGCTCCTGACACCGGTGCCAACTACCGTCTTCCCTATGAGGATCATCGTACCGAACGAACTTCCCATGAGGGTTACCATCGCAGTCCCAGAAAGAGGTTTGGGTACACTGCTCAGATCGATGAGCTTCCCGTTGATTGCGACTCCGCAGCGGCCGTCCGGAAGCAACTGTACGAGCACCCGATACCATTTCCCGTGAGAGAGACTATCGATGGAAAACCCGAGAAGCGCTGATATGTCTCCGCCAGGGCTGACCTTCTTCGCGGCGGTGTAACCTTCGCCGGTCGGGTACACGAAGGCGCATCCAGCGACCGCTCCTCCAGGAAGCGTCCCTGAATGGTGATCCCAGCGATCGATTGGACCCCAGTCACTTACGGCGTTGACGAGGAGGAAGGACGTCTGCCACTGGGTCGCCGTTATAGGTGTGCTCATCATCGACTCGACCCACACCCCGCGACCGGCTGGGAGAGATGTTCGCAAATACGCGCCGCTGAAGTGGTCGCCGTCTCCTCGGTTGAAGAACGAGCGACGTAGGGAGTCACCGACAATGATCGGACGTGGCGCTCCGAAGAATCTCCATCGAGATTCCGCGCCGACGTCCCAGTTTTCGGTCAGTATGATAGAGGCGGGTAAGTCGTCGGCGCGGACGACCAGTTCTCCGCTTCTCCAACCCCCCGCGCTTACGCGCACTCTGAACACGCCGCGCCGTCTGGGAAGCAGCACACCCTTCTGAGAAATGACGCCGAGACTGGAATCTGCCAGCGACCATCGTGCGCGTGATAACGCGACATGCCCTCCAGCTCGTGTCGTACCTTCTACGCTGAGTTGTGTCCCCACACCGGTCGGAACAAGTTCGGTTGGTGATGTTATGCTGAGACGATCGATCGCAGTGTCATCGACACGCGGGGTCCGCCACGCATAGCCCGCAAATCCCCGTATCTCTGCTCGCTGGACCAGACGTGCGCGTTCTGGCGACGCTGTCGGCGCGATGGTGAGCGGGCCGTCCGGCCCTCGCACGCAGGCGAGCCATGCGCCGTCCGGAGAAACGGAGCATTGCGTGCCAACCGGAAACAGGCTCTGTATGGACATGTCCGGCAAGGAGACTATTTCCGATCTCCGGACATCGGACGAGTCGGTCCAGACCAATATGCGGCGAGGATCCATCCAACCGGCGACTTCACCAACCGTTCGCCCGTTGAGTTCCTCGCAGGTCTCGTTTTGTCCATCGCTGTCGACGATGCAGAGCTGTCCGGGACGTCTGGCGTAAAAGTGCCGCGCGAAAGCGATTGCCGTTCCGTCCGGACTCCACACCGGATTGGCGTCGGTTTCGTCGGCCGACCCGCCACCGGACACGCGTCGCACATGATGTGTCTTCATGTCGATTGTCGCGATGGCGCGATGCCCGAGCTGACCCCATCGGGACGTCTCGAGTAGAATGGCCGATCCGTCCGGTGCCCAACTTCTCGGAACATCATCGCCACGCGACGAAGTGATCCGCACCTCGTGGCCATCGGGATACCAGAGCGCGGCATCCACGCCCCCAGAGTCAGAATAGTTCCTGGTGACAACGGCGAGACCATCCCCGTTCCGAAAGGCAAGGTGTTCGGGTCCGACACTGGGCCACGCGGGGAGTTTCGGTGCGTGCGAAATCTCCAGCGATTGAGAAGGATTCCATCCCACATCGTCGAGGGAGAGAGCGCGCGCTTCGCTGGCTGCCCCGGTGAGTGAGTTAAAGACGATAAGTTGTGTGGGCTGCGATGCCGCACCGCGTGCCTTCACTCGCCAAACGGCAAACGACAGTGCCAGACATACGACAGTGAATAGTGATCCGATCATCAGCGCTCGCATCGGCACTCGCAGACGAAGAGGCAACCTGCGTCGGACTTCCGCGCGAGCCACTTCATCACCGACCGAAGCCAATGTCATGCTTGCGTGTGCATGTGGGCGCGCCCGACCAGCCCATTCGTCTTGCGTCAAACGGGTCACGACGTCTGCGCAGTCATCCCACTGACCAAGCGCGGAGAAGAGCTGGAGTGCGCCCCGCAGGCTCGCGGGGTCGGCGTGACGCCGTAGGACGCGCGCTGCACATGCTCGGGCCGCACACAATCCCGCAGGATCGGCTGCGTCGATGAGAGTTTCGGCCACGGCATCGTGCGCTACGACCCAACCGTCGGCGCCCAACCCGACGACATCGGCCAACTCGAGCCGTTGAAGCGCGCTGCTCGCCTCGGTGGTGGATGGCAATCCTTCCTGTCGCAGCGGTCCGTCCGCCAGCGGTCTGCCGGCAGCGGCGAGGACAAGCGCAAGCTGTCGCGCGCCCGCGTCGAGTCGGGAGAGCCGGTCCGTCATCGCCGATCGGCGAGTCAGCAGCGCGCTGAGAGCGATCGGATCTTCAATCGTCCAGCCCTCATTGGTGATAGCGAGGCAGTCGTTTTCCATCGCCAGGCGCAGCGACTCGAGGATGATGAGCGGACTGCCGGCAGACGTACGATGAAGCAGAGAGCGCCAGTTACCTTCCGCAGCGTCCTTGATTCGCGCGATGCTAGCCAGCAGCGCGTCCGTATCGTCCATCGTGAGCGCATCAAGCCTGATCACGTCGGATGACGCGGGCACGTGAGTCGTCCCGACGGCGCGATTTCTCATCGCGAGCACGAGAAGGACCGTTCGATTCACTTGGCGCTCCCCTAGTGAAGCGAGGATACGCGTGGACTCGGAGTCGGACCAGTGAAGGTCGTCGACCAGAAGCGCCAGCGGATGTTCCTCAGCGACGACCCCGATTAATTCATCGAGCGCTTCGATGTACGACAGGAGCGGGTCTGCAGTGATTGCCAGTGCTTGCGAGCCACGGAAGTGCGCCGACAGTGCGGGATTCAGCCCGAGCAACACGGACGCACTATGGGTGGAGAGCGCCGCCGCTCCGCGCATTCTCGCAAGCGACGCAGCCAATCGCGACGCCAGCGCGAAGCGAATGCCAGTGTCAGCGGGAAGAGCCCGAATCGAGGCGACACGAGCGCGCACCGCCAACAGGCGCTCCTGGACGTCGGCGAGGAGCCGTGTCTTCCCCATCCCGGATGCGCCGAGAAGCACGACGCAACTGGCCTCGCCTAGTCCGGCCTTCTTCCAGCAACCAATCAATTGGGCGAACTGCGCTTCACGACCAATGAGATCGGGATGGAGTTCTCTCCGGGGTGGGTCACTCAGAGGACGAGGCTCGCTGCCCCCATCCCTGAGACCAGCACCACGTTCGAGAAGCTGGCGCAGTGCACGGGAGGGCTCACGCTCTTCGGATGTGAGCCATCCGATACACTCGGCGACGGCAACCGCGATTCCGAATGGATCGTGTTTGAGGAGGAGACCTTCGAGACGCAGCCTCCAGTGTCGCTCGTCATCGGGATCGACCTCTGACAACCGCATAGCGAGCGTTAGCACTTCAGATGCGCGAACCTCCCCGAGCGCCTGCATCGCCAGTCGGGAGACGGCCTCGGCACACATGGACCGGAGTGCCGCGCGTTCGACCTCTGCCCACCGTTCGAATTCATCTGCGCCGGCGGCAGCGAACGTATCGCAGAACGGGCCATGATAGAGCGCGATTGCATCAGTCAGCCGATCACGCGTGAGCAGCGTCCGGAACTCGTCGCGATCAGTTCGGACGGTGTCGGACAGGGTGAGTGCGGTCCCATCGAGGATCACGAGCTCCTCGCCTGAGAGTTTCTTAAGGGACGAGCGCGCCTGGCGAATCGACTGCAAGGCGCTCTCGATATCCGATGACGCCCAGAGCAGTTCGCCGAGCCGCTCGCGCGACACCGCACGTGTTGCCGAACAGGCGACGTAAGCGAGGAGCGCCAACGCCTTCCCACTCGCTGGGACGACAAAGTCGTCGCCGCCGTCCTCGGCGTGGGCAAACAACTCCAGCGTGCCGAGCGTGCGAAGCACGAATCGGCGCGCAGCGGGGCGATAGCTAATCGATTGCCCTACGGCCATTTGACGCCGCATTCACGGTGAGAGATCAAAGTGTCGCTTGGAATTAGCCGGCCCTTCGCCCCAACACGGCGCTCCGTGATGACTTTAGCGTGCCTCGACAGCCGCGAACGTATCACGGAGAATCGTGAAGCGGCAAGTGGGCGGAGGTGTCCGGCGACCAGTTGCTAACGTCCAACGAGGACATCCCATGCGTGCAAGCAAGGTCTTTCTCCTATTCATGGCCACAATCGGCGCGATTGTCCCGGTGGGAGCGCAGGTCCAGCAAGGGTCCGCCGTCGCAACGGCGGCCCAGTACAAGGATCCTGGGACGGCGACACTCTTTTCGGTCATCCTTACCGGCGGCGGACAGATGTACGCCGGCGAAACGAACAAGGGCGTGAAACTCCTCGCCATTGGACTCGGCAGCTTCGTGGCAGGCGAGGTCATCACGATCGGGAGTTGCTCCAGCGGCAGCAGTTGTAGCTATGCGCCGATGGCCGCAGGATCGCTGATCTACCTCGGCACGTGGATCTACGGAATGATGGACGCCGGAGACGCAGCGCGTCGCCACAATGCGGCGGTGGGATTGAAGACGGTGGAGATCCACCCGACGATTCGTGCCAGCGAGGGGAATGGCGCAGGCATTGGCTTCGCCCTGCGGTTCTAGGCAAGAGCGGCTAGGAAGCACTTCGCGTCCAACCACATCCGGCGCGGGGGCAAACATCTTCGAGTAGAGATGCGAGATGCAGAGCGAAACAATTGCGCGGGGGTGCCGGATGAACAGAGCGAGCCACGTCCGAGAAGGTTCAATAAGGCGACTGGTCAGCGTTGGGCTGGCGACACTGAGTGTGTGCGCCATGACTGCGTGCACACGAGAGGGCGCAACTCCAACGACGCCCACCGCTCCAATGCCCAAAGTATTGTTCGTCACGCTGGACGTTGTCCGCAGCTCGGGTGTGGTTGGATCGTTACCCTCTGGTAGCACAACGTTCGAGCGCGGCACGGCGGTCGACTACAACTTCACCTCGCGTGAGGGATTTGATCATGTGCGCGTGTCGATTAGTGGCACTAATGCGCCGCCCGCGGGGCGAATCACGCTATCGCAAGACACTCAGTTGATCGTTACTGCGGATAGTGTCGTCGTTGCCACAGTTGCGCAGGACGTTCTCGCAGACGCTTATCGCGCAATGTTCGCGGGGGGCGATCTCGCAAAGAACGTCCGGCGTGTGCGCGAACTTACGAATCAGATGTATGCCACACTGCCTTCGCGCGATGCGGAGCAACAGGTCTCCCTTGCAAGAATAAGTGCCCTAGAGGCCGCTGACGGGCCCTCGGTGGCGCAGCTCATGAAGGTATTGAGTGACAGTCTTTTTGGCGCGTTCAACAGTAGCGGGACCAGCGCCAGCGCCAGCGCTTTTGGCAACTGGTCAACCCTCGCGCAGAACGTTGCCAGCGTCACGGCGTCCGGGATTGGGAACGTGTCGCCGGTAACGACGTTCATCTTTGTGAATGGCGTGCTGAATAGTGAGTTAACCTTCCAAAGAACGGTGGACAATGAACTCGCTGAAACATTCAAGATTGCTGGTTTCAGTGAGACGCCGGGACGATTTCGCCATCTCCCATTCTACAACAGATCCGCCAGCAAGAACGCGTACGTGGCAGCCCTTCAGTGCTTCGACAAAGCGGCGAGCAAAGCCAACGAGAGTCTATTCGGCGCGCTCATTGACTTGCCGTCGTGCGCGGGGACTATAGCAGGTGGAGCAGCGGGAGCGGTGCAGGTCCTGAGTCAGATTCTCAACTCGGCGTTGGGCACGGTACCCGCTCTCGCACAGAGTGATGCCAAAATCCTAACCCAACGGATTCGTAGCGCACTGGTGAACAAGGGCCGCGTGATACTCATCGGCCACTCCCAAGGGAATCTTTTCGTGAACGAGGCGCTCAGCGTTCTTGCGCCGAACGATGACGAGAAGGCTTGTATCGCCGTCGTCGGCCTCGCTCCACCGCTCAGCGTCTACGAGGCCAAGGGTCTGGCGTATGCGAAGTCTGTGATCATTGAAGACCGACCGGCGGCTGACCTCCTCCTCTTCCTTCCCAGCTCGGTGCTTGCCACTACGTGGGCGGCCCCGATATCGACAGCGCAGTCGAAGGCAATGGCTTCAAGCTTTGTTACGACAAGCTTTTTCCCATATGTCAAGGGCTATGCTCTTCATTTGGCGCCCGACAGTTACCTGAGTGAGTCCGGCGCTCGCGAGCGAGTGGTCGATGAATTAAAGAAGGCCGTAGATGCGACTGAGTCCAGCTGCGGTGGGTCAAATGCCGCTGCGACAACCGCCAGGATTCGCGTCATATCGAACGTTAACACGAGTTGGACTCTTCAGCCTGGCGGGCGAACTGGTGCCGGCCAAGACGTAACTTTGACGGTGTCACCATCTCCCTTTGGCACGTATTTTACTATTAGCCCAGCAGTACTGCCTGGTGCATATGTACTTGTCAGCACTAGCGACGGGCCAGGGAACAGCATCGTTGTCGTGTCCGGCCAGACCAAGACGATAACCCTGACGTATCAATTTCAGCCTCTCGTACAACCGCACATCATACGCGTGGAACCCACGCCTGTGCTGGCGTCCGCGACTGCACAGAGGATTACGATAGTCGGCAGCGAGTTTGTTGCTGGAGCGACAGTCGTATTGCGTGACCTCAGTTCTGGGATTCTCTATCCCAATCGCCAGATCGAGGACATGACGCCAACCGAGATCGTGATCAATCCGATCTTCGGCATCAACGCATCTGCATGGAGCGTGGAGGTCATCAATCCCGGTAACGCGTCATCAACGCCATTCATCTTTCAAGTTGCAGCAAGATCGAACACCCCCACGATATCTGGGGTTAATCCCATAGTCATTCCCACGTCGAGCGAGACCCAGCATGTCTCTGTCAATGGCACCGGTTTCAGCGCTAGTGCGAGCATCACGCTGCGTGACTTGAGGACAGGAGTGTCCCATACGAACGTCCCGATCAGCGCGTCATCGGCGACGCGTATGTCGGTGGACTGGACATTCGGAACGACTCCGGGTACGTGGACAGTTCAGGTGACTAACCCAGGCTCCGTCTCTTCCGCCGAATTCCCCTTCTCGGTTGTGACCGCGCCATCGCCGCCGCCGCCGGCAATCAGCAGCGTCAACCCGGCCTCACCAATTCCCACCGGTGGCAACATCGCGTTCACGATTGCCGGGTCCAACTTCGTCAGCGGGGCGAACATCGTCCTGCGCGATCTCACCACCGGAGAGCTCTTCCCCAACCGGTCGCCGAGCTCGTTCAGTCCCACACAGATCGTCATCAATCCCAACTTCGGCACGGCGACGACGGCGGCGACGGCGCACACCTGGTCGGTGGAAGTCATCAACCCCGGTGGCGCCACGACGGGGCAAACGACGTTCACCGTGCAGGCCTTCCCGGTCTCGACCCCGACCCCGACGCCGGCGATCAGCAGCGTCAACCCGGCCTCACCAATTCCCACCGGTGGCAACATCGCGTTCACGATTGCCGGGTCCAACTTCGTCAGCGGGGCGAACGTCGTCCTGCGCGATCTCACCACGGGAGACCTCTTTCCCAACCGGTCGCCGAGCTCGTTTAGTCCCACGCAAATCACCATCAATCCCAACTTCGGCTCGGCGACGACGGCGGCGACCGCGCACACCTGGTCGGTCGAAGTCATCAACCCCAGTGGCGCCACGACGAGGCAAACGACGTTCACCGTGCAGGCCTTCCCGGCGTCGACCCCGACGCCGGCGATCAGCAGCGTCAGCCCCGCATCTCCTAGGGCTACCGGCAACCCGGTCGCGTTCACAATCAATGGCTCCAACTTCGTCAGCGGTGCCAACATCTACTTGCGCGATCTGACGGCAGGTCAAGCCTTCCCCAACCGGGTGGCGAGCCTTTTCAGCAGTACGCAAATCATCATCAATCCGAACTTCGGGTCAGCCGCGACGGCCGCGACCGCGCACACCTGGTCGATTGAAGTCATCAACCCGAACGGCGCCACCACAGGACAACGAAACTTCACCGTGCAGGCCTTCTAGCAGCACCCACATGTTGCGTCGCTGCGTGTCTCAACCCGCCTTCCTCTTGGACCGCTTCTCGTCTACACTTCATGTGAATCTTTTCACATGGAGATCTGGCAGTGAAAATTGCTGTCTGCATCAAGCGCACGCCCGACTCCGAGTCGCGCTTCAGGATCGCCGCCTCTGGTGCCGCGATCGATGAGACCGGGCTGAAATTCGACGTGGACGACTTCGCCGGATACGCCGTCGAAGCTGCCCTCCAGATCAACGAAAAAGCTGGCGGCGGTGAAACCGTCGTCTATGCCGTGGGGCCGGACAACGTCCAGGAGTCGCTGCGCAAGGCGATGAGCATGGGCGCCGATCGCGCCGTCCATCTCAAGGCTGACGTCGTGCCCACCGACGGACTCGCCATCGCCAAGGCACTCGCTGCCGAGTTGAAGGACGGCGGCTATGACCTCGTCCTCTTCGGCAAGCATGCGTTCGACACGTCGGGCGCTGTCGTCGGCACGGCAACCGCACAACTGCTCGGCGTCGCCTGCGTCACGGCAGCATCCGAACTGAGTGTCGCGAATGGGCAGGGCACTGCACGTCGCGAGCTCGAGGGCGCCGCGGAGATGGTGTCGTTCCCGCTGCCCGCTGCAGTGACGATCGATGAAGGCGTGGCGCGACCGCGCTATCCGTCGCTCAAGGGGATCATGGCGGCAAAGAAGAAGCCGCTCGAGTCCAAGCCTGCACAGCTGGGTGCCGTGCGCGTCACGGTGCAGAAGATGGAGCTGCCACCCGAACGGCCGGCCGGCCGCATCATCGGTGAAGGCGTGGCCGCAGTCCCGGAGCTCGTGAAGCTGCTCCAGAACGAAGCGAAGGTGCTCTG
>JBBQDT010000072.1:0-20614 GCA_038319955.1 Gemmatimonadales bacterium | reverse complement strand
TCCCAGCTTATAGTAGACGGTGGCGCGGCCGGGCGAGTTGCGAAGGATCTTGTTACAGAGCGCGATGGCGTTGTTGTGGAATCCGCCTTCGGCGTATCGGTCCACCGCCTGCTCGTAGTAATCAACGGCATCGCCGACACTCCCCTGCTTCAGGTAGAGGTCACCGACCCGATTGAACAGCGAAACATCGACTTCCTCATCAGAGGCTTTGTCATAGCCATCGAGGATCTCGACGTACACCGCCAACGCCTTGTCGAACTGCTTTTTGAGCTCGAACTCGGCGGCCTTTTTCTTCAGCTTGGCGACATCAGGCATCAGCGATGGTCGGGCTCCGCGAGGGGCTCCCCTGCCTCCAAAAAGAGGGGGGATCAGGAACGAAAAGTTAGCGCTAAGTCATGGACGTGACAAGGTTTGCCGCGTGCCCACGACGCCCGACACCGACCCGCGCCATACCAATATGGCAGTTCGCGCGCGTCGCCGACGTCCCAAAGCACAAGGTCAGCAGAAAAGCCTGGCGCAATCTGTCCAACGGAATCCGCGAGTCCGAGCGCGGCAGCGCCGTTCACGGTGGCCGCGACGAGCACCTCGGCCACGGACAACCGCAGTTGGCTGACGCCGAGCGTGAGGATGAGCGGGAAGTTGGTGGTGGGTGAGGTGCCCGGGTTGAAATCGGTTGCGAGTGCGACGGGCACTCCGGATTCGATGAGTCGGCGCGCCGGTGCGTGGCTCGTCTTGCCGAGGAAGAGCATCGTGCCTGGCAAGAGCGTCGCGACGGTGCCGGAGTGGGCAAGCGCGGCGATTCCAGCGTCACTCACGGCGGCAAGGTGGTCGGCCGACGTGGCGTGCAGTTCGCCCGCCAGCTCGGCAGCGCCGCCGGACGTGAGCTCGTCCGCATGCATCTTGATGCCGAGTCCTGCCGCGCGCGCAGCGGTGAGAAGTTCGCGCGATTCGTCGACTGTGAACACGCCAGGTTCGCAGAAAACATCAGCGAATCGCGCCAACCCGTCGCGCGAAACGATGGGCAACATGTCATTGATGAGCAGGTCGAGATACGCGCGCCGACCATTCGTGCGCTCCCGATAGTCCAGCGGAACTTCGTGCGCGCCGAGCCAGGTAGCGACGATGCGCATGGGCAGCGCGTGCGAGAGACGTCGGATGACGCGGAGCGTCTTCAGCTCATCCTCGAGCGACAGCCCGTAGCCGGACTTCACCTCCACCGTCGTGACGCCGGTCGCCGCGAGCGCGCGAAGGCGCGGTTGCGCAAGCGCGAAGAGATCATCCTCGCTGCGGGTGCGCAGGTCGCGCACCGAGGCATGAATGCCGCCGCCGCGTCGGGCGATCTCCATGTAGGGCACACCCGTGGCACGGAGCTCCTGCTCCTCATAGCGCGCGCGGCCGAAGATGGCATGCGTGTGCGAGTCGGCAAAGCCCGGGGTGAGCACGCCACCGGCGCAGTCGACGACCGTGGCATTCGGCACATGATGCCGCAGCCCGGACTCGGGCCCGACCTCCCGGATCGAGTCTCCTTCGACGAGCACCGCCACGTCCGACCGCACCACGGCGTCCGACATCTCGCCCCCTCGGCGCGCGCGCGCTGGGCCGGCGCACGTGACCACCTGCGCCGCGTTGACGAAGAGCAGCGCGTTGCCGCTCACGCGAGCGCGTGCGGGCGTGGACGCCCCATCACGTCGCGGACGCGCGAGAGTCGCAAGGGCGCCTGTGCTTCACCACGGCAGGCGTAAAAGCACGCGTTGCAGGCGATCGGCTCATACGCCCGATAGTCGCGCCAATGAAAGTCAGTGGGGAAATCGGGGCACCGCTTCACGTGTCCGAGGGGGTCGATGTGAATCGTGCGCTGGCCCGACTTGCACGGCTCGGAGATCTCACCGCGCGCCCACTGCGGAATCTGCTCGAGGTAGGCATCCGAGTTCGTGATGACGCCTCGACGACGGCGCTTGTAATCGAGCAGTTGTGCGATGGCCGCATCGAGCGCGGCGTGATGCGGCGCGTCCAGCATGTGCTCCGCATTGCCATTCTTCGCGTCGGTGTACACGCTGAAGTTGACACCGCACCCGAGCGACTCTGCGCGCTCGACGATCGGCATCAACTGCTCGAGGTTGTCGTCCTTGATGACCGTGTTGAAGCGGATGTTGTCGATACCGCGCGCGCGCATCCCTTCAATCTGGTGGAAGATCTTGTCGGTCAGTCCAGGGATGCCGCGCGCCGTGTCGTGCCGTCCGTCGAGGTAGTCGAGCGAGATGTTGAACTGGTGAATGCCCGCATCCCAGAGTGACGACGCGCGTTCCGGCGTGAGCATGCCGCCGTGGGTGATGAGCGTGACGTACTTGAGCCGCACTGCGCCGTCGACGGCAGCGACGATCTCCTCGAGATCGCGCCGGAGCAGTGGCTCGCCGCCGGTGAACGTGACGAGCATGGGATTGAAGTGGCGCGCGGCGTCGGCGAACGACTTGAGCTCGTGTTGTCGCGCGTCTGCGGGGGTCTTCCAGTAATCGCAGAAGCCACAGCGTGCGTTGCATCGCAGCGTCACCTCGAAGTGCACGAGGACGGGGCGCTTCCGGAGCACGAGCCAGCCGTACTTGGACAGAAAGAGCGGGACGTGCCAGGGCTTGAAGCGTGACGAGAGCACTAGGTCGCCATGGGAATGACGATGCCCGTACGCGCGGCCGTCTCGCGCGCGAGCTCATAGCCTGCATCCGCGTGCCGCGCGACGCCGATGCCGGGGTCATTCGTCAACACACGTTGAATGCGCTCGCGCATCTCCGGAGTTCCATCGGCGACGATCACCTGCCCCGCGTGCAGCGAGTTGCCGATGCCGACGCCACCGCCATGATGGAACGAGACCCAGCTGGCGCCGCTCGCCACGTTGAGCAGCGCGTTGAGGATCGGCCAGTCGCTCACGGCATCGGTGCCGTCCTTCATCGCTTCCGTCTCGCGGAATGGCGACGCGACGCTGCCGGTGTCGAGATGATCGCGCCCGATGGCGATGGGCGCCGAGAGCTCACCGCTGGTCACGAGGTCGTTCAGCGCGACACCGAACTTCGCGCGATCCCCCTGCCCGAGCCAGCAGATGCGCGCAGGCAATCCCTGGAAGTGGATGCGCTCCTTCGCGAGTGCGATCCAGCGCGCGAGATGCGCGTCGTGCGGAAAGAGCTCGAGCACCAGTGCATCGGTGCGCGCGATATCCCTGGGGTCGCCCGAAAGCGCGACCCACCGGAACGGCCCCTTCCCTTCGCAGAAGAGCGGCCGGATGTATTCGGGAATGAAGCCGGGAATCTCGAAGGCGTCGCTCACACCGGCGTCAAAGGCGACGGTGCGCACGTTGTTGCCGTAGTCGAAGGTGATGGCGCCCCGTCGCTGTAGCGCGAGCATGGCACGGACGTGCCGGACCGCCGTCGCCGTGCTGCGACTCGTGTACTCCGCTGGATCGCGGTCGCGGAGCTCGGCCGCGTCGGCGAGCGACATGCCATCGGGGATGTAGCCGCGCAGCATGTCGTGCGCGCTCGTCTGGTCGGTGAGGACATCGATGCTGACGCCGCGGTCGAGCAACGCCTCGAGGGCGGGCGCAGCGTTCATCACCACGCCAATCGAAAGCGCACGGCCCTCACGGCGCGCCTGCTCGGCCATCGTGAGCGCTTCATCGAGCGTCACCGCCTTCCTGTCGATGTAGCCAGTGGCCAGACGCTTGTCGATGCGCGACTCGTCGACGTCGAAGCCGAGGAGTACGGCGCCTTGCATCGTGGCGGCGAGCGGCTGTGCGCCGCCCATGCCGCCCAGCCCCGCCGTGACGACGAGCCGGCCGGCGAGCGATCCGCCGAAGTGTCTCCGTGCAACGGCGCCGAACGTCTCGTATGTGCCCTGCACGATGCCTTGGGAGCCGATGTAGATCCACGAGCCCGCCGTCATCTGCCCGTACATCATCAGGCCCTGTCGTTCGAGCTCGCGAAAGTGATCCCAGGTGGCCCAGCGGCCGACGAGATTCGAGTTCGCGATGAGCACGCGCGGCGCCGATGCGTGGGTGCGGAACACGGCCACGGGCTTGCCGCTCTGCACGAGGAGCGTTTCGTCGTTCTCGAGCGCGCGCAGCGAGGCGACAATGGCATCGAACGCCTCCCAGCTGCGCGCGGCGCGGCCAGTGCCGCCATACACCACGAGCTCGTCCGGCCGCTCCGCCACGTCGGGATCGAGGTTGTTCATCAGCATGCGGAGCGCGGCCTCCTGCTGCCAACCCTTGCACGAGATCGTGCTGCCGCGCGGTGCGCGCACTGGACGCGCGCCGGACATCGGAGGAGGAACGAGAGACGTCATGTGCGTCAGACGCTCGACGTGAAGTGTCCGCGCTCGATCGCGCTGGCGAGCGCGAGGATGTCCGTGGACAACACGCGGTCCTGCTCGAGCGGCGCGACGAGCTCGCGCACAAGGCGATGGCCTGCTGCGGCGCCGCGCCCTGCGCGCAACGGCAGGCGATAGTCGAGGCCCTGCGCAGCGCACATCAACTCGATGGCGAGAATGTTCCGCACGTTGCCGATGATGCGGCGCAGCTTCCACGCTGCGCCCATCGCCATCGGCACCTGGTCTTCCTTGTTGCCGTCGGTGGGAATGGTGTCCACACTCGCAGGGTGCGAGAGCACCTTGCATTCGCTGGCCAGCGAGGCAGCGGACACCTGTGCCATCATGAAGCCCGAATTGACGCCGGCATCCATCGTCAGGAAGGGAGGCAGTCCCTGGTTCAGGTCCGGATGAACCAGGCGGTCGATGCGGCGTTCCGAGATGGTTGCGAGGTTGGTCATCGCAATGGCGAGAAAGTCGAGCGCCATCGCAACGGCCTGGCCGTGAAAGTTTCCTCCGCTCAACAGTTCGCCGGTGTCCGCGAACACCAGCGGATTGTCCGTCGCCGCGTTGAGCTCACGACTGATCACACCGACGCAGAAGTCGATGGCGTCGAGCACCGGGCCGTGCACCTGCGGCATGCAGCGCAGCGCATATGGATCCTGCACGCGCGGATCACCTTCGCGATGCGATTCGCGAATCTGGCTGTCCTGCAGCAATTGACGTAAGAGCGCGGCGCTCGCTGCCTGGCCGATCTGCCCACGCGCGTCCTGGATGCGTGCATCGAAGGCAACAGGAGTGCCCATGAGCGCTTCGAGCGACATCGCGCCCGCGAGGTGGGCAACCTGCCAGAGCCGATGCGCGTCCACGGCAGCGAGTGCCGCGATGGCCGTGTGTGCCTGCGTGCCGTTGATGAGCGTGATGCCTTCCTTCGGTCCGAGCCGCACCGGCTCGATGCCCGCGCCCGTCATCAACTGTGCGGCCGTGCCGACCGTCGCGCCCTTGTGCAATGGCCCTTCACCGATGAGCGACAGCGCGAGATGCGCGAGCGGTGCGAGATCTCCGCTGGCACCTACGCTGCCCTGCTCGGGAATGGGAGGATACAGGCCGGCGTTGAGCATCGACGCCAGCGTATCGACGAGTACGGGACGCGCGCCGGAGTATCCCTTGGCGATGACGTTGGCGCGGAGCAGCATCATGGCCCGCGTCTCCCGCTCGGACAGCATGGGCCCCACCCCCGCAGCGTGACTGCGCACGAGGTTGACCTGCAGCTCGTCGAGGCGGTCGCGCGGAATGGCGACGTCCGACAGCTTGCCGAACCCGGTGGTGACACCGTACGCCACCGCATTACCGGCGACGAGCTTCGTCACCACAGCGTGTGCCCGCATCATGCGCAGCCGCGCCGCCTGCCCGAGCTCTACCGGCGCATAGTCGACGGCGACGGCAATGACGTCGTCGAGCGTGAGCGAATTTCCATCGAGCGTGACCGCGGTCTGCATCGGCGCAATGTCGGTGCGGCGTGCCGACTATTCAAGTGTCGTGGCGGTGAAGATCCATGACTGCGTGCGGTCGTGCGGTCGCGCGGACGCTAGCGGGTGAGTCCCTCATTCCGGTACGTCGACTTGTGGTAGTCGAACTTCAGCTGCGGCTCCGCCTTGAGCGAGATGAGGAAATTGAAGGAAAAACTGCCGTTGGGCGACTGCGTGAAGGCGAAGATCGCGCGCCAGTCGTGCAGGTCGCGCTGCAGCGAGACGATCTGGCTGGCGAAGTCGTGTCCTTCGAAGTCGTACTGCGTCTGCCAGCTTGCCGCCCAGTGCTCCGTGAGGTTCAGGCTGACATTGCTGCCGAGCGACGTCACCGGCGGCGTGATGTAGATGGTACCGCCGGGCAGTCCGGAGCCCGGGGGCGTGAGCGGGTTGGTGTTGAGCCGCGCATCGGCGACGCATCGGTCGTACTGGATGCGCAGCACGGGCGTGTTCAGCAGCGCGCACTGGAGCGCGGGGTCCACGTTCACGACGTTCCGCTGGCTGCCCGACGGGGGGCGTTGGCGCGTGGAACTGAAGGTGAATGACGCTTGCCAGCCTGCGGGAACGTCAGGCAGGAACGACGCGGTGCGCGATGCCCGGCCAGCCACCGGCTGCGAGGCGACCTGCGTGGCGTAGCGATTGTCGGGTGGCGGGTTAACGCGGCCGGAGCCGGGCTGGCTCTGCGGCACCGCTCGGCCGAAGATGCGTGTGAAGATCGCGAACGGGTTGTTGCTGTTGCTGATGGCGAACGCCGCGGTGATTCGCTCGCGGAACGGGCTGAACTTCGCCGAGTCGCTCACGGTGGGCGCGTCGAACAACGAGTAGTCCACGCCGAGGTCGAAGCCGGGCAGCAGGTCGGAGCGCAC
The DNA here is from genome assembly GCA_038319955.1 of Gemmatimonadales bacterium. Classification (GTDB taxonomy): domain Bacteria; phylum Gemmatimonadota; class Gemmatimonadetes; order Gemmatimonadales; family Gemmatimonadaceae; genus AG11. The sequence goes on along the minus strand of JBBQDT010000072.1, from coordinate 13,875 downwards.
CGTGTATCCGAACGTCGACGTGGTGAGACCGCGAATGGGCTTGTGCGTGAACCGTGCGCGCTCGAAGTCGTAGTTGAGCGAGGTGAAGTTCAGCGAGAGGATCTTGACCTTCTCTCCCGCCTCGGGATTCGAGTCGTTCCTCGATCGCAGCTTCCCTTCGATGTTGGTCGAGAGACCGAGCGTGACGGAGTTCTGCGCCAATGCGCCGAGGTAGCCCGTGGTGTCGCCGGTGGTGGTGCTGTACTTCGTGCGACCCACGGCGGCGAGATACTCGTTGCTCACGTTGCCCGGCGGCGCGTAGCTGTAGGTCAGCGTCGGCGAGATCGCGTGACGGAAGCGCTGGTACGGTCCGATGCCGCGGAACAGGCCGAACAGCGTCGGCGACGCGGACAGCCCGAAGCTGGGGCGGAACGACTGGGACACCCACTGGCCATGCGTGCGCTCGTTGCGAATCATGAGCGCACCGCCGTCGACCTTCGAGATGCTGAACGACGGCGTGAAGTTGAAATTGTTGCGCCCCATCGCCGGCAGCGAGAACTGCGGCGTCCAGTCGAAGTAGCTGTGGTAGGTCTGTGAGTAGGTGCGCTCGGTCTGCACGCCGGTGACGACGTCGGTGACGATTTCACGCTCGGGGAAATCGTTGAGCGCGGAGCTCAGGCTGAACGAGTTCCCGAGGTTGTAGCCGAAGATGACGATGGGCGTTTCGAAGCGAAGGTCGCTCGTGGAAGCGTTGCGCTTGAGCGTGTCGGCCAGGATGGTGTCCCTGCCCGTGGTGGGCGACTTGCCCTGGCGGAGCAGGAGGCTGAGCACCGAGGGGTTGTCGATGCCCTTCGACTGCGTCGCCGAGTAGCTGAAGTTGGGCGTCCACGTGAGCGCGCTGCCGAGGTTGAGCGGCGACGTCGTGATGCTCAGCGTGGGGAAGCCGCGGTCGAACTGCGTCCGGCCCGGATACTGACGCTGCGTGGCGCCGAGGCTGAACTGGGCGGGCCCGAGCTTGTGCTGGTAGTTGGCGGACGACTGGATGGTGGCGAGCTGTGAATACGGATTCGTCGTCGTCAGCGCCTGGAGACGCGTGCTCGTGGCGTAGTTGAAGCGCGTGGTGAGCGAGCTGTTGCGCGTGAAGCTCTGCTGGTGATCCCAGCTGTAGGCGGTATTGGTCTCGCCCTTCGTGGTGGTGTGGCTGACGGCAAGTCCACCACTGAGGAAGCGATCCAGCCAGCGATAATGGAACTCGCCGTTGTAACGCATGTAGCCGCCCAGATCGCCCGTCGTCGTCTCGCCGGCACCGCTGCGCCAGTCGAGCGAGACCTGCGAATCGAGGAAGTCGGAAATGGCGAAGTAGTAGCCGATGCCCTCGATGTTGCGGCGATACGACGGGCTGTTCCGCACGATGTCGCTGACGCCGATGTTCGGCGCGATGATGCCGCTGCGCCGCCCGCTGCGTATGTCCTGGAAGAGAAAGGGCAGCCACATCACGGGGACGTCGCCGATGTAGAGCACAGCGGGCCGCGCCACGACGAAGGAGCCCGTGCGCTTGATCTCGTTCGACTTGAAGTAGTAGTCGGGAATCGAGTCGTCGCAGGCGGTGACCGTACCGTTCGTGAAGTAGTAGTTGGCGTCGTTGGCGCTCTTGAGCGAGTCCTTCGCCGCGGAAATGGCATAGCGGTCGCCCGTGATGTGCAGCGTCTGGCCGCCCTGCTCGATCTGTGTGGTCAGCTTGCCGCCGGCGATGCGCTTCGTGGCGAGGTTGTAGGTGCCGGCGCCCTCGGTGAAGATCGGCGCCTTGCCCGGCGTGACCATGACGTTCTGCTTGCCCGCCGCACTCCCGACGCGAATCTGGCTGCCGTCGCCGATATAGATGATCGTGTCCGACTTCACCAGCTGCGAGTCCGCCTGCACGATCGCCTTGGTGGTCAACTGGATGCCGCGACTCAACGCATCGAACAGGATATTGTCGGCCTGATATCGCTTGACGTTGTAGCCCGGCAGATTCATCAACCGCTGCATCACGGAATCCGGCGTGGCGAAGTTCGCCTTCGCCAGCGAGTCCCTTGCCGACATGGAATCCGGCTTGGGGCGCAGCGTGTCCCCGCGCGCGCGGATGGTGTCGCGACCGACGGGCGCCGTGGGCCGCACGCGCGTAGGAGTCGGCAATTGCGCCGCCGCGGTCGCAGGGCACAGCGTCCACGCGAGCAACAGCAGGACGACGGCCCTCACGAATCTCACGCCGTCGCCTCGGCGGCTTCCTCGGCGGCGCGCTTCTTTTCGCGATTCCGGAAGACGAGGAACGAGAGGACGATGCTCAGCTCGTACAGCAGGTAAAGCATGACCGTCAACACCACGTTCGTGACGAAGAGGTCGCCCGGGGTGATGAACGCGGCGACGACGAACGAGCCGACCATCGCATGCCGCCGGAACTTCGACAGGAGCTTCGGCGTGACGAGACCAATCGCCGACAGGAGCAACACGAGGATCGGCAGCTCGAAGACAGCACCCATCGCCAGCACGAGTGCGGTGACGAAGCCGAAGTATTCGTTGGCCGAGATCATCTGGTCGAACGCGTCGTCACCGATGCCGGTGAGGAACCGCAGCGTCATCGGCAACACGAAGTACCATGCGATGGTCGCACCGCAGACGAAGAGGAACACCGCACCGATGATGACCGGCACGGCAATGCGCTTTTCATGCTTGTGCAGTGCGGGCGAGAGGAACGCCCATACCTGGTACAGGATCACCGGCAGCGCGAACACGATGCCGCCGACGAACGCGGTCTGCATGAGGATGGAGAAGCCGCCACCCGGATGGGTGTTCATGAGCCGACGCCCGTGCAGGTACGGCAGCATCGGGCTCTGGAGCCAGAGCAATACCGGCGCCTCGAAGCGGATCAACAGCGCGAAGCCGACCACCACGCCGACGACGAGCGCCGCGAGCGACCAGATGATTCGCCAGCGCAACTCCTCGAGGTGATCGAGGAACGGCATTTCGGCCGAGCTACCCATCGTCGTCTGCTCCGTAGCTTACCGAATGTTGCGAAGTTGCTCTCTTGCGAGCGCCGCCTCGTCCGAGCGCGGGAAGTCCCGCACGATCCGCTCGAAAGCAAGCCGTGCCGAAGCGGTCTGGCCAGCTGCCTTCATCGACAGTGCGCGCTTGTACAGTGCCGTGGCCGCCTTCGGCGACGTCGGGTACTGCTTGATCACGAGCGCGTATACCGAGTCCGCCGCCACTTGGTTCCGCTCCCGTGCGTATGTCTCTCCAATGTAGACCATCGCCTCGGGAACATCTTCCGAGGTGGGGTACGTGCGCAGCAGCTCCTCGAAGCCGCTCCGCGCCACGGTCGAGCTCCCCCGGCGAAGCTGCTGGAGGGAATTCTGGAATAGCTGTGCCGGGCCGGGGCCGGCCGGCGCCGGCCGGCTGGTGTCGCCCGGCACCACGGGTGCAGCCTGTTGCGTGTTCCGTTCTTCGAGCGACGCGCGGAGCTCCTGCAGGCGACGCTGGCTCTGACCGCTCAGCTCCTGAATCTGGAGGATCTGGCGATTCATCTCATAGTGGTCGTTCTGCACGTCGCCCTGGAGCTTCGCCATGCGCGCGCTCAACATGCGGACGGAATCGTTCGTCCGCGTGATCTGCGCCAGCACCTGGTCGATATGCGCACGCTGCGCCGCATCGGCCTGCGCGGACGCATCGCGCATCGTCCGAAGGTCGCTCTGCAGCAGCGCCACGTCGCTCTTGGACGCGAGACAGCCCGCCAGCGCCAGCGTCACCAACGGCGCAAGGCTCCGCGAGCGCATCAGGTCCTCGGGCGCATGAGCGCGCCAGTGACGTTGCGCGTCTCGAATTCCGCGCGACGGTTCAGCTGGTACGACGCCTCGTCACTCCCCTGCGCCGCCGGCTGCGAGTCGCCCATGCTCTGCGTCGTCACGCGATTCTCCCCAATGCCCTTCGACTCGAGGTATCGCTTCACCTGCGCCGCGCGTCGCTGGCCGAGCGCGAGGTTGTACTCCGACGTGCCCTGCTCGTCCGTGTGTCCGGTGACGACGACCGTGATCCCGGCATTCGCGCCGAGCACCGCCGCCTTGGCGTCGAGCACCGCACGCGCGTCGTCGCGGAGCTGGTCCTTGTCGTAGTCGAAGTACACGACCTGCGAGAGAACGCGGCGAAGCGCGGCCTGCGTGCCCTCGTCATTGGCCGCCGCACGCGCCGCCGCCACTGAATCGGCTGCCCGTTTCGCGGCCAATGCGGCCAGTGAGTCGGCACGACGCTGGGCTGCATTGGCATCGCTCGCGGGCATCGATGCTGCCGGCTCCGGCGCCGCTGCTGGCTTCTTGCGGCAGGCTTGCAGCCCGCCAGCGGCGAGCAGGATGGACAGGGACAGGAGGGTGGCGTTCCGGGTCATGCTGTTCTCCGAAAGGGTAGTGCAGCCTGGGGGGTGGGCTTGGTACGTCAATTCGACGACAGGCGTGGTGACCACGCCGGGTTGCGCGCGGTTCCACCGCGCGTGAGCTGGCGCGTCCGACCGGTCTCGGCATCCAGCACCCAGAGCACTTTTGCGCCGCTTCGATTGGAGACGAACACGATATGGCGACCATCGGGCGCCCACGAAGGATCGGTGTTCTGCCCGTCGCTCGTGAGCTGCTTCATCCCGCGGTCGCGCAGGTTGATCGTCATCAGTTGAAACGTGCCGGCAATTCTCGCCTGGAATGCCACGGAGCGGCTGTCGGGCGACCAGTCCGGACTCGACCGATACGCGCTCGAGCTCACCTCGAGGGTGGTGAGCATGTCGACGTTCGTGCCGTCGGCGTCCATCGTATAGATCTCGGGATGACCCGCGCGCGCCGACATGAACGCGATGCGGCGCCCGTCCGGGCTGAACGTCGGCGAGATGTTGTCGCTGCCCCGCCCAACGGACAGCCGCCGGCCGCCACCACCAGACACGTCGGCGATGTAGAGGTCCGTGCCGTCCTCGATACCGTGCGAATAGACCACGCTCGCGCCGTCCCGCGTGAACGCGGGTGAGATGAACACACCGCCACCCGTCACCAGGGTGCGGCTGCGACCGGAGGCAACATCGACCAGTACGATCTTCGCCGGCGGCAGGAAGCTGCTGTACGCGATCGTGGTGCCGGTCGCGTTCCACGCGGCCGACTGCGGCGTGCCCGCTTCGGTGATCGGCGTCGCCTGCTCTCCGTCACTGTCCACGACCCAGAGCCTGCCCCCGCGCTCGAACGCGACGCGTGTGTGGGCAATGCCGCGTGTGCCGGTGAGCGACTCCTCGAGGTCGTCGGACACGCCATGCACTGCGGCACGCCAGGCGCGCGTGTCGGACATCGGCGCCGCGACATAGTCGTTGATGAGCGCTGTCGTATGCTTCGCGACGTCGTACAGCGCGAGATGCAGACCCGTCGGCGTTACGGTCACCTGCACCGCCGCCGCGGCGCCGAGCTTCGCGAGCATTGCCCAGTTGGGCGACGCCGCGAGACTCGCGTCGCCGAGCGCGACGGCGTTGAGCCCGATGGCGGTGACGCGATCGCCAAAGTCGAGATCGCGCTGGATGATCGCGCGAATGGAATCCGCGCCCACGCCGCGGCCCGGCAGCACGACGATCCCCGGTTTCGAGCCGGGATCGTACGTGAGACCGATGCGCACGCCGCGCGTGGTGTCCTGCGCGACAAGCGGAGCGGATAGCAGCAACAACGCGCTGAGCGCGCGACGAATCATCATGGTGGACATCAACGAATGAGCCGTGGGTCGAAGCTGAAGATCACCGGAAGGACGTCATCGGAGAACCCCTGTGGCAAGGGACCAAATGCACGCGACGCAAGCTCGACCGCCGCCAGCGCATCCTGATCGAATGAGAACACCGACGATCGCCGCGTGAGACGCAGGCCAGCGATCGTGCCGTCGCGCCGGATCAGGAATGCCACCTCGGCCTGCAATGCTCCGCGCGCCGTGGGCTTGAACTGCAGGGCGATCTGCCGCACGACGTTTTGCAGATACACGGGATACGGAAAGTCGATCCCATCCACCTTCACGTTGGCGACGTCGGCCCCTCGGCCGCCCACCGGTCCGCCTCCAGCCGTCGGCGCGGGGGCGACGGCCTTTGGCGGTGCCACGGGCTGCGCGACATTCGGAGTCGCCGTCTTCGGTGTGCGCAGTGGCGGCACCTTAGCCGGCGCCTTCATGCGCTCTGGCTCGGGCGTCGCGCGGGAGCGTGGCGTGGGCGCCGGTGGCGTCACGACAGGCGGAGCGGGTGGCTGCACCACGCCGACCTGACGCTCGGCGGGCGGCGCGGCAATCAGGTTCACGCGGTACGTCGGCGGCGCGGAAGCGCGCGGCGCCTGTCGCGTGACGAGGAACAGCGTGGCCGCGAGCGCATGCAATGCAATCGCCGCCACGAACGGCGCACGCAGCGAGACATCGCTGTGCGTCGCCACGGCGCTCACCGCGTCGTCTCCGGATCGGTGACGAGGCCGATGTCGCCGACGCCCGCTGCGCGCATGATCGCGAGCACCTGTGTCACGACGCCATACGGCACGTTCGCGTCGCCGCGCAGGTACACGCCGTCGCTCGACTGCTTCGACGCCAGCGCGCGAAACGCCGAGCGAAATTCGGAGAGCGTCATCTTCGTCTCGTCGACGTAGATCGCGCCGGTGCGGTCGACGGACACCACCAGCCCGCTCTTCGGCTCCAGTGGCTTCGCTTCCGCCTTCGGCAACGCGACGTCCACGCCGCCCTGCATCATCGGCGCGGTGATCATGAAGATGACGAGCAGGAGGAGCATGACGTCGATCAGGCTGACGACGTTGATCTCCGCATTCATCGGCAGCTCGCGCCGGCGCCGATGGTGCACGCTAGACGCGCCTCTCGCGCACGAGCATCGCGATCACCGTGGTGCCGAACCCCTCGAGCAGGTTGTCCAGCCGGTTCAACCGATTGGCGAGAATGTTGTACCCGAACGTCGCGGGAATGGCCACGGCCAATGCCGCCGCGGTCGCGACGAGGGCGGCAGCCACGCCCGGCGCAACCGCGGCGAGATTGCCCGAGCCACGCGTGGCGATGCCGAGAAAGGACGTGATGATGCCGAGCACGGTGCCGAGCAGACCGATGAGCGGGCTCGCCGAGCCGATCGTGGCGAGCCACGGGAGAAAGCGGCCGAGCCGGTCGCGCTCCGACAGCGCCTCGGCGTCGAGGACGAGACGCAGCGTCTCGACGCGCGAGGCAGCAGCGGTCGGCGAGAGGACCTGCGCGCGATCGTCGGAGAAGGCATCGAGGGGACCGGCGCGCACGTCGTCACCCACGAATTGCAGCGCGCGCAGCAGCACGCGCTGCGCCGCATTGGGGGTCGCATGCTTCGCCGCCTCGCCCGCCGCCGCCAGTCGCGACGCGCGCTCCACCTCGCGCGCGAAACCCGTCGCCAACCGGAGTGACTTGGACAGCTGGCGACCGACAGCGAACATGATTGTCCAGCTCACCAGCGACAGCACGATGAGGATCACGAGCACGACATGCGTCTCGACACCGGCGTTGATGATGAGATCCCGCGCGGACGTCGGCACGGCGCCGGAGGCCTGGAGCATGAGCATCATGCGCGGCCTCCCATCGCGTGCTTCGCATCCGCGCGATGGCGCGCGGCAAACCAGTCGAAACTCCGCGTCAGTCCATCCTCGAGCGACACCACCGCCTTCCAGTCGAGCAGTTGCGCCGCCTTCTGCACATCGAGGTACGACGTCCGTTGTTCGCCCGGCCGCTCGGGTGCGTGGATGATGGGAATCGTTGCCTTGCCAGCCGACATCAGCACGGTGGCGAGGCGAAGGACGTCCGCAGCCACACCGGTTCCGACATTGAACGCCCGCGCATCGAGCAGCTGTGCCGGCGGCAACGGGCGCGTCGCGGCACGATACGTCACGTCCACGACATCGCTGACATAGATGTAGTCGCGGGTCTGCATGCCGTCGCCGAACACGGTGAGCGGCTGATCGTCGAGAATGCGTCCACAGAAGATCGCCACCACCCCCGCTTCGCCATGCGGATCCTGGCGCGGGCCATAGACGTTGCCGAAGCGCAGCGCCACCGACTCGAGCCCATGGACGCGCCCGTAGTAGGCGAGGTAGTTCTCCACGGCGAGCTTGGCGACCGCATACGGCGACTCGGGATTCTTCGCGAACGTCTCGACATTCGGGGGCGGCGTCTGGTCCCCGTAGATGGCGCCTCCGGTCGACGAGAAGACGATGCGCGTCCTTGGCGAGTCGTTGCGCACTGCCTCGAACAGGTTGAGCGACCCCACGATGTTCGTATTCGCATCGAACACCGGCTCGGCGACACTCTTGCGCACGTCCATCTGCGCAGCGAGATGCACGAGGACGGCGGGCCGCAGGCCGGCAATGAGATCTGCCGCCAGTCCCTCGCGGATGTCGAGCTGATGGAACACCGCTCCCGGCGGCACGTTGCCCCGCTTGCCGGTGATCAAGGTGTCGAGGACGTGCACGTCCCAACCCTCGGCGAGAAACCGTTCGGCCACGTGCGAGCCGATGAATCCTGCCCCACCGGTGATGACTGCCGTCTTCATTGACTGTCGGTTGTGGTTGAAGCCTGCGTGCCTGCGTCGCCGGCGTCCTTGCTGTCCGCCGCGGGCCGCTCGTCCAGCGCGAACAGGTAGCGCACCGCATCGACGACGCCCAACCCGCGGCCATTCGCCGCCGCGGCGCGCAGGCGCACCGATGGCTCGTGCAGGAACTTGTTCGTGAGCGACTGCGAAAAATGCTCGATGGCCGCGCGCTGCTCCGGCGTGAGGTCGCCCAGCTTTCGCATCGCCGCGGCAAGCTCGCGCTCGCGCACGCGGTGCATCTCCTCGCGCAACTGCTTCAGCACCGGCACCGCCGCGAGGCCCGCCACCCACTGCCAATACATCTCCACCTCCTGCGCGATCACGGCCTCCGCCGCCGGTATCTCCCCCTTGCGCCGCTCCATGTTCGCACTGACGACACCGTGCAGGTCGTCGAGGTCGTACAGGTACACGTTCGCCAGCTTGCCGACCTCGGGGTCCACGTCGCGCGGCACGGCGATGTCGAGGATGCAGAGCGGCCGGTCGCCGCGCCGCGCGATCGCATCGCGCACGCGTGCCGTGTTGACGACCGGCCGCGGCGCTGCAGTGGAACAGAGCAGCACGTCGACATCCGCGAGCGACGCCCACGCCTCGTCGTAGTGCACCGCCGTGGCACCGTACTGGGCGGCCAACTGCTGCGCGCGCTCAAAGGTGCGGTTCGCCACGATCGCCGCATGCACGCCCTCCTCCTGGAGCGACGCCAATGCCAGCTCGGCCATCTCGCCCGCGCCCAGCACCATGGCGCGACGGCCGGTGAGCGCCCCGAAGATCTTCTTGGAAAGCTGCACCGCCGCAGAACTGATGCTCAGCGCACCATGGCCGAGCTGCGTCTCGCTGCGCACGCGACCGCCCGTGAGCAGCGCGCTCTGGAACAGCCGGTTCAGCACCGCGCCCGACGCGGGACGACTCGCTTCCCACGCGTCGCGCACCTGTCCATGGATCTGCGCCTCCCCGACGACCATCGAGTCCATGCCCGACGCGACGCGGAAGAGATGCGCGACCGCCGCACGGTCGCGTTGCACATAGCCATAGCGGCTGGCATCGGAGCCAAGCCGATCCGACAGCAGCGCCCACGCATCGGCCGCCGCCTCGCGCGCTCCCTCGACGAGATAGAGCTCGGTGCGATTGCACGTGGACAGCAGCACGCCTTCACATGCGCCCGAGACGCCCAGCAACCGTTCGAGTGCCGGCACCACGTCGCGGGTCGCGAACGCGAGCCGCTCGCGCACGTCCACGGGCGCACCGTGATGGCTCACGCCCAGCACGATCACCGCCATGATGCGATCCGCTGCGCGAGGATGCCCTGCTCCACCGCGTCGCAGAACTCGTGGTCGATGATCTGGCCCGCGCGCTCGCGCCACGCTGGACCCTCGCCGACGCTGATCAGCCGCCGGCGCAGCGCCACGAGGTCGCTCAATGCGTCGCCGTACCGCGCGTCGAACCGCTCGCCGATGGCGTCCCGGATGCGCTGCGCGGCAGCGGGCACCCCACCGGCGCTGACGCCAATCGTCAGCGGGCCGCGACGATGCACGGCCATCATCGCGAAGTCGCCATCGTCGGAATGATCCGCCGCGTTCAGCAGGCGGTTCTCCGACTCGGCTTCTCGCCCAATGGTCGCGTTCACGAGACGATCGTTCGTTGCCGCCACGACGATCTGTGCGTCGGCGATATCGCCGCTCGCGTACGGGCGACGCGCGACCTCGAGTGCTTTCTCGATGACGAGCGCCTCGAGATCGGTGGTGAGCGCCGGCGATATGATCCGCACGACCGCACCGGCCGACGCGAACTGTCTGGCCTTCCGCGTTGCCACGTCGCCGCCACCGACCACCAGCACACGCAAACCTTCCGCCTCGACGAGAATTGGCACCCCGCTCATAGGAATCGTCCTCCGCCATTCGTCTCCGCAACGCGGAACGCGACGTACAGCACGACCACCGCCGCGAAGCTCACGCTCGAGTAGATCGCCGCGCGCTGCGCCTGCCATCCGCCGGCCACTCGGCCCAGTGCGATCCCGCTCACCGCGAGCCACGCGGCCATCGCCCACACGATCTTCGGCCCACTGACCTCGTGGTACGCCAACGCATAGGTGACCGCGAGCACCACCCCGATCGTCAGCACGAGCCAACCGACGATCGCCGCGACGTGATTCACCCGGTCGAGCGTCGCGAGAGGAGGAAAGAATCGATAGATCGCGCCGAACTTCCGCGACTTGAGCTCGCGCCGCTCGACGAGGTACATGCATCCTGCACCTGCCGCCGTGGCGAACGCCGCGATGCCGACGAAGCTCAACGCGATGTGGGCAAACAGCCACGCCGCGCGCGCACCGGCCGGCTCCACGCCCGGGACGAGTCCGATCAGGTTCGCACAGATCGTGGGAATGGCCGCCAGTGGTGCGCCCACGAGCGTCAGGCTCACCTCTTTCGCGATCAGCTCCACGACGAGCAGTGTTGCGGCCAGAACGAACCCGGCGAACGACAGCGACGGGCCGAGTCCGGTGAGCGGCAATTGGCCGACGCGCTGGACGAAGGCAACGAGCGCGGCGGCATGCGCAAGCACGCCGATGGCGAGAATGGCGGCGACACCGCGCACCGGAGCCCCCACCGGACGCGCAAACGGCGTCGCAGCGAGAGCCGCGGCGCCGATGTAGCAGGTGATGGCGATGAAGTGGGCGATCGCGGTCATGTCTATCGCCCTAATGTAATGCGCGGACTGGCGTTACGTCATTCCGCCCAGCCCGCCCGCTCACAGCTGCGTCAGGGCATGCGTGCCGACAGCCGGACGCTCTCACCCACGCGAATCGCGGGCTGCTCCTGATAGGTTATCCGCGCTGTCGTGCCGAACGAGGTGACGCGAATCACCTGCCCGCTCGCGATCGGCACTTCGGGAATCGCCGGGCGCTCGTCCTGGATCTCCTTCTCGCGCGGGTGGAAGATCTGAATCTCGTCCCCGATCTTCATGCCGTCACGCACACCGAGGTTGAAGAGCACCTCGTAATTCATCGCCGGAAGCACTGCATCGCGGTGAATCGCCTTGATGGTCGCCGTTCGTGAGTCGCGGAACGGCGTGGGCTTGCCCGTCGCACCCGCTCCCATGGTGTCGAGCGGAATGACGCGAGCTTCGGCATCCAGTTTCCCGTAGAGCTCGACGACCTGCGCGATCGCCGCCTCGCCGTTGCGCGGCTCACGTACGATCTGGAGCACCGCAGTGGGGATGACGACGGTGCCGAAGTCCTCGATCGATTCGCCGAGCTCATAGCTGACGAATCGCTCACGCTCCGCGGCGATGCTGCCGACGGGAGGAACCATCAACACCTTGTCGTACAACTGGAAATTCGTCGTGGTACGCGACTGGTCGATGCCCGGAATGTCCACGCGGAACAACAGCTTGCCCGCTCCTCGCGGACCCTTGTCCGGCCCGACATAGGCCGCACGAATGACATCGCCGATCGCGACATGGGCCAGAGGCGCTGGCGCGAGCCGCGAACCGACGGTCCGATCCATGTGCACCGGTGCGAACACCGTGGCGCCCCCCCCCGTGCGTGGTCGCTCCGCGATCACTGGTGCAGCAGCAGCACCGGGCAGACGAAGCACCTCGCCGGGATAAATCCAATGCGGATCCTCGATCTGATCCGTGTTGAGACGGTAGATGCTCGGCCACAAATAGGAGTCGCCGAGGTATGACTTGGCGAGGTCCCAAAGCGTGTCGCCACGCTTGACGGTGTGGGAAGCCGGCACGTCGGCGCGAACATCCTGCGCGCTGACGGTGTGAGCAACGGCGATGGAGACGACGAAGGCCGCCGGAATGGACCAACCGAAACGGGAGATCTTCACGCGCGCGGGGGCTATGGCGCCAACGTGCAGGCGCTTGAAAGACAACAGGTTACCCTGCCGTCGGCGGCGGGGCTGCAGGAATGACGATTGGTCGGCCGAAGAGAAACCGGCCGATGCGCGATTATACTCGAGGAGCGGCCGAACCCACAACTCGTGCAAGCGAACCGGCTGCTCGTTTACAACGTCGAGCGCGCCTTGCGCTTCGCGTTGTCGGCGTCGGATTCCGCCTTTGCCAGGCGCTGAGGAGGTCATCGCAGTGGGAACCGCTGCTGGAGTCTGGCACGTACCATGATGCCCGCTGCCGGGCGATGCTTACACTCCTGGACGAATGAAGCGCTCCACGAAGATCGGTGCTTCGCCCCGCGTAATCATGGCTTCCAGTGCGTATCAGGCACGGCGAGTCGAGAAACGAAGACGGCGAGTGCCGATGGCACTCGCCGTCCCGATTATCCACACTCGAGCCCCGTCAGAACGGCAGGTCGTCGTCCTCGTCGGCCAGCGCGCCGGGGAAGTCCTCGAAGTCGTCCCCACCCGCGCCGCTCTTCGCCTTGGCCGGTGCCGCAGCACGTGGACGGGTGTTGGCTGTCTCGCTGTCGAAGTCGCCGCCACTGCGTCCGCCGCCACCTGAGCCGCCGCCCAACATAATGAGCTCGCGCACATTGATCTCGGTGGAGTAGCGTGTCTGGTTCTCCTTGTCCTGCCACTGGCGATACTCGATGCGTCCTTCGACGTAGAGCTTGTCGCCCTTCTTCACGTATTTCTCGACGATGTCGGCGAGCTGCGAGCTCTTCGTATTCCACACCACGCAGCGGTGCCATTCGGTCTTTTCCTGCTTCGTACCGCCGGCGTCGTTCCACGACCGGCTGGTCGCCAGCGAGAACGTCGCCACACGATTTCCTCCGGTGGTCGAGCGGACCTCAGGATCGTTCCCGAGGTTCCCAATCAACGTCACCTTGTTCAAGCTCCGGCTCATACCTCCTCCCTGGACGAGTGTCTTTGCCTCGTCTACACGCTAAAGATAAAGTCCGATACTGCGTCATCGATTGACTGCACACATCCGCAAAACACTTCCCTACAACGTATTGCACCAGCAACTTCACGTGACACTTTACTTCACGTCGGCGCGATATCGCGCTTGAGAAGCAGTGCGTCCTCACTCGGATGCTGATAATAGCCACTTCGTCGCCCCACCGGCCGAAACCCCCGCGATTCGTACAGGGCGCGAGCTGCCGAGTTGGATTCGCGGACCTCGAGATACACCGACAGTACGCCGCGCTCCGTCAATTCCTCGATCACCCGGTCCAGTAGGAGGCCACCCGCGCCCCGCCGCCGTGCTTCCGGCGCAACCGCGATGTCTGCGACCTCCGCCTCCCCTGACAGCACGAGTGCTATAACGTAGCCCAGCAGCATTCCCTCGCCAGTCTCGCGATCCTCACGATCCCGCCG
>JBBQDT010000071.1:0-20932 GCA_038319955.1 Gemmatimonadales bacterium | reverse complement strand
TCGAGGGAAACATCTTCGAGAACAACTGGCAGGACGGTCAGGGCGGCAGCGCCATCGTCCTCAAGTCGGTGAACCAGGGCGGCGGTTGTCCCTGGTGCGTGGCGAAAGACATCACCTTCCGCTACAACCTGATCAAGAACTCCGGCGCCGGTTTTGCCCTCACTGGACATGACATCGGTGCGTCGATCATGACGCGCGTGACGATCACCGACAACGTGCTCAGCGGAATCGATGTGGGTCCGACGTTCAATGGCGACGGGCGCGGCTTCCTGATCAACAATGACCCCATCGACCTGCTCATCGCGCACAACACAGTCCTCGATCCCACCAACACCGCCATCACGTTCGGCGGGCCGACGTCCGAGCCTCCGACCCGCCTCTCCTTCCGCGACAACATTGTGGGCGGTGGACAGTATGGTGTGAAGGGACCCGGCCTCGGCACCGCGGCGACCCTCACGGCCTTCATGCCCACTGGGGGCTTCTGGGCCAACGTGCTGACGCTCGCGCAGGGAAACACGGCTGGATATCCGGTAGGCACTTACTTCCCAACGACGGTCAGCACGGTTGGTTTCACGAGCCCCAGTTCGCTGGACTACCATCTCACCACCGCGAGTCCATTCCGGAACAAGGGAACGGACATGCAGCACCCCGGCGCGGACGTGGACGCGGTGAACGCCGCCATCGCCGGTGTTATTGTTCCCTGATCGGTCGTCGTGCTGGTTCTCGAATGAAAACTCCGCGGGAACTTCGCCCGCGGAGTTTCCTTTTTATCAGGTCGAATGCCCAATCGTCCGCTTCGCATCGTCCACTTCATCGATACGCTGGGAGTCGGTGGCACGGAGCTCAATGCCGTTCGGCTGGCCGAGCATCTCGACCCCGCGCAATTCGCCATTTCGGTGGCGTGCTTCGGAGACGGCCCGCTCCGCGCTCGCCTCGAGGCGGCACACATCCCCATTCACATATACTCGCCGCGCAGCATGTACGGACCGGGCATGGTGCGCGAGGGCCGACGCTTCGCGCGTTTCCTCGTGAGCGAGCAGATCGACGTGGTGCACTCGCACGACCGGTACGCAAATCTCTTCTGCATGATGTGGGGCCGATACGCCGGAACGCCCGGCCTCATCGCGAGCAAGCGGTGGGGCACCCAGAAGATCACGCATACCGTCACCAACCGCCTCGCCTATCGGCTTGCCGACCGCGTCCTCGGCAACAGCGAGCAGGTGGGCAAGGGCCTCATCGCCGTAGAACGCGTGCCGCGCGACCGGGTCGTGGTGGTCCCGAACTTCGTCAACGACGACGCCTTCGACGGCGCGTCGCCGGAGTTTCTCGCCACCATGCGCCGCGAGCTCGACGTGCCGAGCGATGCGCTGGTCGTGGGGATCGTAGCACGATTGAGCCCGATCAAGGATCACAAGTCGCTGATCAAAGCCATCGCGCTGCTGGCGCCGACGTTTCCGAAGCTCCTGCTCGTGATCATCGGCGCGGGCCCCTACCGCGCCGACCTCGAAGCCTTCGCCGCCGCGGAAGGCGTGTCGTCGATCGTGCGATTTGCTGGCCTGCGCGAGCCACCCCCCAACCTGCACAGCCTGTTCGACGTTTCCGTCCTGTGCTCGCTGAGCGAGGGATTCCCCAACTCGGTGGTGGAAGCGATGGCGGCGGGCCGGCCGGTGGTGGGTACGGCGGTGGGCGGGGTGCCCGATGCCGTGCGCGAGGGCGTGAATGGCACACTCGTGCCGGCACAGGATCCGCCGGCACTGGCTGGCGCGCTCGCGTTACTCCTCGGCGATGCGGAGCTTCGGCAACGCATGGGAGCCGCCGGACGCCGTATCGCTCGAGAGCAGTTCAGTGCCTCGATCGTCCTTCCTCGTCTTGCGACGCTGTACCACACGCTCGCCGCAGGCCGGTCGCGCTGACGTCTGCCGCGGCGCGCGTTTCGCCACCGGTTCGCCGATCATCGTCGCGATGGAGGGCTCATCGCAGGCTCCGAGGCGTCACCTGATTCGTCGGGCCGTCGACGTACCTTTCCCTCATGTCATTCGCCACCGCCGTGTTTCGATGAAAATTCTCTGGGTCAACCAGTACTTTCTGCATCCCACCGAGCGCGGTGGCCAGATTCGGTCCATGGGGATTCTCAAGCCGCTCCACAAGCGGCACGAGGTGCACTACGCGGCGCTCGCGGATCCCGCATCGTCCGAAGGGGCGGACATGGCGCACACCTTCAGCACGCGCGCCTATCCCATTCGGCATCCGGTGGTCTCGCGTCGCTCACCCGCGTTTGCCCTCCAGGTGGCCCGGCACCTCGCCTTCTCCGAGCTGCCGCTTGCCGTCGAACGGTACGAGTCGGCGGCGCTGCGGCAGACGGTTGGCGAGCTCGTGGCACACGAGAACTTCGATGCGGTGGTCTGCGACTTCGCCGCCAGCGGCGTGAACATGCCGAGCCTCGAGGGTGCCGTGCTGTTTCAGCACAATGTCGAGACGACGATCTTCGAGCGACACGCCGAGCATGCGGCGACGCCGTTGCATCGAAAGTTCTATGAGCTCCAGGTGCGCCGCATGCGCGCGTACGAGGAGAAGGTGTGCCGCGAGAGCGCGCACGTCATCGCGGTCTCACCCATCGACGCGCAGCGAATGCGCGACATGTTCGGCATCACGCACGTGTCGGACGTCGCCACCGGCGTGGACGTTGATTACTACCGAAATCCAGGCACGCACGCGCCGACGACGGACTTCGTCTTCGTCGCGTCGATGGACTGGCTTCCGAATGTGGACGGCATTCTCTGGTTCGCCGAAGCGATTCTCCCGCTGCTCCGCCGCCACAAGCCGGACTGCAGCGTGGCGATCGTCGGACGCCGCCCCGATCCGCGGCTGCTGGCGCTTGCCCAGTCGGATCCGCTCATCACGGTCACCGGCACGGTCGCCGACGTGCGGCCGTATCTCTGGAGCTCGCGCGTGTCGATTCTTCCCCTTCGCATCGGCGGCGGCACACGCATGAAGGTCTACGAGGCGATGGCTGCCGGGCTGCCCATGGTGTCCACGACGGTGGGCATGGAGGGCCTCGCCTGTGTGCCGGGCCGCGACATTCTCGTCGGTGATACGCCGTCGGCTTTCGCGCAGCAGTGTGTCACGCTGCTCGACGACCCTGCGCTCGGCCGCACGATCGCAGCGTCGGCGCTCCGGCTCGTCGAGGACGAATGTTCGTGGGACGCCGTCTCGCGGCAATTCGAGGACGTGCTCGAGCAGGTGTCGTCCCGAACGAAGTGAGGGACCTGCGCCTCCAAGTCACGGAAGCACAGGTCCCTCACGTCCATCGTCGCTGAACGCGCTGTTACCAGGCCACACCCTGATACGAGGCGTCCGATGTCCGCGACCCGAAGGCGCGGACGAGATCCACGACGACCTGCCCATCGCGCAGCGTTGGCTGGATCTGGCGGAATTCCGGCGTTCCATTGCCGATCACCACCACGTCGCCGAAGTCCACCACTTCCTGCACGCTGTCCTTCATCAGCGTCCAGATGTGCGGAATCTCGTTCTCGATGTACTCGCGATTCGCGCCGATCAGGTTGGCGCGCGACACGTGGCCATCGTAGATCGCCAGCTGCATGCCCTTCCCGATCAGCCGCTCCACGAGCGTCACGATCGGCGATTCGCGGAGGTCATCCGTCCCCGCCTTGAACGCGAGCCCCAGCACGCCGATCTTGCGCGAGCCCGTCGCGCGCACCATGTCGAACGCTCGCGTGATCTGCTTCTCGTTGCTCGAGAGCGCCGCCGCCAGCACGGGCGTCTCGATGTCCAGCTGTCGCGCACGATATGACAGCGCGCGAAGGTCCTTCGGCAGGCACGAGCCGCCGAACGCGAAGCCCGGCCGCAGGTAGTACGGCGCGATGTTGAGCTTCGTGTCCTCGCAGAAGATGCGCATCACCTCGTGTGAGTCCACGTTGAGCGCCTTGGAGATGCTGCCGATCTCGTTCGCGAACGCGACCTTGAGGCCGTGGAAGCTGTTGCAGGCGTACTTGATCATCTCGGCCACCGGCAGCTTGACCACGTGCACCGGCGAATTCAGCCCTTCATAGAGCGACGCCACCGTCTTGGCGGTTCGTTCGTCCTCCGCACCGATCACCGTGAACGGCGGATCGTCGAAGTCCTTGATCGACGTCCCCTCACGGAGGAACTCCGGGTTCATCGACACCCCGAAGCCCACGCCGACTTTCTTGCCGGAATGCTCCTCGAGGATCGGCGTCACGATGTCGCCGGTCGTTCCCGGCAGCACGGTGCTCCGAATGACGACGACATGCCAGTCGCTCTTGTTCTTGAGCGCCGCGCCGATCTCCGCCGCCACGCGGCGCACATAGGCGAGATCGAGCCCGCCATTCGCCTGGCTCGGCGTACCGACGCACACCAGCGAGATCTGTGTCTGCGCCACTGCGCTCGCCACGTCGGTCGTGGCCGTGAGCGAGCCCGCCGCGACCATCTCGGCGACCAGCTCGCCGATGCCATTCTCCACGATCGTCGCGGTGCCCGCGTTGATCATGTCCACCTTGCTGCGGCTGACATCCACACCGACGACCCTATGGCCTTCGCGCGCGAGACACGCTGCGCTCACACAGCCGACGTAGCCCAGACCGAATACACTGACGGAGTTCGACATTGCTTGGAAAAAGGAGGCGCCTACGCGGACATCGCGAAGGTCAGGGAGGCGGAACGGGACACGGCGGCACGGAGATCTTCCCACGGCTCACCGTCGAACTGCATGCGCTGCCACATCTCGAGATTGATGAGCGACCAGAGCCGCTCGGAATGATTCGCCTCGCCCGACACGTGGCTCGCGACGAGACCCTTGAGCGCCTCCTCGTCGAACAGCCCACGGGCACGCGCGCGATGACCGAGCACGAACTCGTCCAGCACGTGGCGGTATGGACCGCGAAGCCACGCTCCCACCGGAACGGGGAATCCCATCTTGCGCCGGCTCAGGATCTCCGGCGGCAGCACACCGGTCATGATCCGGCGCAGCACGTATTTCGTCGTCATGCCGCGCACCTTCATGCGCTCCGGCATCCGCGCGGCGAACTCCACGAGCTTGTGATCGAGGAACGGCACGCGGCTCTCGATCGACGCCGCCATGCTCATCTGGTCCTGCTTCATCAACAGCTCGTGCAGGTACGTCTTCGTGTCGACGTAGAGCAGCTTGTTGAGCATCGTGTGCGCATCGCTGCCCTCGTAATAGCGCTCCGCCATTGCATACGGCGACATCGCGCCGAGCATCTCGCGCATCGCGGGCGACCACAGATTCGCCAGACGCTGCCGTGAGAACACGGCGAAGTTGTCCATGTACAGCGTCGTGATGTCCGCCGGCAGCGTGAGAAACGTGCGGTTGAGCTTCTGGCGGATCTTCGAGCCGCGCGGCAGTGCATCGATCGCCCCGCGGACCAGCGATCGCCCGCCATCGGGCACCATGCGCTCGTAGGCCGATCCGTATCGCATGTTGTACATCGTCACGCGATAGCGGTTGTATCCGCCCAGCACTTCGTCGCTCCCCTCGCCCGTGAGCACCACCTTCACGTGCTCGGCCGCGAGCTTCGACACGAAGTACAGCGGAATGCTCGACGGGTGCGCGATCGGCTCGTCCTCCTGCCAGATCATCTGCGGCAATGCGTCCCAGAACTCCGCCGGTGACACGATCACCTCGCGATGCTCCGTGCCGAACTTCTTCGCCACCATTCGCGCGTACTCCAGTTCATTCGCGTCACGCTCGGCGAACGCCACGGAGAAGGTGCGCACCGGCTCGTCGATCAGGCTGGCCATCACCGCGGTGATCGCCGCTGAATCGATACCGCCCGACAGGAACGCGCCAAGCGGCACGTCCGCCATCAGGCGCATCCGCACCGCGTCGCGGAACATCTCGTCGTATTGCGCGATGACGTCCGCCTCGTCGCGGGTGTCCTCCCCCTCGTGCGCGAAGCTCAGGTCCCAGTATTTCTCGATCGTGATGACGCCGTCGCGCCAGCTGAGCGTATGGCCCGCCTCCAGCCGCCGGATGTCGTTGAACATCGTGCCCGACCCAAACGTCGAGTGGCTCGACAGGTATTCGGGCAGCGACGACCGGTCGAACGTGCCGCTGATCACACCGCTCGCGAGGATCGACTTCATCTCCGAGGCGAAGTAGAGCGAGCCGTCCTCCGTCACCGCATAGTACAGCGGCTTGATGCCGAACCGGTCGCGCGCGATGAACAACGTCTCGCGCGTCTGGTCCCAGATGGCGAACGCGAACATGCCGCGCAGGTGCGTCGGCGTCTGCGACCCGTGCATCTCGTACAGCTTCAGCACGCTCTCGGTGTCGCAGTGCGTGTGGTAGTGGTGCCCTTCCGCCTCCAGCCGGCGCGAGATCTCCGGATGGTTGTAGACCTCGCCGTTGTACACGATCTGGATCGCGCCGTCGTCGCTGGCCATCGGCTGCTGGCCCGCCTCGGGATCCACGATGCTCAACCGGCGATGCCCCAGCCCGATTCGTCCCTGCACGAAGAGCCCCGCACCGTCGGGTCCACGGTGCGTGATGACATCGCGCATGCGCTCGATCGTCGAGCGCTCTACCTCAGCGCCCGAACGGGAAGAGAGCGCTACTCCACAGATGCCGCACATTGTGACAACCTCGAAAACCGTTTGAAATGCATTCGCTACTCGGAACCTGCGACCTTGCCTGCTCCACTCACGTCCCAACCCTTCGTCGTACGCACTGCCTCGGCGGCTTCGGTGGCCTCAAAGCGAAGGCCATCCACCGTGAGCCGCGCATCGGCGCCGAACAATGCCAGCGCCGTCACGCGTCCCTCCGCTGAACGCCGCCTGACCAATCCAGCGTCGGCGTCCATCTCCAGTCCGTTGAGGCGCACCGGACCGTCCACAGCGAAGAGGAAGACGTCATATCCCTCAGGACGATCGACCACCACCGCGCGTCCCTTTCCGCCCTCGGTGGGAAGCTCGTGCACCGCGATGTGCCCGCCCTCTGGCGACGGGCAGAGCACCGTCACGAGATCCCGGCGGCCCGTTCCGAGGCTCGTCACACGGGCGTACGGAGCACGCGATCGGCTGCCATACGATGGAGAGACCCAGTCTTCCCCCCACTCGAGCGCATCCACATCGCCGGCCACTGCGAAGAATAGCCGACTCCAACCCTCGGCGCAGGGAGCGTCGATCCACGCAGTCGTCCCCGTGGCAGCTGTCACGCGCGAACCGAGCGCCGCGTGGAAATGCGCGATGGATTCATGGCGTTCCGCTGCGAGCATCGTGTCCACCACCACCCAATACTCGCCGCGCACGAAATACACGCTCCGCCGATGCACCACAGGGTCAGGAAGCCGCTCGAACCCCGGATGACTCGCCACCAGCCGGTCCACCACGCTCCCGGTCCACCACGATTCCACCGTCGCGTCCGCGCGACTCGCCCACGAGAACGGCCCGTCCGGCACGCATGCCGATTGACCGTCCACCGTGACGGTGTTGTGCGCCGCTGAATGACGGAAGTGGTCACGGTCCGCCGCAGACTCCGTGTACGTGTACGTCCCCGGATCCACGAAAAAGGGACATCCGCCCGCCGCCACCTCGATCGACAGTGCGTCCGCATGCGCATGCCCGCAGTTCATCGCGCCGAGCGGTCCACAATCGATCAGGGCGTGCTTCGCGTTCACACCCCAGCCGTCGCGCATCACTGCATAGCCGCCGGTGGCGAACAGCCTCGACGTATGCGCCGGCGGTGGCGCACCCACGCGCTCGTCCACCGCCGTCACGCCCGCCGGACCAAGCAACCACAGTACCTCTTCACTTGCCGCGCCCGCCACGCTCGCCAGCTCCGGCATGCCGAGCACCACGGACGCCGTCCCGAGGGTGGCGCGAACGTCCGCGAACGGCCGATCCTCGAGCACGACGAGACTCCCGCCATCGTCGTCCCCGACAATCGGCATCGAGCCGTCGGCGCGTGTGAGGTCCGCGAGATGACCCGCCGCCAACGACAACCGCTCCCGCATCCCCGCCGGCACCGCCATCCCGTTTCGCTCGGCCAGCAATAGCGCGTGGAGATAGATGTCCACCGTGTACCGGTGGTAATACGTCGCCTGCTCGAAGTAGACGCCGTCCACATGCACCTGCCTCGGCAGTTCGCGCTCGAGAATCCGCCAGCCTGTGCGGCGCCACTGTTTCGCACGCCGAAACTCGGGCAACAGCAGACCGAGGTACATCAGGCCCAGCGCCTCGCCCGTGAGATGTGTATTCGGGCTGAAGTACGTCGAGAGATATCGCTCGAGATGGCGGCCGTGGACGTAGAGGTACTTGAGCATCCGCTTCAGCAGGTGCGCCGTGAGTACCGGCGAATCGCGAAACAGCTCGAGCGCCCACAACCAGGCGATGGCGCGGTACGCCACCTCGAGGCTGCTCGCCCAGTTCACGCCGTCTTTGGGTGGATTCGCGTCCATCCACGAGGCGATGTTCGTCGCGAAGCATTCCGCATACTTCGCGCGTCCTGTCACCTGGAAGGCGCGGCCGAGGATGAAGAAGTGCTGATGGCGGTTGATCTCCCAGATGACCTTGTGATCGCCGATCAGGTCCGCGTTGAGATAGGGAATCCGGCTCCAGTGAATGCGCGGCGCGCGCTTGTGCGACACCGGATCGAGATGCCAGTCGATCGGCGAGCCGAAATCGAGTCCATCGTGGCCGAGCAGGTCGAAGCGACCGTCGACGACCGCATCCGCCGCGGCGATCAACTGCCCGAGCTCGGCGGACCAGCGATCGCCGCGCAGTTCCGCCGCCGACGATCCGTCGCGTACACCGACGAAGAACAGTGGTGCATGGCGCGATGTAAAGTGCTCGCGCAGGCCTTCGTCGAGATTGGTCTGGCCGGCGATCGACTCGCCATCCATCTGCTCGTGCAACGTCCTGTCCGTGGGCTCACCGATGGTCGGCGCGATCCGCCGGAGCTCGAGCTCCGCTGCAAGCGTCTGCATCGCGCGTTCGCGCAACTCGTCGATCGACCTTCCCTTCAACTTGCCGAGGCGACGCAGGATTGCCCGGATGCGCCAGTCACCTACTGTCGTCATGGGCGCTCCGACAGGGCGGCTGCCGTCGGCGCGGACGCAATGCCGTTCCGGCGCATGAGGCCACGGTACAGTTTCTCCCACTCTTTGGCCACGGCCTCCCATACGTAGCGCGTGAGGCACGTGTCGCGCGCGCGCGCCGCCACCGCCTGTGCGAGCGCCGGCGTCCGCACCAGTGCGAGCGCGTGCCGTGCCAGCGCCTCGTGATCGCCGCACTCGCTCATGAGTCCCGTCTCGCCGTGCGTGACGATGAACGGGATACCCCCCGCGTTCGTCGTCACCACCGGCAACCCGGAGGCGAAGGCCTCGATCACCGAATTCGGCATGTTGTCGATGTTCGGCGAATTCAGGTAGACGTCCGCCGCGTCGTAGTACTCCCGCATGCGCTGCGGGGTCACCTTCCCCGCAAACTCCACGTTGCGCAAGCCGAGCTCCCGCACCAGCGCCTCGAGCGACGCACGCTCGCTGCCGTCGCCAACGACAGTGAGCCGTGCGTCGGGCTCCTGCTGCTGGATGACGGCGAATGCTCGCAACGTGCAGCCCACGTTGTACAGCGACTCGAGGTTCCGGTTGCTGAGGAACACCGGTCGCGTCACTGTGCGCTCGCGGTAGTCGAGGTTGTCGAGGTCCACGAAGTTCGGGATCGCACGCGCCGACAGGCCGAAACGCGCGAACACCTCGACGAGATAGCCGGAGGGCACCACGATCTCGTGGGCGAGACGCATCGTCCTCACCGCGAACGAGGAGCGCGCCAAATGGTCCGATGCTTCGCCGCTGCGATAGTTCAACACGATGCGCTTGCCGTACAGACGCGCCACCAGCATTGCCGGAAGCGGCGCAAGCAGGTACGACGTGTACGACGCGGAGAACGCGTGCACCACGTCGTACTTCCGGATGTTCGCGAGCAGTGACCACCCGTAGGCGACCGACGTGCTCACGGTCCGCACGTACTTGATGCGCTGGAGCAACCGCAGTGGACCAGGCAACCGCGGATTCACCGCGAGAAATTCGACCTCGATGCCCTCGAGCTCACGCAGTCGTCGCAGGAGTCGCGTGACCTGCACGGCCTGGCCCCCGAGAATGTCCATCGAGGGGCCGACGAGCACCACGCGAATGGCGGACGCTTCGGTCATGTCGCGGATGGCTGCCATGTCGTCGTCATGCGTCGGCCAGGCCAGGCGACGTCACGTCGTCGGCACAGCCGGCGCTTCCCGCAGCACGCGTCGCGCGGCGATGAACAGCGCCACGCTACGCGAGAGCGTCGAGATCGCGGTGGCGATTGCCGTTCCAATCATCCCAATCGAATATGTGAGGATGAGCGCCAGGACGATATTCAGCACCGCCGTCGCACCGATGATCTTCGTCGCGATCTGCTGGTGCGACGTCATCGTGAACAGATAGCCGAGCAGCATGCCGCTGACGGCGGCAATCAGCTGCGCCGTGGCGAGCACGATGAGCACCGGCAGTGCCGGCTCGAAGGCCTGACCGTAGATGCTCACCAGTAGCAATCGACCGAGAAGTAGCACGCCGATGAACACCGGAATCGACGCCAGGAGAGCGAGCATCACGATATGACGCGAGAGCTTGATCAGCTCGGCGATCTTGCCGCGCGCATAGAGATCGGCGATCATCGGTTGCGCGATCAGCATGATCGCGGTCGAGCCGAAGCCGACCAGTGTCGCGAGCTGGCTGGCCGCGCCGTAGAGTCCCACCTCGGTCTTGCCGAGGATCGTGCCCACGAAGAGCAGGTCAGCCTGCGTCGACAATACGAGCTGCGAGATCGAGATCGCCACGAAGTGCGCGCTCGTCTTGATCCACTCCATCGTGTGGTAGACCGGCGTCGCCGCTAACGCCTCCACTGGCGTTGCGCGCCGCAGGTACCACGCGGTGATGAACAGCGCGATCCCAGTCGCGAAGAACTGCAGAGCCACGGCGTCAGCGGCATCGAACGAGCTCCCGAGCATCCTCGCCATCGTCAGCAGCCCGACGGCGAACAGCGCCGGCCGGATCACCTGGAACGGCGCCTGCGACTGCCGCACACGCTTCCAGCCCAGCAGACACGCGGCGTGCAGCTGCACGATGGACGTGAGCGGGAACAACGCACATGCTGCGAGGAAGCAGAACTCCGTTTCGTGATCGAGGCGGTTTGTGCTCGCCAGCAACACGATCACCGCCACGAGACTCACCGAGAACGTCGTTCCTCCGACGATCTGCTGGCTGCGCCTCAGGAATCCGCGGAGGCTCGCCCAGTCGCCCGTCGCCGTATAAGCGCTGACGTAGCGGACCGCGGCGTTCGAGAACTCGAGCGCGCACAGCAACCCCGCCACGTTCGACCAACCAAGCACATACAAATACAGGCCGAATCCCTTCGGCCCAAGGGTGTTCGCCAGGATCTTCTGGGTGAGGAGCCCGAGCAGCAACCCAGTCGCATTGATCGTCAGGCCCCACAAGGCTCCGCGCACCAGCGTCGGATCGGCATCGCCGGGCAACGCGCCTGCGCCGTCGCGAAAAAGGATCGATCGCAGCTTGCTCGAAACCCTCACTGCGCCGCCGGGACTGTCGTGCCGCTCGATCGCAACGCCATCAGCCAGAGATCGAGGACCAAGATGCGCCAGAGAAAGCTGCTGTGATCCCGCCGGCCGCTCACATGCTCCTTCACCAGCCGCTCGATGCTCTCATGATCCACGTACTCGTACACCGGGCGGTCCTCACGCAGCAGTGTATCGAGTCGATGGCGCAATTCCTTCTTCAACCATCCGAGCAATGGCACGGCGAAGCCGCGCTTCGGTTGCGCGAACACGGAATCCGGCACGAGTCCCTTGATCGCCTCCCGCAGGATCCACTTTCCCGTCCCGTCGCGTCGCTTGAGGTTGCCAGGCAACGCCACGGCAAACTCCACGAGCGGATGATCGAGGAGCGGAACGCGGGCCTCGAGCGACACCCGCATGCTCGCTCGATCTACCTTGGTGAGAATGTCGCCCGGCAAGTAACTCGCGAGATCGACCAACGTCATCTGCGTCAGGAAATCACGTCCCTCCGCGGGTTCGAACCAGCGGTTGAGCAGCGTATCGAGGGAATGCGTCGCCGCCACGTCGCGGAGCGGTCCGCCCTCATTGATCGGCAGCGCCTGCGCTACCGTTGCCGCGTACCGGCCGCGCCGGCCACGCGACAGGTCCAGCAGCTTGTTGCGGCCATACGCCGAGTGTCCCATCCGTACCGCCGCCGCCCGCGCCAGCTGGCGCGCAGCGCCCGCGGGCAACTCGCGCGCGCCTTCCATCTTCGCGTAGCGCGTGTAGCCGCCGAACAGCTCGTCGCCACCGTCACCCGAGAGCGCCACCGTCACGTGCTGCCGCGCCAGCCGCGAGACGAGCAGCGTCGGCAGCGCCGACGAGTCGCCGAAGGGCTCGTCGTACGTCTCCACGATCTCCTCCACCAGCGCATCCGCATCGGGCCGCACGATGAGCTCCGTGTGCTTCGTGCCCAGGTCGCGGGCCACGCTCGCTGCGTGCGGCGCCTCGTTGTACTCGCGCTCCTCGTAGCCGATCGAGAACGTCTCGACCTGCGTGTTCGAGAGCTTCGTCATCTGCGCCACCACGGTCGATGAATCGATGCCGCCCGAGAGAAAGGCACCAAGTCTGACGTCGGACTCCAGGTGCGATCCCACCGCGTCCGCGATCAACCGTCGCAACTCCTCGATCGCCTCGCGCTCGTCGGCAATCGGCGTCTCCGCGCGCACCGGCGTCCAGTACTGCCGCGTCTCGACGCCACGCTCTGCATCCCAGGTGAGGATATGGCCCGGCGGCAGCTTGCGTACGCCCTTGAAGATGCACGCCGGATCGGGGACGTAGCCGAGCGCGAGATACTCGTGAATCGCGTCGATGTCGAGTTCGCGCGGAAACTGTTCCAGCGTCAGCAGCGACTTGAGCTCCGAACAAAAGGCGACGCCGTCCGCCGTCTCCCAGTAGTACAGCGGTTTGATGCCCAATCGATCGCGCGCGATGAGCAGCCGGTCGATCTTGTCATCCCAGATGGCGAACGCGAACATCCCGCGCAGGCGGTGCACCATGTCCGGTCCATCTTCTTCGTACAGGTGGACGAGCACCTCGGTGTCCGAGCGCGTCTTATGAGCGTGGCGACCGCGCAGCTCCGCCCGGATGGCGTGGTGGTTGTAGATCTCGCCGTTGAACACGACGGTCACCGTCGCGTCCTCGTTCGACATGGGCTGATGCCCGCCCGCCACGTCGATGACGCTCAGGCGACGCATGCCGAGTCCCACGCGCGCGCCGACGTGATGGCCCTCGTCATCCGGGCCGCGATGACGAATTGCACCACACATCGCCGTCAACGTCGCTTCGGCGCTATCGAAACTGCGGCGCCATCCAGCGTACCCCGCGATACCGCACACCTAGGCGCTCGCCTCCACGCTGCGAGCCACGATCACCGGTGCGGGCACTGGCCCTGGAGCGGGAAACATCCTGCGGCGCCCGCGCATCGGCTGCATGCCTTCCACATGTTCGGTGAGGAGCCTGGATGCCACGTGCATGAGCACCAGGTGCACGTACAACGGAACCATCGCACCGTACGAGCCCCAAATGGCGGCGACGAGAAACGCGTACAGACCGACCTCCATGTTGAACAATTGCATCGCGAGTGCCGGCGCGATCTTGCTCATCCTCTTCCGAGCCGCCATCGAGGTCTTCAGCGTGATGACGATGATCGAGGCGAACAGAAGGAATCCGGGGATACCCGTTTCGGCGGCGATGTTGAGATAGGTCGAATGCGTGTCGCGCTTGCCGCGCGCAAGCCACTTGTGCTGCGGCTTTAGTGCCTCGACGTAGTGCGCTTCGGGGTATGCGCCCAGCCCCACGCCGGTGAGTGGATTGTTGGCGATGATGGACGTCGCCACGCCCCAGATGGCGAGTCGCTGCTCGGACGAGCCCTGGTCCTGGCGCGTCGCGAGGTCGACCGTCTCCGGATCATAGAGCTCCACGTCGGACTTGGTCGCGTTCTTGATCGTCGAGAACCGACGCCATACGCTGTCCGGTGCAATCAAGTAGACCATCGCCGCAAGGACAACCAGCGACACGATCGCGCGCACGTTGCGGAAGTATTTGCGTGCACCGATCAGGCCGAACGTGGTGAGCGCAATGACGGCACCGCGCGACTGCGTGAGGATGATGATCAGGACGAGCAGGGCGACGGCGAATTTCGTTCCGAGGACCACCCACTTTCGACGCTCGACAGCCAGGATGCCGAGCGCCACCGAAAGCTGGAGCAGGCACAGTCCTGCGAGGTCGTTCGGATTCGAGTAGATGTAGTTCCAGGCGGCGCGGCCTTCCACGTCGCCGTGATAGATGAAGTACGCGAAGATCGTCCCGCGAATGGGAAAGAGTCCCCACAAAATGATCGATCCCACGACGAAGGCACGGAATCGATTTCGTGTGACGATCACGTTGGCGGCAACGAAGATCACCGCGCAGACCTTGGCAAAATCCGAGACGGCCTCGACGACGACAGCCGGATATGACGTCGTCAACATGCCGAGCAACGCCCACGCCACGAGCGCGATGGAGAGGGCGGCCACTGCGGGAAGACGCAGCGACTGCTTTTCGATGGGAAGCGTCAATAGCGCAAGGGTCATCGACGCCGTTCCGATCGGGAAACGGTACGTGATGATGGCAACCGTGTACGCCGCGAAGCAGACGAAGGCAGGCGTGAACTCGATTCCAAAAAAAGGATTGGAATCGAAGCCAAGCTTGGCCGCGACCGCGGCCCCCGCGCGCTGCACAGCAGCACCCGTGGGCGGAAGTGACCGGCGTTGTATCGCTGGCGCAGTCATCGCACTGTCCGGCGGTTCATTTGGGATAAATGGGCTGACGAAGAGAGACGACCCGGGCAGCGAATCGTCTCTTTGACACCGGCTCGCCCATTCGGTGCCCTCGAATCGCGAGATGCCTTGCCCGCACACGCCGATCCCGGCTGGTATCGACGTTTTGCTCGTGCGTACGGGGCTGACCGCTGGATCGCGACGATCCCTGAAATTCGTTGGGAGCCCCCGTCCATACAAGGGCTCCCATTCACCGGGTCATTTCCCGGGACCTTGCCTCGCGCCAGTCGTACGGGGGGCGACGCGGGGAGGCGAATTGACGTCTCTCGCTAGGCTAGAGCGCGCCCTTTCTGAAGATCATCACCGGGAGGGTCATGGTCATGATGAGCAGATCGTGCGCGAGACTCTGCCGCTTCATGTACTCGAGGTCGAGCTTCACCTTGGTCCGCACATCCTCCTCACAGGCGTCGTACGCCTGGTTGATCTGCGCCCAGCCAGTGATGCCCGGCTTCACGCGCTGGCGCATCGGGTACTCGGGGATGTTCCGGCGCAGGTCCGCAAAGATGGTCGGACGCTCCGGACGCGGACCCACGATGTTCATGTCGCCGCGGATCACGTTGAACAACTGCGGCAGCTCATCCAGCCGCGTCTTCCGGAGCACTCGGCCGATCGGCGTGATGCGCGGATCCGCTTTCGCGGCCCATACCGCCCGGCCATCCGCCTCTGCATCCACGCCCATCGTGCGGAACTTGAACATCATGAACGGCTTGCCGCCATGATCGTAGCCGCGACGGTCGTACGTGTGCTTCTCACGATACCGCCGGTCCACTCCGACACGAACCTGCGAGTAGAACACCGGCCCTTTGGAGGTCAGCCGAATCGCCAAGGCGATCAGCGCGAACACCGGCGCGAGCACGACCGCAACCAGAACCGCGATGATCACATTGACAAAGCGGCTCACCATCTCGGAACGAGCGGCCGGCAGGACATCCTCGTATGCCGGCGGGGCCATCTCCAGCTCCACAAAGGTCGCCGATTCGGTTTCACGCGAAATCTCGATGACCTCGGAAGCATTCGGCCGTTCCGCGCGCGAACCCCGTCGGCGGAGTGAAGATGGCTTGTCCAACGCTGAAGAAACCGCTGCCTGCATTGAAAGTCCTCCATCGGACCGTTTGGATCTGAACCCTGCACAGACTCATGCGTTGCGTCTGACGCTGCACTCCATTGCAGTCCGCGTGCTCAAGAGCGGCACGATCGTCATTTGAGTCAAATCTTTGCGCTGCAAGTGATTAAATCATCGCAACCAGTGACCTGCCAACAGCGGCAGGTTCGTGCTGTTGCTTGTACACCACAGAAAGATGCGACAGTGCAACACCAGCGCACTCAGCATTTCGCGTAACAGGATAGAAAACGCGGCGGATCGAGTGCGATCCGCCGCGCATCTCTCAACACCCGCCGTTCCTATCAGGACGAGATCTGTGCCACCTGCTGGCTCGGCTCCAAATCTTCGGTGCCGTATCCGGGCACATAACCATAATACTCGTATTCACCTTCCGACGGTGCCGCATTCAATACCGAGCCGATCACGTTGATCGGCAGTCGATCGACAAGCAGCAGCTTCGCAGCAGCCATGCGGCGCTCTGTCTGCCCTATCCGCAACACCACCAACAGACTTCCGGTCGCGGCCGCTATGGCGTACCCATCGATTCCGGCCGCCAACGGCGGCGTATCGAAAATCAGCACGTCGTAACTCGCTCGAAGGTCAGCCACCAAGCGGCCCAAGGCCGGCGAGGTCAGCAGCTCCGGACTTCGCCGGCGCAGCGTACCGGTGGGAACAAGCGACAAATTATCGTGTCCCGTGGGGTGGATGATCGCGCGCTGGTCCACATCGCCGGCCAGGAAGTCGGTCAAGCCTGCCGTTCGCGTCAGCCCGAACATCTCGTGCAACGCCCCACGCCGCGTGTCGCCGTCCACGAGTAATGTCCGGAATCCGGCGTCCGCGAACGACATCGCGAGATTGGACGAGATGAATGACTTGCCGTCGCCCGGCGACGGACTGGAGACCGCCAGCGAAACCTTCGGGCTGGGACCTCCGCTATTCATCACGTTCATTCGCAATGTCCGGAACGACTCGACCAGTTGGGAGATCTGCTCCGGCGACTGGCTGCTCATGCCTCCCTTCGGCAACACGGGCACCGTACCGCTGATCCCCAGCCCCAGATCCTTTGTCGCCTGCTCCGGGTAGCGAATCCGCTTGTCGATGCTGTCGAGGAAAAGCGCCAAGCCGATCGCCGCGGCAATACCGCCGACGATCGCGATCGCGAGAATGCGCGGCTTGGTGTTCTTCGTGGGTTTCTGCGGCGTCACCGCCGAGTCCATGATATTCACGTCCGGAGACGCGCTCGCTTCCGCAAGCTTCGCCTCGGCATAGCGGCCCTTGAGCGTCCCGTAGAGTCCCTCCTGCACGGTCACGGTCCGGCGAAGACGCATCTCCTCGATAGTGCGCGCCGGGATCGATTGCAGGTCTTCGGACGTCGTGGAGATCCGCTTGTCGAATTCCGCCTCTCGATTCTTGAGCTGTGTCACCAGCGATGCCGCCTGCTCGGGAATCGTCTTCGTCTTGAGCGTGTTCACCGCGTCGGCCAGCTGCTTCACGGCGGGATAGTTGTCCGTGTACACCTGCCGGGCCGCGGCAAGGTCCGCCTCCTGCTTGTCGAGTGCCATGAACGACCCACGCAGCTCCGTGCCCGATGGGCTGCCGACGCTGGGAACAAACAGCATCGCGCGGAGCGGCAGCGTGCCCGTCTTCGCATCGGCGATGGTTCGCTCGAGCGCTTCGCGATCGCTCTTCAGGTTCTCGTACTCGATCTTCCGGTCGAAGAAGGCCTTCATGGCCGCCGGCCGCGTGTCCAACGTTCCAAGCGTGCCCGCCGCCGGCGAACCTTCGGAGGGCAGCGTGATCGTGTGGATCTTGAAATTCTCCAGCGCCGACTCGGCGTCCTTGAGCGCCGTCTCGGCGTAGAGGAGCTGGCCCTCGAGGATGCGCGCAAACTCGGACACGTTCTTCTTCTTGAGCTCACCCGCCACGGAGACGTATTCCTTGGTCAGGGCATTGAGCGTAGTGGCCGCGAGCTTCGGATCCTCGTCCGTGAGTGTGAGGCTGAGGAAATTGCTGCGGAGGGGCAACACGGCAGTCAGGCGAAGGCTGAGGTCCTGCGACACCTCGCGCGGTGTCGACACGGCGAATTTCACGTCGTGGCCCGCCGCGGCCCTCATCGCTTTCGCCTCCGGCAGCCAACGCAATCCCATTGCGCGGCCGATCGAGTCGCCCACGGCCCCACTGTCCGTCATCTGCGGCTCCTGCACAGCGAGGTTCCAGCGTGCGGCGCGCTTGTCCACCGTCAGCGTATAGTCGCCGGGAAGGAAACGATCCGAGATGGAAAAATCCGCGAACAGGGGCGAATCGTCCGCCTTGGATGGCTTCACATAGAGAGCGAGCTTCCTCACGACCGCATCCGAGATGCGATAGCTGCGCAGCAGGTCCACCCAGGCGGTGGGATTCAGCAGCTCACGCGAGCGAATCGGACCGCCCGCGTCCTGCGGCGTCTGCGATGCGATCCAGACCGTGGAGTGCACCTCGAATTCGGGTTTCACGAACCGCATGGCGACCACGCCGCCTGCAGTGGCCATTAGCACCACGGCGATGAACAGCCACTTGTACCGACGGATGGCAGCGAGCGGACGCTCGAGTGCAGAACGCGGCGGAGCGAGTGTGGGCGCATTGCCCCACCCCGCCTCCATCGCCGGAACAACCGGCGCCGGCGCCTCCACAACCAGCTGCATCGACTTCACTTCATCTGCCATGACGGACGACCCCAAATGAGAAATACAAATGCGCTCCGCCACCGGACGGAGCACCGAGCATGTCGCGCTAGCGGGTATAGTAGCGGATGGCCGAGAGCAGGCCGATAATGGGACCGACGACCTGGAGGATCTGCTGCCAGCTCACACCGCCCTTCTGTTCATCCACATAGAGCTCGTCGCCGGCGCGGAGGTGCAGCCGGTCGAGCGATAGCCCGTCCGCCAGCGCTGTGCGCGTGTCCTGGGCATTCCAGATCACCTCGCCGCCACGCCGGATGACCATGTTGTTCACGTCGGCGGTCGGGGCGGGACCGCCCGCCTTCATCACCATGTCGCTCAGCAACACGTCAGCGGACGTGTAGTAGTAGTTCGGCGACCGCACCTGCCCCAGCACCGCCAGACGAATCAGCGGGATGGCGCGGACAGTCGAGTCGCGCAGATACTGCGCGAGGTGATGTGTCAGACGGTCGGTCAGCTCCGAGCGCAGGACCCCGGTCAGCGGCAAATCCGTCATCTGCGGCAACGGAAGCATCCGCCCCGCCCGTACGATGATCGTGTCATTGCCGGACCCACCAATGAGCTGGGTCGACCCGAGAAGCTTCATGACGATGCGGTCGCCATCCTGGAAATCGCCCTTTTCAAGTCGCGACTTCAACAGCCAGGCCTCCGCCGTCCGATGGGCTGCCTCCGCCTTCCTCATCTCGGCCTCGAGCATCGGGCGCGTCTCCATCTCCGAGCTCACACCAACGAGGCTCGACTGCGCCATCGCTGCAGGGGCGACGACTGTCAGGCAAGCGAGGGCGGCACCGAGGGAAGAGCGCCACAATCCACTAGACATCTTCATGTACTCTATTTCGCCGTGATCTAGGTGACGGAAGGGCCGCCACCGATGGTTCTGATGAGAGGCTACAACGTCAGCACCCTATATGCTACCATCACAGGACTTCGTAATCGATGCCGTTACCGCCTATCAATACAGCAGTTAGCCGATTATGTGCCGCACGTGGACGCCGTAGAGTCCGCGACAGGGGTGAGCACCAGCAACACATATTGATGCGCTGACGCAACACATTGTCGAATTAGCGACTCGCGCCCTTCGCATCCTACAACCAAGATGCACGTCATCCACACTCTGCTACGCCCGGAACGGCCGCTCGCACACCGTGACCGGCAGGACCGGCTCCGCGTCTGCAGTGTAGCAGCTATTTGACGAACCGCCGGTGCGAAAGGGCACAATGCGCCGAGCTTGTCAACACCACTCCATGGGTCACGAACCATTGCAGTGCTGCCAACGCGCAATACACCGGTACGAGGTTCGCGATCCGAGTCCGCCGCTGATGCGTTCGGGCAGGCGCCCGTTCTTCGCGCTGGCCTCCTCCTCTGTCATCCCGTGAAGTCTTACATGTCGCTCGTCCGGACCCTCCGCACCCGCCAGTCGGCTCGTCGCATCGCCACCATGTTCGGTAGTTTCGCGGTCACCGCCCTCGTCTCCGCCAGTGTGACGAGTTGCGGCAGTACCACGCCAACGCCGCCACCGGTCGTCGACGTCGGCAGTATCCAGCTCAACGCCAATGCGCTGCAGGTCGAGAGGGGCTACCACCAGAACCTCACGGCCACGGTCAGGAACAAGCTTGGCACCATCGTGAGTATTCCTGTGGTGTGGCGCAGCCTCAATGAGTCCATCGCCACCGTCGATGCAAACGGCCGCATCTTCGCCGTCGACACGGGCGGCACCGGCGTCTTCGCCACCTCGCTTGGCGTCAACTCACCGGTCGCGAGCATCCGCGTTGTCTTCCAGGGCCCGTCGAAAATCGACCAGTCGCAGTTCACCGCGCCCAGCGCCATCTCGGCGGGCGGCACGCCGGACTCCCTGCGCGTGCTGGTCACCGATCGACTCGGTAATCCGGTCACCACGCCCGCGCGCGTTGCATTCGCCGTCACGGCCGGTGGCGGCTCGGTCTCGCCGGCCATCGCCGTCACCAAGGCGAACAGCATCGCATCGGCCGAGTGGAAACTTGGGCCGGCCTTCGGGCTCAACACCGTCACCGCCACGGTGCTGTGCGAGGATGACAAGCCCTGCAGCTTCGCGACGCCGAATGTGACCTCCTTCTCCATCACGTCGTTCCCAGCCATCAGCGCCGTTGCCGGTGACGCCCAGACCGGCGTCATC
>JBBQDT010000070.1:0-21095 GCA_038319955.1 Gemmatimonadales bacterium | reverse complement strand
GCACTCGTCCGCACATTCATCACACTGCCGTACGCGCAGCTGGATTCGGAACAGCAGGAATTTGCGGCACTGCTCTTTCCGCAAATTACGTCTCAGCCCGCCACGAAATGCCTCACGCTGCTCGCCACCGCCGGAGACCAGCCGGAGTGGAATTCGCGGCGCGCTTCCATCGGGCATCAGGCTCTGCCACTGCGCAGCGAGGAGAGCATCGCCAGGTCGCCGATGATCAGCCAGCTGATGCGGCAGCTCGGGGTCGAAGTCGGCACGCTGTTGCGGACGGAATCCCATGTGCTGCTCGACGACACACAGCACAGCTTCAACGTCTTTCACGTGCCCGAGGCGGTGGGGAGCCCGCACATTCCGGCGCAACAGGACTTCGTCATTCCGTATGGCATTCGTTCCGTGATCGGATTCGGTGGCCTGCTCCCGACGGGTGAGCTTTTCGCGACGATTCTCTTCGTCAAGACGCCCGTGCGGCGCGAGACGGCCGAGCTGTTCAAGACGCTGGCGTTGAACGTGAAGGTGGCGTTTCTGCCTTTTTCGGGCGTCAGAGTCTTTTCATGACGGCACTCGAGGATTCGGCGCCATCGACCGACGCGCTCAACGACACCGCTGTGCAGTTGCGGCGGGCACGGGCGCACATCGCGGCGCTCGAGGAGCTCCTCGAGGTGCACGAATTGACATCGCTCGAGCAGGCGACGCGTCTCGAGCGATCCAACCGCGAGTTGGATCAGTTCGCCTACGTCGCCTCGCATGACCTCAAGGCGCCCTTGCGTGGTATCGCAAACCTCACCCAATGGATCGAGGAAGACCTAGGCGATCTCGTTACGGGAGAGTCGTTAGAGCACCTGAGGCTCCTGCGCGGACGCGTGCACCGGATGGAGGCGCTCATCGACGGCATCCTCGCGTATGCAAGCGCGGGCCGGCAACGCGAGGACGCAGTGCGGTTGGACACGGCAGCCCTCGTTGCGGAGACGGTCGAGCTCATCGCACCTCACTCGGAGGCCACGGTGTCCGTGGAGCGTCCGATGCCGGTTGTCGTCTCGGAGCGCGTTCCGCTTCAGCAGGTGTTCATGAACCTCATCGGCAATGCCATCAAGTACGGCCAGCGCCCTGATCTGAAGGTCACGGTATCCGGCGTGCCCGATGGTGACTTCGTGCGTTTCGACGTGGTCGATAACGGACCCGGCATCGACCCACGATTCCACGACAGGATCTGGCAGATCTTTCAGACGCTCAAGCCGCGCGACGAGATCGAAGGTACGGGGATCGGACTCTCTGTCGTTCAGAAGCTCGTCGAGACCCGCGGCGGCCGAGCCTGGGTCACTTCGGAGCTTGGCATTGGCAGCACCTTCTCATTCACGTGGCCCCAACAACCGAGGAACCCGCGATGACCGCCTCAGCGACGGATCGCCAGCTCAACATTCTCCTGATCGAGGACGACGAGGTCGACGTGATGAACGTCCGCCGCGCGTTCAAGAAGAACAACATCGCCAACCCGCTGTTCTTCGCGGGCAACGGGATCGAGGCACTGGAGCAGCTGCGCAACGATTCCATACCGCGCGATCGGCGCATCGTGCTCCTCGACCTGAACATGCCGAAGATGAACGGCATCGAGTTCCTGCGCGAACTGCGGCGGGACCCGCGGTTGAACCTCACGCCGGTGATCGTCCTGACGACATCGAACGACGAGCGTGACCGCATCGAGGCCTACAACCTCAACGTCGCCGGATACATCCTGAAGCCGGTGACGTTCAGCAATTTCTGCGAAGTGATGGCGGCGCTGAACAAGTACTGGGCGCTCGTGGAGCTCCCGTGAGGAAGGCATGACCGCGCCGCGGGAACGAAACGAAGTGGACGAGGAAGGAACGCGGCTGCAATTGCTTGTCGTCGACGACGACGCCGTCGATCGCCTCACGGTGCGTCGGCTCCTCTCCCGCACCGCGCTGCGCGACGCAGAGATCCGCGAGGCAGCTGACGGGGCGCAAGCCACGGCGGCGCTCAATCACGACGGGCCCCCGGTCGACGGTGTCATTCTCGACTATCATCTTGCCGGCGAATCGGGCCTCGACGTGCTCCGCACCATCCGGCGCGATCACCGGGACGTTCCTGTCATCGTCCTGACCGGACGCGGCGATCCCGAGGCCGCTGCGGAGCTGATCAAGGCGGGCGCGCTCGAATTCCTGAGCAAGGATGGACTTGCCTCCGACCGACTGGAGCAGGCGATCCGCGCCGCCATTCGCGTCGCGCGCGCCGAGCGACAGACGCAGGAGACGCGAGAAGGACTGACCGCCACCTTGCGAAGCATTGCGGACGCGGTCGTGACGGTCGATCAGCGCCTTCGCGTCGTCTACCTGAATGCAGCGGCTGAGCGTCTCACGGGCTGGAGTGCCTCGGACGCAATCGGGCAATCGTTCGGAGACGTCGTGGAGGCCCGACAGACGCACGACCGCGCTGGCGCGCGTCAGGTCCTCGCTGAGCGTGTCGCCGAGGTTCTTCACGGCGCCCAGGATCAGCAGCGCATCGATATGGCCGTAACGACGCGCGATGGACGCCAGCTGGACGTGGACGTCACCGCAGCGCCCCTTCGCGATTCGAAAGGAGACGTGAAGGGTGCCGTGATCGCCATTCGTGATGTCACAGAGCAACTAAGGGCGTCGACCGAGCTCGCGGAGGCGCATCGGAAGCTCGTGGAGCAGGCATCAGAGCTGGAGCAGGTGAACAAGCAACTTCGCGAGATCAATCACGACGCAGACCGCGCGCGCGCCGAGGCTGATCTCGCTCGCAGCGAGATCGAATCCCTGAACGAAGTTGGCAACGCAC
Organism: Gemmatimonadales bacterium; assembly: GCA_038319955.1. GTDB lineage: Bacteria > Gemmatimonadota > Gemmatimonadetes > Gemmatimonadales > Gemmatimonadaceae > AG11. Next base: position 18,272 of record JBBQDT010000070.1, on the reverse strand, counting down.
TCGCTGCCGAGCTGGATCTTCACAGGATCGTCCAGACGGTCACCGACGCAGGCACCCGGCTCAGCGGCGCACAATTCGGCGCATTTTTCTACAACGTCATCGACCAGCAGGGTGAGAAGCTCACTCTCTACGCGTTGTCCGGGGCTCCGCGTGAAGCATTCGAGCACTTCGGCCATCCACGAGCGACGCCGGTGTTCGCGCCCACGTTCTACGGTACGGAGATCGTTCGAAGCGACGACATCACGAAGGACGAGCGCTACGGCCAGATGAACCCGCATCACGGCATGCCGCCGGGCCATCTGCCGGTGCGCAGCTACCTCGCCGTCCCCGTCTACGATCGTTCCGGCGAAGTGCTCGGCGGCCTGTTCTTCGGACACGCGGCGCCGGGCGTCTTCGGCGATCGCGCGGAGCGACTGGCCGTCGGCACGGCGGCGTGGGCGGGCATCGCGATGGAGAATTCGCGTCTCTACGATGCCGAGCGATTGGCGCGAGGGGCGGCAGAGACGGCGAATCGCGCGAAGTCCGAGTTTCTCGCGAACATGTCGCACGAGCTGCGCACGCCGTTGAACGCGATCGGCGGATACGCTGACCTGTTGTCCGAAGGCATCCGCGGGCCCGTCAACGACGCGCAACAGTCGGACCTCTCCCGCATCAAGCGAAGCCAGCATCATCTGCTGTCGCTCATCAACGACATCCTGAACTTCGCGAAGATCGAGGCCGGCCGCGTTCAGATGCGCGTGAGCGATATCTCGGTGAACGGGGTGCTCGGCCAGCTCGAGGCGCTGATCGGGCCACAGCTCCTCGAGAAGCAGATGCGATACGAATATCGGTGCTGCGATCCGAGTTTCACAGCGCACGTCGACCCGGACCGCCTGCAACAGATTCTCTTGAACTTGCTGTCGAACGCCGTCAAGTTCACACCGAACGGAGGGGGCATCATCGTGGAGTGTACCGCGACGGCAGATGCAATCCTCGTTCGGGTGTCGGATACTGGCGTGGGAATTCCGAAGGACCAGCTCGAGACCGTGTTCGAACCGTTCGTCCAGCTTGATCGCGCGCGCTGGAGCGGCCAGACCGGAACGGGGCTCGGGCTGGCCATCAGCCGTGATCTCGCGCGCGCCATGGGCGGCGATCTCACGGCGGAAAGTGCTGTCGATGTCGGGTCGACGTTCATTCTTCGGGTGCCGAGGCTTGCCGTGGAGGGTTCCGTCGAAGGAGACGGCAACGCATGAGTCGTGTCGTCGGCGAGAAGCGCCTCACTCCGTTCAACCCGGCTCGACGGAGGCAACGGGAGAGCGCGCGGCACTGACATCGCCGACGGCATCGGCACGGGCCACCACTGATGTCCTTCATGACGGAAGGACTGCCAAACCGCGAGCTGTTCACGGCAACGGTCGGCCGTGTCTCCACGAAGCCAAGGCGTCGCGATTACGTCGCGTGCATGAGAACACCACACGCACGCCTTGCCCTTCGAGACGCCGACAGCGACCTCGCCTCGACGCGTTACGGCGCCAGCAGTTTCAACGTGGGAAAGTAGGTCTGGTACCGCCTGGCATCTCGCGTCAGCAGCGCAGCGCCGCGCACGGCGGCATGTGCGCCCACGTAGAAATCGGGGAGTGGTGAGCGGCTGACGCCGCCGTCCTTCCGATAGCGCAGGAAACACTTCCCCGCGAGAAAACCTGCCTCCCACGGCAGTGGATCGCGCCGAAAGACGTCGCTGGGCAACGCGATCTCCAGTTCCTCGATGCGATCGAAGCGCACCGAGACCTCGGAATAGATGATCGGGTTGATCACCAGCACCGCCGACTCCGCGTGCTTCTCGAGTGCCGAGGCCGACCAGTCGAACCAGACCGGATCTTCCGTCAGCACGTCGAGGATCACGTTGCTGTCGACGAGCACCTCGCTCATCGCCCCTTCCGCACGCCGGCCGGACGTGTGAGTGCGAGGATCTCGTCGGTCGTCATGCGACCAGTGCCGCGACCACGCATGTGATCGATCAGCTTTCGACCACGCCGACGACCAGTGGCCTTGGTGAGGACCGCTGTGTCGCCCCTGATGACGAACTCGACTTCGGTATGCGGCAGGAGGCCGAGCTGTTCCCGTACGGCGAGCGGGATGGTGACCTGACCTTTCGTGGTGATGCGCATGGCGTCTCCGTGGTATTACTTTGATAAGTAATACTAGCGTTGATGTTGTCGGTTGACAATCCGGTATGCTCCAGAACGAAGGTGGTCATGCAAGCGCGCGACCGGGGGGTGTCTCCGTCTCGATGCCGCGTGGCCGATAGCCCAACGCCTCCGCGACATGCTCTGTCCGGATGGCCTCGTCACCGTCCAGGTCAGCGATCGTACGTGACACACGAAGGACGCGATGGAATGATCTTGCCGAGAGATGGAGGGTGTCGCCTGCGGTGGCGAGGAGCTGGCGAGCGGACGACTCGAGACCACCGTGTTTCTCGAGCCACCGGCCCGCCGCGCGCGCATTGCAGCCTTCCGCATTCCCGTAGCGCACGCGTTGGCGTGTGCGCGCGCACTCCACGCGCTCTCGCACGACGGCCGAACCTTCAGCGCTCTCCCGCATCGCGAGTAGCGCGAGCGCGACCGGGGGCACATGCACGTGAAGGTCGATGCGATCGGCCAACGGTCCCGACAGTCGCCCCCGGTACTTCGCCACGTCGGCGATGGGGCACACGCAGGCACGCGTGGGATCACCGGCATGTCCGCACGGACATGGATTCATCGCAGCCGCGAGTGCGAATCGCGCGGGGAAGCGGAGCGACGCCGCGGCGCGTGCGATGGTGACGTAGCCACTCTCCATCGGCTGGCGTAACGACTCGAGCACGGAGCGCGGGAACTCGAGCAGCTCGTCCAGAAACAACACACCATGGTGCGCCAGGCTCACTTCACCTGGCCTCGGCGACGAGCCACCACCGATGAGGCCCGCGGTCGAGGTGGAATGATGCGGTGCGCGGAAGGGACGACGTGTGACGGCCCCTGCCGCCGCATCGAGCACGCCGGCGACGGAATGCACCGCTGTGACCTCGATGGCTTCGGCGTCCGTGAGCGCAGGGAGGATCGTGGGCAGGCGGCGCGCGAGCATCGTCTTGCCGGCTCCCGGAGGACCGACGAGGAGGATCCCGTGCGACCCTGCAGCAGCGATGGCGAGCGCGCGCTTCGCGCCCTGCTGCCCTGCGACGTCCGAGAGATCGAGAAGGCCGTCGGAGACGGCGATGTTCCGTGTGACCCGCGGTTCCGGCAGCATGCCATGCTGGAGCCACTCGACCAACTCGCCGAGCGAGGCGGGCGCGGCAAGGCGCAGCGAGCGTACGAGTGCCGCCTCCGCAACGTTTGCCGGCGGCAGTACAAGGATCGAATCTGACGCGCGGTCGGCGGCGGCAAGGCGTCGCGCGATGGACAGTGCCCCGCGGACGGGACGTATGGAAGCGTCGAGACCCAATTCCCCGACGACGAGGCAATGCTGTACCGCCTCGGGCGACAGCACGCCGCTCCCCACCAGCACGCCGAGCGCCATCGGAAGGTCAAAGGCTGTGCCGTCCTTTCGGATGTCCGCCGGCGCGAGGTTCACCGTGATGCGCCGTGATGGTACGGCGAATCCCGCGTTGATCAGCGCTGCCGAGACACGCTCACGACTTTCCTTGACGGAGTTCGCTGGGAGTCCGACGATGAACCAGTTCGGTAAGCCGTAGGCGACATCGACCTCGACGGTGACGTCGTAGGCATCGATTCCGAGCACGGCGGCGGAGCGAATGGCGGCGAGCACAAAGGAGATCTATCGCCGTGCTTCGTGATCGCGTCACCGATCGCATGCAAATCGGAGCGTATCGACGCGACCCCTCAATTCGTCACGAGCGCATCCCGCTCGCCTGAACTATGGTAGCCACGTGGTCAGCGAGCTCGCCGGCTTTCGCTCCTTCGCCGGAGGCGTGGCAGCGGGCTCCCCGACATTCATCACGGCGATGATCCGTTCACCATCCGGCACGCCGAGCGCGGCGCGGGCCGCCGGATCCTGCATGATCGCGCCGGTCTTGATGTGCGTCCCAAGGCCGAGCGACACTGCAGCGAGCGAGATGTTCTGCACGGCCATCATCGTCGCGGCCATGTCCTCTTCGCGGATCTCGGGATTTGCGTCCTCCACCATCGCCACCGCGATCATCAGTGGCAGTGAGGCATGCTCCTCCGCGACCTTGTTGCGCACGGCGTCGGCGGCGGCGGGATCCTCGAGTTTCTTCGCCTTCCGGTTGCCCAGCGCCAGTCCGTAGGCCCGCCGCGCGTCGCGGCCGAGGACATAGAATCGCCACGGTTGCGTGAGCCGGTGATTGGGCGCGGTGATGGCCGCGTCGAGGAGAGTCTCCACCTCGGCACGCGAAGGCTCGCGCGTGGTGAATTGGCGGATCGAGCGTCGCCCGTGCAGGGTATCCAGCGTATTCGGCATAGAGCGCATCCTAGACGCACGCGACCGGCAACGCCAGTCGCGTGCGCATGGATTCAGTCGAGCATGTTCGCGGGAACCTTCCCGCCGTTCTCCGACATCTTTTGCATCACCTGCTCGTGCAGCCAGATATTCATGCTCGCACTGTCCGACATGTCGCCCGAGTAGCCGAGCTCTGTCGCCAGCGCTTTCCGCTCGGCAAGGCTGCTGTCCATGCCGACGAGCTTCATCAAGTCGACGATGGAGTGCTTCCAGTCCAATGTCTGCTTCGAGTGCGCCGAGAGGTCCTCGAGGACGGCCTTGATGTCGACTTCGGCGGGCGCGGGGGGAGTCGCTGTCGGGGCGGCCGAGGGCGCGGCGGCGGCAGCCGCGGAGTTTTCCTTTGTGGCCTCTGCTCTGGCGCTATGGCCGACGATCTTGGACAGCAGCGTTCCGAATATGCTCATGGTCAGTTGGCTCGAAGGGTGAGCCTTTTGACAAAGCATCCTTCGGGCCATCCCGTACGTCGCGACTATCGACAGGGGCGTGCCGCGAAGATATGGTTGCTCTCATGTCGTAGAAGCGGACTTGGCAGGCCATTTGTCCCGGAGTAGGCACACGATGCAGTGTACCAAGTGCGGCACGGAAAACCCCGATTCCCTGAAGTTCTGCGGGGAATGCGGCACGCCCACCGGCATTCCCTGCCCCTACTGCAAGCATCGCAATCCGAAAACCGCGAAGGTCTGCGCCGCGTGCGAACGCGAGCTCGGTACGGGCGCAGCGCCGGCCGCTGAGCGTCGCCAGCTGACGGTGTTCTTCGTCGACCTCGTGGGCTCCGCGTCGCTCTCCGAGACGTTCGACCCGGAAGAGCTCCGCGATCACTACGCCGAGTATCAGGGCGTCTGCGCGGGCGTGATCGAGCGGTATGAAGGCCACGTCGCCCAGTACCTCGGCGACGGCGTGCTCGCCTACTTCGGGTATCCGAAAGCGCACGAGGACGACGCCGTTCGCGCGGTGCAGTCGGCGCTCGATACGCTCGAGGGTCTTGCAGCCATCTCCCTGCATGGCGAGCGCCCGCGCGTTCGCATCGGCATTCATACGGGGCTCGTCGTCGTCGGTGACGTCGGGTCGGGTGACACGCGCGAGCAGCTTGCACTGGGCGAGGCGCCCAATGTCGCATCGCGGCTGCAATCCGAAGCGGAGCCGGACACGATCATGATCAGCGATGCCACGCGTCGCCTGATCTCGGGCCACTTCATCCTCGAGGACCACGGCACCCGCAAGCTCAAGGGGATCTCCCGCCCGCTGCAGCTCTTCCAGGTGCTCGGACGAAGCGAGGCGTCGAGCCGCTTCGGAGCCATGGCTGCGTCGGGACTCGCGCCGTTCATCGGACGGGAGCGCGAGGTAGAAGCGATTCGCACGGCGTGGGCGGAGACGGCGGGCGGCGCTGGACGGACGCTCCTGTTGCGTGGCGAAGCCGGCATCGGCAAATCACGGCTGGTCGGTGTCGCGCTCCAGACGGCATTCAATCAAGTACACGAGACGTACGAGGTAGAGTGCTCGCCGTACGACATGAACAGCGCGCTGTACCCGATCACCACGACGCTCGACCGCAAGCTCGGCTTCACGGCGGCCATGACGCCCGAGTCGAAGCTCGATCTGCTCGAGACGTTCGTCGCCGGCCGAGGTGTGTCCGCCGAGGAGGCACTGCCGTTGCTCGCGGCGCTGTTCTCGATCCCCGCGGGTGAGCGCTATCCGGCCATCGCGCTGCCGCCGACGCGCCAGCGCCAACGCACGCTCGAGATTCTCGCCGACCTGCTGCTGCACGCGCCAGCAGGCGTGCCGGTGCTGCTGGTGGTGGAAGATCTCCACTGGGCCGATCCGTCCACGCTGGAACTCGTCACGTCATTGGTCGCGCGACAGGCGAGCGCTCCGCTGTTCATGGTTTGCACCACGCGTCCAGGGGGGTTGGTCGCCTGGCCTGCTGCACCGAACTGGCGCGAGATGCAGGTGGTGGCGCTCGAACACAGCGACGCGCGCAGCCTCATCGCCGGGGTCGTGGGCAAGAAGCGGCTGCCCGAGGAAGTGATGCAGCAGCTCATCGAGCGCACCGGCGGCGTGCCGCTGTTCGTCGAGGCGGTGACGCGGACCATCATCGAGACGGGCGTGCTCCGCGAGCTCGACGATCGGTACGAGCTCGTGGGACCGTTGCCGCCGGGTTTGATCCCGGCCACGGTGCACGACTCGCTCATGGCGCGCATCGATCGGCTCGGGCCGGACAAGTCGGTGGCACAGCTGGCGTCGGCGATCGGGCGCGAGTTCGGTTTCGCACTGCTGCTCAGCGTCTCCGACAAGTCGCCGAATGGATTGGAGCATGCGCTCAACCGGCTCGTCGAACTGGATCTCGTGTCGCAGGAGGGTGTGGGTCAGGCGGCAACGTACACCTTCAAGCACGCGCTCATCCAGGATGCCGCGTACGAGTCGCTGCTGCGCAAGACGCGCCAGGAGTACCACGAGACGATCGCGCGGTCGCTCGTCGCGAATTTTCCGGATGTCGCTGCGAAGCGTCCGGAGCTCGTGGCGCAGCACTTCAGCCGAGCGGCGCTGGGTGCGCAGGCGATTGGTTACTGGCTGAGTGCGGGGCAACAGGCGCTGGGACGCGCGGCGAATCACGAGGCGATCGCGCACTTGAAGCGCGGCATGGAGTTCATCAGCGACGTGCCGGAGGCCGAGCGTCTCGCGATGGAGCTGGAGTTCCAGGCGGCACTCGCGCCGGCGCTCACGGCCACACAGGGTTGGGCGTCGCCCGAGCTGGACCGTGCATACCGTCGCGCCGGTGAGCTCGTCGATCTGGTGCCCGGCACGCCGCATCGCCTGCCCGTGCTGTGGGGAACGTGGGCGTATCACTTCGTGGCAGGTCGGGTGGGTGAGTCGCTCGCACTGGCGCCGCAGGTGCTCGAGCTGGCGATGAGCGTTGGCAGTCCGCTGTTGATCCCGCCGGCGCGTCACGCCACGGCGTGCTCGTTCTGCTATCATGGCGATTTCCATGCGTCCATCGAGCATGCGAATGCCGGCCTTGCCGTGTTCGACCTCGAACAGGAACGGCTCATCGCGCGCAATTTCGGTCACGGGTCGAGCGTATGTCTTCTCTCCTTCAAGGGCGACGCGCTCTGGATGCTCGGCTTCCCGGACCAGGCGCTCGCGGCGAGCGACCGGTCACTCGCGCTGGCGCGTGAGCTCAACCACATGCCGTCGCTCGCGTGGGCGGTGAGCTACAAGACGTGGTTCTATCACTACCTTCGCGATCCGGTGCGCACGATGGAGATGGCCGACGAAGCGGTGCGGCTGTCGAGCGAAGAGGGATTCGCGTTCTGGGAGCCGATGGTCGCCGTGTATCGCGGCTGGGCCATGTCGATGCTGGGTCGCGTGGACGAAGGCATCGCACACATGCGTGACGGCCTCGCGCGCTATCGCGCGGCGGGGAATGGCTGCACGCAGGTCCACATGCTCGCCGCGCTCGCGGAAGTGCTCTGGGACGCCCGACAGGTGGATGAGGCGTTCAGCGTGCTGCGCGAGGGCATGGCGCTCGCGAAGGTGACGGAGGAAGGATTCTACGAGCCCGAGTTCTATCGACTGAAGGGCAAGTTCCTCTTCGACCAGGCGATGGGTCTGGCGGAACCACCGAAGTCGGGTGGCGACAAGGCGACGCTCCTGGCGTCGGCGCAGAGCAACGTGCGTCTCGCGCTGGAGATGTCACGCAGCCAGGAGGCGATGAGTCTCGAGCTTCGCGCGCTCATGACACTGTGCGACGTGCAACGCGAGATGGGCGACAGCACCGCGGTGCGTCAGGCGCTCGCCGACGTGCTCGCCTCGTTCACCGAGGGGTTCGATACGCCGGATCTCCTCGACGCGCGCGCGATGCTCGAACAGGTCGCCGTGTGAGTGCGATCCGCCGTCTTCACGCCCAGGCGCGCATGATCGGCAGGTAGGGAAAGGTCAGTCGCCAGGGCGCCACGAGCTGATACGAGCCGAGCACCGAGCGATTGATGCCGGGGGACGTGGTGCCTCGTCCGACGGTGCACGCGGCGAAGGTCTTGCAGCCCGTCACGAAGTCATCGTCGATCGTGAGCGTGGTCTCGAGGGGACGCAGCATGGCGACATCCCATCGCTTGTCGAAATCGGAGACGACGAAGATCGGACCGCCCTGCGGTGGCACCTGCGAGATGAGCGGCTGGTCGAGCATACGACGTATGGGCTCGAAGTGTTCGTACGCCGTAATCGGTGCGAGCTCGCCCGTCGCCCTCCAGGCGAGCGACGTGAGCGGCTGATCGTCCTGTGCGCGGATGACGAAGCGGTCGTCCTCGACGTTGATGGATGCCGGCACCTTGTGAAAACCCCAGAAGGCGATGCCGCCGAGGATGGCGAGGGTGCTGTTGAGGAACAGCTTGGGCATGTAGTAGTATGGCCCCGGGCTGTTGCGATTCAGTCCGCCACGAGCGATGTACGTGTGGGGAATGCCAAGTGTGAACTCGTTGTAGTTGAGCATCGGCAGGAGACTCGGCACGGACAGCTGCGCGCGAGAGAGATCGTTGTACGATGCGATGACGGGATGCGTGCCGGGCGGCGTCACGGTCTGCGATCCGAGCGCGAGACCGGGCGGCAACAGTGCCTCGGCGCGCGCATTCGGCACGGCGAGTGTCACGCTGCGGAACACGCCGTCACCGCTGAGATTGATCGCACTGAATGGATTGAGCGTGTTCATTTGAACTCCTTCGCGGAGCGGCGCCGCAGGATGGAATGACGCGAATCAGGAAAGCCGTGGTACTCGGTGCCACCGGCCACGTGGGACAGGCCGTGGTGCGCGAGCTGATCGCGCGCGGGTATCGCGTCACCGCGGCGACGCGTCATGCGTCTCCCGCGGCGCTTGTCGACCTCGACGTGCGTATCGCGCAAGGCGACGCGGATACACCCGGTCAGCTCGACGCGTGGATTGCCGGCGAGGAGCTCGTCGTGGATGCGGCCGCGCCGAGTCCGTTGAACCCGTTCGTCACCGACCGTCGTGCGCCACGCGATCCCCTGTCGCACGCGAGACGACGGACGCAAGCGCTCATCGACGCGGTACGTCGTCACGACACGCAGCTCGCGTTCATCAGCTCGTGCACCACGCTGCCGCGACCGCGCAGTTTGGTCGGTGAATCGGAATGGCGGCGACGCCTCTCCCCGTACTTCGGAGTCAAGCAGCTCATGGAGGACATGGTGATGCATGCGGCACGCGATGGCCTGCCGGTGGTCGTCGTGAATCCATCGGCGTTCCTGGGTCCGTGGGAATACGGCAGCGAGCGATCGAGCTTCGTGCGGATGGTCATCGATCGCGAGCTTCCGGCGGCCATGCATCACGTCATCAACGTGATCGACGTGCGCGACGTCGCGTCGGCAGTGCATGCGGCGGTGCGCGCCCGCCGCTACGGCGGTCGCATTCCACTCGCTGGACACAACGTGGCCGTGGACGATCTGGCACGTCGCGTCAGTGCGATCGCCGGCGTGCCTGCTCCGCTGCTCGCTCCTCAGGCAGGCGTCGCGGTGGTCGCGGCGTTCTGGGTGCAGACGGCCATGGCGTTCGGCGGTCGCGCGGCACCCGATGCATGGCGCGTGGCGCCGCTCATCGCCGACGCATGGCCGATGGAGCACAGCACCGAGCAACGTGCACTGGGCGTTGCGATCCGGCCGCTCGACGACACACTGCGCGACGCGGTGCGGTGGCACCGCGAGCAGCGCATGTCGTGAGCGAATGCTCGTCATCTGCAGCTACTTCCGCTTCCGCGGCCGCTTGTCCGCAGCCTTCGACGTGCGTGAACGCTTGCGCGCGACCTTTGCCGGCTTCTCGACGGCGGGTTGATCGCGTCTGGGCGCACCGTACGACGTGATGACCGCCAGATCGGCCATCGCTTTGCCCTCGTCATCGATCGTCACCGCGCCGACGTACCAATCCGCATCCCATGATTCCGCGAGCGGGAACAGGCGCTCCGCTTCGGGACCGGCGGAGTCACGCCGCACACAGAAGTCGGGCTTCTGCCATGCCTTGGACAGTTGGCTCAACAAGGCATCGCGCTGGAGGTCGCATCGCGCGCGCGCCAGCGACACCGCTTCGCGCAGCAACGGCCACACGCCCCACGCCTTCTCGACCACCACCTGGAATTGATCGCCAGGCGCAGACGTGTTCGTGGCGATGCTGGTGCTCGTCGCGGCGTCGGCGTACTCGGGGGAGCTCAGCGCGGCAACCATGTCGTGGCATTGGTGGCGCAGTTCCGTCAGCGCCTGCGTGAAGATCTCGGTAAGCCGTGAGCCGTTGTCGCGCACGGCGAAGTCACGTCGGCCATCGAGCGACGTGGGTTCCCCGACCACCCCCATGCGCCTGATCGCGTCCACCGCGCTGAGCATGTCGGCCATCACGCCGGCGATCTTCGCGTTCGACGGGAGGACTCCCCAGTCCGTCGGCGCCATGCTCGGATAGAACCGCATCAGGCCCCAGTTGGCGAGCGTCGCCCAGAGTGATTCCATCGGCAATCGACTCGCGCTGAATGCCGAGAAGTTCTTCAGCATCTCCTTCGAGTTGTCGACGACATTTGGCTCGATGGCGCGACCCTGGATAGCCGTAACCATGGTCTCGAAGAACAGGCCCTCGGCGAACGCCACACGCTCCGCGGGCACGCCGGCAATGGCATCGGCGTGGCGCGACTCCAGGTCGCGGCGCCCGGCCCGCCACCGCGTGTCGTCGTCCCAGTTGCCCCACTCGCGCGACAGGATCGACTCGATGACCATCTGCGGATCGATCTGCTCGACGGCGGCGCGCGTTTCCTCGAGCGTGAAGGTGCCGCCGGGCATGCGTTCCCCGTCGGCGGCCCGCTGGTCGTCGAGCGTCGTCTCGAGGCGTCGTGGATCGCCTTCGTCCTGGATGGCACCCGCGCTGCGCGGCGTCGTCCCCTCCGTGATTCCGTCGAAAAACGATGTCAGGCGCTTCGCCGTGTCATCCGTTTCATCGGGCCGCGTCCAAGTCGACGTTCCCGCGCGAAAGAGCAATGGCTGTCCCAGTTCCTCCTCCTTCGCCACGCGCAGCCAGAACGGGCGAATGGGCTGGAGCGCGTACGACACGCCGACGCCACCGTCCCTGATCGGCTTGCCGATGAGCCCGAGGGTCTCGACGAGTGGCTGCGTGGGGAAGTCGTGCATGCGAATCACGAGCGGCTCCTCGATCTCGCGGAAGTCGAGGACCTCGATCAGTGTGCGGTGGATGCGCACGATGGACTGATAGCACGCGAAATCCGGATCGGCATTGTCGCGGAACTGCTTCATCGTGAACACCGAGAAGGGCACGCGATTGCCGAGCAGCTGGAGGCCCATCGCGCGGGCGGTGTTGAGGGCATCGCCACTTTGCTGCTTCATCGCGTTCTTGCGGGCCAGCTCGTGCCGCAGCACCGCGCTCCAGCGGTCGCCGGTGATCCGCCACGCGAGTGGATCCGCGGCCTCGATCGGCCTGCCCTGCATGATTTCCACGATGCGCCGCTTCTGCGTGCGCTCACCTTCGCCCACCGCCGGCAGGATTTCGGCGTCGACGAGCAACAGCGTCTGTGCGGCGTCGCGCGCCGGACCTTCCTCGGACATCCACGAGCTCTCCGCCTCGTCGAACGTCGCGCCGATGGTGGGAATGCCGAGCACCTCGGTACCGGAGATGGCTGCGGCCACGTTGTCCACGTACGTGTACGCCGGTACCATCCCGACGCCCACCACCTGCCACTTTCCCGGTGCAATCTCGCGCTCATGGCGCACCGGCAGGAGAAACGCGAGCTCGCGGTCGGCCCAGTTGCCGACGTTGTTCGTCCCCGACGTCACGTCGCCGAAGCTCGTGGCCGTCATGTAGACGTACCCATGCCCTTCGGAGTCCTCGGGGGGCGACCACAGCGTGAACCGCTCGCCCTTGGCCGCCAGCGGCGCATTGAGGTAGTCGTGGAGGTAGGCGTCGAGCTTCGCGCGAGTGGCGAGCAGCGGCATGACGCGAATAGACGTCCCTGAAAAGCGGAACGGACCCGCGATCGGCTTGGCATTCGGACCGAGCGCGGAGTTGTAGAGCAGTTCCTCAGGTGCCACCTTGTCGTTCACCATCTTCGGCAGGTGGATCCGGTTGTGCCGGTCGTGCCAGATACCGTCGCGACTGCGCCAGCCCACGTTGTAGCCGGTCTGGTAGGTCATGTTGCTGTCGTACCAGTACGGCATCACGGGCTTCAGCTCCGCGACGTCGACGCCGTCGCCCCGCCAGCGCTTCTCCACCTCGAGACCGAGCAGCCTGGTGATGGGAATCGATGGCCACTCGTGCAGCTTGAGGGTGTATCCGCCGGACATGTCGCCGAGGGCGAGGCTCTGCTCGCCGAGCAACCCGATGCCGTTGAACTTCGTGAATTGCATCGCGCCGATCGTCAGCGCCTGATAGCAGTACTTGTCCGGATCCTCCGACGCGCGAAACTGCTTCACGTTGAGGATGCTCGACGACAAGTTGGGCCGGAACGGATTGATCGACGATGCCATGTTGCGCATCATCGCCCGGTAGTTCTCCGGCGTGCTGCCATTGTGAAGGGGCATGAGCCCCAGCCCGCCCATCCATCCAAGTGCGTCGCGCTGCAGCCCAGCCAGCGACTTTGCCGCGTTCGCGGCAATCGACCACGGCGCGATGGGCGAACTGGTGTTGAACGGCAAGCGGAGGTTCGACATCTGCGCGGTGCGCTCGATCTCGAGGAACACGCGCTCCTCCTGTCGCTTGCCGGCGTAGAGCTCCGGGAACACCATCGCGCTGGCCGACGCTTCGGACACCGGCGAGAGCGGATTTCTCATCCAGTCGCTGAGTGTCGGCGTCATGCTGGCGTAGGTCTTCGGCCAGCCGGCCACCGTGCGACCCATGTTCAGCGACAGGTCGTCATCGACGAAGATGAACGGGGTGAGCATCGCCCAGTCGTGAAACACCCACTTCCCCTTCTCGACGCGATACCACTCCGTCGGAATGCAGAACATGATCTCGTGCTGCGAGAACCACCCGAGGTTGGTCGCCTCGAGCGCGAGGCTGCCGTAGTCGAGCATCATCAGCATGACGTATGGCGAGCAGGGACGAAAGTGCCCGAGCTCCGGCGGCAGGATGTTGGCGTAGTTGTCGACGAAGCTCTGCACCGAGTCGCGATTGGCACGAAGAGGAAAGAGTCGGCACGAGAGATTCGTGATCGAGAACGGCGGCTTGAGGGGAAGCGAGTAGTAGCTCCCCTGCAGGTCGCCGAACTTTGGCATCTCCGTGCTGCTGCTGTCCTTCATCGACTTGTGTCTGGGCATATGCGCTCGTTCTCAGTTCCGCTCGATCACCCACGCGGGCAGCGCTTCGATGAAGCGCTTATCGCGGGAATCGGGCAGATGTTGATACAGCAGGGTGAACTCGTGATCCGCGGCGCCGGCGAGGCCGTGCGCCACCTGTCGCGCGTAGTCGATGCAGCCGTACGCGTCCATCCGCTCGCGCACCCACGCCACGTCACGCGGCGATCGCTCGCCGCGCGGCTGACCGAGCATCGCACTCAGTCGTGCGCGCTCCGCCGGCGTCGCCTGCTCGAAGAGTCGGATGAGCATCAGCGTCCGCTTGCCCTCGAGGATGTCGCCGCCGAGCTCCTTGCCGTACGACTTGCCGTCGCCGACGAGGTTGAGCAGGTCGTCCTGAATCTGGAACGCGGCGCCGAGAAAGAAGCCGAAGCGGATGAACCGGTCGACGTCGAGCTGGCCGCCCGATCCGATGAGTGCGCCCACGCGGCACGGATGAATCGTGGCGAGCCAGCAGGTCTTCTTCAGCACCATCTCGAGGTAGTCCGACTCCACGACGTCGTTGACGTTGTCACGCCTCCATCCCAGCTCCAACGCCTGCCCTTCCGCCGACTCGCGCGCCATCCGCTCCGTCTCCTCGAGGATGCGGAGCGAGAGGTTCATGCCGAGCATGCGCCGGTTATCGAGGAGCGGCTTCATGGAGAGCATCGACAGCATGTCGCCGACGTTGATCGCGATCGGCACGCCTTCCGACACGTGCATCGTGGGCCGGCCGCGCCGCTCGTCGCTCTCGTCCTCGATGTCGTCGTGGATGAGCATCGCGTTGTGGATCAACTCGATGGACACCGCCGTCTGGATCGCCGCGTCGAGCGGTGCGCCAAAGGCACGCGCCGTCGCGATGCAGAGGCTTGGCCGAAATCCGCGACCGCCGCGACGGGGATAGTCGGCGACGAGGTCGTAGAGGTAGCGGCGTGGCTCTGCGGTCGGCAGGTAGTCGAAGAGTACGGCGCGCGTGGCGTCGGAATACTCGCGCAGAATTGAAGGGACCAGCGTCCCGGGCGTCGCCGTCGACGCGACCACGGCGCGCTCCTATCGCCGGGCTGTGCTGCGCTTGCGGCGCTTGGTGGCAGCGGGCCCGGACTTGGCCGCCGGCGACTCCACGTCGATCGTGATCTCGCCTCGCTTCACGCCGCTCGCGTCGTGCACGGCGCCGGCGTAGCGCCCGCGCACCTGGCCCGTCGGTACGGTGACGGCGATTCGCACAAGGCCCGGCGTGCACGTGAGCGATACACTCAGCTTTGCATCGCCGTCCATCGACCGAAGCGGCTCGGCCGTGAGTATCGAATACTCGGCACCGGCGTCGAAGTCCGCCTTCACGTCCACCGGATACGGCGACGATACGTGCACCGACACCGATGCGCGCGCTGCGGATGCTCCCGCCCACATCGCGGCGCCCGGCATGAACTCGCTCATCAGGTCCGTTGCCATGCCGTTCGCGCCAGGCATGAACGACGACATGCTTTCCGTCCACAGCCGCATCATCTGCATCCACGGCGCCATCATCGGGTTCATCGCAGCCCATGGTCCACCCGCGAATCCGCTGTTGGGATAGCTGTTGCCGCCTTGGCGCTCGTCGTTCATCTCGTGTCTCCCGTTGCGTCGTTCGTGGTTCCGGCCCGCGGCCTGGCGTCCGCGCAGCATGTATTCCTCGATCACCATGTATGCGGTATCGACGCCGCGTTCGACCGCACCCCGCACGGTGGCGTCGGCAGCTTCCACGGCCCGCATCGCTGTCTTTACGCTCTCGTCCACGATGGCGCCGACACTCAGACCCGCGTCGGCGCGCGGTGGTGACACCGACGTCGGCACGGCCTTGTTGCGAATCGGCCCGCTGCGCGCGGGCATGTCTCGCTTCACCCGGTTCCTGCTCGCCACTGTGTGTTCCGCTGTGTACGAATGCAACGAAGGCGTGCACTGCCGACGATGGCGCGCCTCATGGGTGGTCGTATCCGACGATGTCCTCGAGCGGCGGGAAGTGCGAGAGGGCATGTGCCGCCAATCGTCCCGACATGACCGCCGACTCGATGCAGCCCGTATCGAGTCCAGTTGCGGTCCAGTCGCCGGCGATCGTCAGGTTGTCGAAACAGAGGTCCAGCGGGGACAAACGATACTCCAGACTGCCTGGAAGCGACAGTACGTACCGATCGCTCGGATTCACGTTTGCCGACCAGTACTGCGAGTCGAGCTGACGCGCCGTCGTACCGCGCCTGGCTCGGTCGCCGGAGACGAGCAGCTCCCAGCGAAAGCCGCGCTCGTTCACCGCGTTCGGCCACAGCGCACCCACATCGCGGTCGAGAAAGCGACGCGCGTTCTCACGGACTACAGCGCGCTGGGCATGAGCGAACTCGCTCGTCAGCTCGCCACCTGGCGGCACGACATCCGGTAGCACACTGCAGAAATACGCGATCGACTGCACTCGCCCGTTCCAGCTTTCCTCGGGAATGAGATGCCCCATGTCGGCCCACGTGTCGAACGGCTCGACGAACCCCGACACGTTCGACGGTGGATGCGGCCAGCCCAGCGTCTGCATGCTCTCGTTCAACCACACCTGGAGCGCCTGCGTGGGAACCGACTTCACGTGCTGCACCATCGCGGCCCAGCGTGCATCGCGTGCGACAAGCTCGCTCGCCACATGCGGGACCGCGCCGATGCTCACGCCCAGCACCACGAAGTCGAAGTCGGCGGAGACGCGCAGCGTCTTCGTTGCCGCGCGCCGCTGCTCGTGATGCGCCTCGAATGCGCGCTTCTCGCGCGCGAGCTTTGCGCCACCGACCAGCTGCGCGTAGTCCGGCGCCGAGGGCCAGCAGGGAACGCCGCGTACGTCGACGAGTGGCTGATACTCGCCGCCTCCCTTCACCTTCGCCTGTACGTCGAATTCGAGCGACGACACAAACGGCGTCTCACCTGTCCGCGCCGGTGCGAGGCGGACGTCACGGAGCCGATGGAAGAACTCGAACTTCACGCCGCGCTGCTTCAGCACCTCGTACAGCGGCGAGAACACGACGTCGCCCATGCCGGCGCTCATTCGCCAGAACAGCGAGCCGCGATACGTGAAGAACATCCGCATCGCACCGCGCAACGCGACCCCCGCCGCAAGCCTCGGCCTGTTCACATCGCCATCCTCGAACGCGAACGCGAGATCGTAGATGCCGTTCATGAAGCCCGAGTGCAACGACTCCTCGGACGCCCCGTTGAGGCGCAGCCATTCACGCCAGTCATAGCCGTTGATGGCATCGAAGCCACGTGCGTCCAGCGCCATTCCGTTCAGCGCGGCGCCGCGCAGGATGGCGAGGATGAGGTCGATCACGTGCCAGATGCGGCGCAGCTCGCCGTCGCCAGCGACGATCGTCTGCAACTGCTGGCGCGCCGCTGCAGCAAACGACTCGATGAGACGCACGACGATGGCGGACGGTCCCTGACGCATCTGCGGCAGCCATGCATCGATGGCCTGGCGCATCGTGTCGCTCGCCTCGAACAGCGCCGCTGCACCCGCCAATTGTCCGTAGCGGAGCAGCGCAGCGGCACTCGGGACACCACGTGCCGTCTCTACTCCCTGCGCGGAGCGCAGCAGCTCGCCGATGAGCAGCGCCGACTGGCGCAGGTAGCCCCGCACGGTGAACGGACTGTCCTCATCGAGTGGATCGCCCGGCAGTCCACGCGCTGCGGGAAAGTGCGCGCGCCAGAACTCCCAGTCGCCATCTGGCATCCGGCTCGCGACCGCCACATCGGGCGCCGGCTTGAAGGCATCCCGGAAATCGACGAACCGCCGACCCGGGTTGGTCGGCAATTCGGCGTAGCACTCGCGCATCAACCGGAAGGCGTTCTCGTAGAAGCCCATCCACAAGTGCAGCCCGTGCTCCTCGATGCGGTCGGACGCACCGCGTCCCGACGCGCCCTTGCCGCCGAGCCGCCAGCCCATCTGGTAGACGGTGACGTCGTACCGGCCCTCGCGTTCCGGCCGCGTCAGCTCGAACGCCGTCGTCAGCGACGCGCACCCACCACCGATCACCGCTACGCGGATCGGTCGTTTGACACCGGTCATCGGATGGGGAACGGGGGGCGTTGAGGAGGTCTGACGCGCCGTGAAGTTACCCGGCTCTCGCGCGAGTGTCGATAGCTGCTGGCACGTCAGGGACCTCGCGCAGCGCGATCCATGTCACGAGCCCCGAGCCCCCATCGATCAACGTGTGCAATGCCATCGCCGTCACGAGCGATTGCGTGGCCACGAGCACGAACGTCATCAGCGCACCCACGAGCGCCGTTCGCACGATGCCAGCCGTGCCCTGGTAGGCGTGCAACGCGCCGAAGATCACGATGCCCAGCCCCGCCGACGGCCACCAGCCGAGCTGCGGCGCGAGGATCACGATGAAAAAGCCGCGGAAGAGAAATTCTTCGCAGACGCCCGCCGTGATCGACGCCGCGATGAACGTCTTGAACTCGTC
>JBBQDT010000069.1:0-21228 GCA_038319955.1 Gemmatimonadales bacterium | reverse complement strand
GAAACCGATGACCGCGATGAGCGACGGCAGCTGAAAATCCGCAAGGCCGCTGATCGCATGGCCCGACGTGCAGCCGCCGGCGTACGCCGTCCCGAATCCGATGAGGAAGCCGGAGATGACGATCATGATGAAGCCGCGCGCGGTGGCGAGCGCACCAAGGTTGAACAGCTCGCTCGGCACGAGGCCGTGCATGTCGTGAATGCCGAGCGCCGCGAGACTGTCGCGCGTCGCCTGCGAGATGGCCGCGTCCGCGCCGCCGGCGAGATACCGCCCCGCGATCGCCCCGCCGATGAGGATGCCGAGACTGAAGGCCAGGCTCCACCCGCCGCGCGCGCGCCAGTTATAGCGGAAGAATTCCACGCGGCCCGGCAGCGCGACTGCACACATATCGCGAAGGCTCGCCGAGACGCCGAACAGCTTGTTCCCGGCGAGCAGCAGTGCGGGGACAAAGAGCCCGATGATCGGCCCGGCGACCCACCATGGCCATGGCTGTCTCAGCAATTCCATGGCTGCGATCACCTCAGGGGATGGGACGACGATCGAGCTGATGGATCGTCGCGACCGACGCTGGCCGCTCGCGCTTGATGCGCGCCGAAACGACCTCCGCGCGCTTGAGGACGCGCAGCACGTTCTCGCCGGCGAGCTTGCGCAAATCGGCATCGGACCAGCCGCGCCGCGCGAGCTCGGCGAACAACATCGGAAACTTCGAGACGTCCTCGAGACCGACGACGGTCTCCGTGATGCCGTCGAAGTCGCTGCCAATGCCGACGTTCGCGACGCTGGCGACCGTGCGAATGTGATCGATGTGATCGGCGACCTCGGCGATCGTGGCCTTCGGCCGTGGATGCGCCGCGCGCCAAACGTTGAACTCACGCCGCTGTGCGACAGTGTCGCCGGGCATGCGTCGCTTCAGGTCGGCACCGACCCGCTCGATCTCGTTGTCGTCGGCGAACACGGCCTTCGACACGAAGGACGTGACGAAGGGCACCATCACGACGCCCCCATTCGCCGGCAGTCGGCGAAGGATCGAGTCGGGGACGTTGCGCAGGTGGCCGACCAGCTCGCGCGATCCAGAGTGCGAGAAGATCACGGGCGCCGCGGTAACGTCGAGCGCGTTGCTCATCACGCCGGCCGACACGTGCGAGAGGTCCACGAGCATGCCGAGGCGGTTCATCTCGCGCACCACTTCCCTGCCGAACGGCGTGAGACCGCCGTGACGCGCCGAGTCGAGCGCGGCGTCGGCCCAGTCGAGCGTGACGTTGTGCGTGAGCGTCATGTACCGTGCGCCGAGGTCATAGTAAGCGCGCAACACTTCGAGCGAGTTCTCGATGGCATGACCACCTTCCATGCCGAGCAGCGAGCCGATCTTCCTGGCGGCGAACGCCTTCCGGACATCCGCCTCGGTAGACGCGAAGGCGAACCGCTCCGGATACTTCGCGATCATGCGCCGCGCGAGCTGGATCTGCTCGAGCTGCACGCGCGAGTATCCAGGCCGGCTGCTGACTTTTCCATTGGGCTTGTAGTCGGACGCATCGGGCTCGCCGGGAATGTAGACCGACCAGAACTGCGCGCCGATCATCCCCTGCTCGAGGCGGGCGAGGTCGGTCATGCCGGGCATTCGCGTGCGGAGGTTGTACGCCTCGATGTCGTTGGAATGCAGCGTGTCCTCGCGAATGCGCCACGGGAGGTCGTTGTGGCCGTCCACCAGCGGCGTAGACCGCAGCACCGCCTTGGCACGGGCGAGAAACGGATCGGGCCTCTGGGCGGACACCGACTGCGATGCCACGCAGGCCGCGAGAATGATGATGAGGGGCATCGAACGGGCATCGGCGAATGAGAGGCGCACCACGGTCTCCTGAAAAAGGTTGATCGCTTCGACAAAGGTAGCGCGCGATGCGGCGTGCGCACGGATGCTGTATTGTGACCGCGTGCTATTCACGCTGGTTTGGAGCAGAGGAAGTCCGCTCACCACTCGTCTGGAGATCTCGCTCGTGAATACACGCTCGATTGCAGCCATTGCCGCCGCCGTTTCGATCGCCGCATGTGCCGGCCTCACCTCTGCACCGCGCGATGTCGCGGTGGGACAGTCGGTGGAGTTGGGTGTCGGGGCAACGGCCAACGTGACGCCGGGCTCCGTCCGCGTGCAGTTCACGGGGGTCAACGACTCACGCTGCCCATCGGACGTGGTATGCGTGACCGCAGGCGACGCCGTGATCGTGGTTGCCTTCAGTGGCGCGGGCGACGATCGCGTCGACACGCTGTATCTCGTGAAGACACCCAGAAGCGCCACGTACGGCGGCTACCGTTTCGATGCGGTGGACGTGCATCCCTATCCGAAGACGTCGGGGCAGCAGTCGGACAAGACGCTGGTACTGAAGGTGAGCGGAGCGCAGTGAGCGCGGCCGCGCGGCACTACTCCGCCGCGCGATCCTCATCTCGCTGGCCTTCGAGCAGCGCGTGACAATACACGGCGAGTCCATCGGCGTCGTACAGTGTCCCATCGGTCGCGCGCCAGACCAGCTCGTCGGTGGGTCGCTCGACCGGCCGCAGTGCGAGATCGCGAATTTCCACCGCACCCTGCGCCGGCTTGGGCGACCCGCGACGCGAGACGACACCGCGCCACAGCACGACGTGCAGCTCGCCGAGCGCAGTCGCGTCCGTGGCCTCCGGGAACCATGACACACTGAGCGCCGTGTCCGCCGCCTGCAGCACGCATCCACTCGGCGTGCGGTGGGCGACGACCGGGTTCACCGGATAGTCGCCACGCTTCGTCGCGCGCTCCGGTGCGAGTTCGTCGAGGAGGCGGTCGACGAGTCGCTGAACCGCGTTCCGCTCCTTCGGTGTCGGCGGGGTATTCCACACGCCTCGTGATGGAGTTTCGGACTGCGACATGGTCTTCGTGGGAAAGCGGTTGGGGTGACCGGTGTTCGTCGCGGCTCATGCCCCGTACTGAGTATAGCTCGCGACGCAGATCCGCGACTTGGCAATCGTGCCGACGCGGGGCGGCGGCGGCGACCGATCGGTGCCCGCTTTTCGACATTCGCGACGCGGTGAGAGTATTGTCCGACTGCCGCCGCGGCTCGATCGACTTCTGTGCTCACAGCGGCGGGCGCCCCGGACATGAACCTGACCATGCTCAATACGCCGCTGATCATCGTCGCACAGCATCTCGGTATCGCCGCGGTCTCCGGGCTCGCGGTGGGTGTGGAGCGCGAGTGGTCCGGCCACGCGCAAGGATCCGACGCACGGTTCGCCGGCGTTCGCACCTTCCTGCTCCTCGGCCTGCTCGGCGGCATGTCGGGCTGGCTGATGACCGAAGGTCTGGCGAGCGTCGCGGTGGCGCTGCTCGTTGCCGCGAGTGCCCTCACGGTGACGGCCTACTTCATCGCGGCGCGGCGCACGATCGAGTCCATCGATGGCACCACGGAAGTCGCGGCGCTCGTCGTGCTTGGCATCGGGTTCGCCGCGGGCATCGGGTACATGGCCGTCGCGAGCGGCCTCGCATCACTCGTCGTGCTGGTGCTGGTCGAGAAGTCGCGCATCCATTCGCTGCTGAAGCACGTCGACGAGGCGGAGCTGCGCGCCGGACTGCAGTTCGCGGCGCTGGCACTCGTCGTGTTGCCCATCCTTCCGGAAGGGCCATTCGGTCCGTTCGGCGGCATCAGGCCGCGTGCACTATGGACGATCATCGTCATCTTCTCGGGGCTCAACTTTCTGGGCTACCTGGCGCGGCGCGTCGTGGGCGCCGAGCGCGGTGACGGCGTCACGGGCCTGATCGGCGGCGTCATCTCGTCCACCGCCGTGGCGCTGAACTTCGCGCGCGCGAGCCGTCGCGATCCTGGCGCCGGCGGATCGTTGGCGGTCGGCGTGATCGGCGCGTGCACAGTCCTGCTGCCGCGGGTCACCATCGTGAGCGCCGTACTGAATCCGCCCGTATCGGTGGCCCTGATTCCCTACTTGCTGCCTGCGTTCGTGCTCGGTGCCGTCGTCGTGAGCATTGCGCTCGTGCGCCCGGTGGCGACCGCGGCACTGCCGACGGAAACCGGCAACCCGCTGCGGCTTGGCTCCGCGATCCGGATGGCGCTGCTCTTCCAGCTTGCGCTGACGGCGAGCACGCTCGCGGCGACATACTGGGGCAGCCGAGGGGTAATCAGCTCCGCCGTGGTGCTCGGGCTCACCGACATGGATGCGCTGACGGTGTCGATGAACCAACTCGGGACGTCGGCCGAGCTGGTCGCGCTGTCGGCGCGCGCCATCGCCGTCGGCGTGCTGACGAACACCGTTTTCAAGGCCGCGATGGCGGTGGTCGTCGGAACCGGACGTTTTCGCTGGTTCGTGCTGGCGGGACTGGTGGCGCTGGCCGCCGCAGCGGTGCTCGGACTGTGGATCGGTATGCGCTTCGCCTAGTCGTGCACGCGACGCCATTCGTGCGGAGTGGGTCGTCTATTCGACCGCGATCACCTTGACGCCGCGCTCGAGCGTCTGCTTCACGGGACATCTGTCGGCGATCTCGAGCAACCGCTGCTTCTGTTCGTCGGTGAGATCGCCCTGCATCACGACCTTCCGCTCGATGCGTGAGATGCCAACTGCCGTCTTCTCGCAGTTTTCGCAGTCGACCTCGTGCGTGCGCGACGTCCGCATCCGCACCTCGACGCTCTCGAGCGGCCAGCGCTTGCGATTGGCATAGAGGCGGAGCGTCATGGCGGTGCACCCACTCAGCGCACCCAGGAGGTACTCGTACGGCGTGGGACCGGCGTCGCCGCCGCCGAGGGCGATCGGCTCGTCGATGACGAAGTGATGATTGCGTGCACTGACGTCGGCACGATATCCCGGACCACCCACCGTCGTGGACACCCAGCGTCCGCCGTCGGTATCGGTGGTCACCGCGCTGGACGATTCGGTCATGGGGTCATCCTCGAGCGTTGATGTGGAGGCGCAATAAGGCGAGCGGGACACACTGTGGCACTGGCGTGGCTCAGCGCTTGATGGCCAGCACAAGCACGCCCGCCGCCACCATGCCGATGCCGAGCCATTCGCGCGCGGCGGGTCGTTCGCCGAGAAACGCGACTGCGAACAGCGCGACGAGCACGACGCTCAGCTTGTCCACCGGCGCCACCTTCGACGCCTCGCCGATCTTGAGCGCCCGGAAGTAGCAGACCCACGACGCGCCTGTCGCGAACGCCGACAGCACGAGGAACAGCACCGAGCGGCTGGGCAGCGCGAATGGATCGCGCCACTTGCCGGTGGTGGCGACAAAGACGCCAAGCACCGCGACGATGACGATGGTGCGGATGAGCGTGGCGAAGTCGGAGTCGATGCCCTCGAGCCCGATCTTGGCAAAGATGGCGGTAAGTGCGGCGAAGGCGGCGGAGCCGAGTGCGTAGGGCAGCCACGCTGGTGAAGACGTCATGTGTGCTCCGGTGACTGATGAGGCGCGCGGCCGCTCTCGATGTGGTACTGCTGCACGAACCCTAGCTTGTGGAGGCGCGTGACGTCGCCGTAGTGGCGCGAAGCGTTCGACACGCCCGGCGGAGTGCTGTCCGTCGTCATCGGGCCGCTGGAGACGTTGTACGTTTCACCGCAGCTTCCCTGTTCGCCAATGATGGCGAGCGCGCTCGCGACATCGCGGACGTCGATGAGGTCGCGCGTCGTTCCGAGGTCGCCGAGGTGGATCGCCGCGTCCGGCCCGCAGACCGTGAAGATGCGCGCCACCATCACACACACGCCATGCCGCTCACCGATGATGCGCGACATGTGCTCGGCGGCCAGCTTGCTGGCGCCGTGCATATCGACCGGCACGCAGGGCGCAGACTCGGAGGCGGGGAGCTGATTGTCGTCGAGTACGCCATAGACGCCGTCACTCGAGGCAAGGACGACGCGCGGCCGGTAACCGTCGATGGTGACGATGGCGTCCAGCAGGCGCACGGTGCCGAGCACGTTGGTCTGCGTGATCGTTGCCCCGCTGCCGCTGCGAGGCGCAGCGGCGAGATGGAAAATGCATTCGGGGCGGTGGCGATCGAGCAAGGCACGGAGACCCGCACCGTCGAGGACGTCAGCCCGTTCGTACGCGTACCCACCGAGCGAGACTCCGTCGCGCACCGACCGCCCGATGCCAACGACGGTTGCGTCCGCGCGGCGGCTCATGAGCTCGCGCGTGAGGTAGCGTCCGATGTAGCCCTGCGCACCCGTTACGAGATGTGTCGTCACGGGAGCCAAGGTGGTTCTCACCTCTGCTCCGCGCCAGACGGTAAACGTCTGTGCGTGCAGCGAGGGCATTGGCTTTGCCTAACCATCCTGTATCTCACTACTCAGGACTACTCATGCACACTCTTCGGAGACTCGCACTCGCCCTCATGCTGACGGGTCCGGTGGTCCTGTCGGCGTGCCGCTCCGGCAACGCCTACGACCCGGACAACCGGAAGCCGGAAGATGCGATGCTGATCGTCGAGAACCAGAACTTCTACGACGTGGACATCTATGCGCTCAGCAGCGGCCTACCGACGCGGATCGGTACCGTCTCGGGCAGCAGCGGCACGGCGCGGTTCGCCCTGAGCCCGACGGTCATCGGCGCATCGGACTTTCGACTGATCGCGGCACCGATCGGCGGCAACGGGCGTGCGTCGAGCGGTCCACTGCTTGTCTCGGGAGGACGGACGATCAAGTTCACGATCGCGCCCTCGCTGTCGCAAAGTCACGCCGAGGTGCAGTAAGATCGCGACTATTCCTGGAGCACCTGGTGCACGAACGACACGGCGATCGACCCCTCGCCAACTGCCGACGCCACGCGCTTGACGTTGCCGGCGCGCACATCGCCGACGGCGAATACGCCCGGCAGGCTCGTCTCGAGGAGATGCGGCGGCCGGGCAAGGGGCCACTTCGCCGCGGCGAGATCCTCCTTGGTGAGGTCGGGGCCCGTCTTGATGAAGCCTTTCGCGTCCATCGCCACGCAGCCGGCGAGCCACTGCGTGCTGGGTGACGCGCCCGCCATCACGAACACATGGCGTATGGGATGGAACTCCTCCTCGGACGTCTGCCGGCTCCGCCAGCGAACGTGCTCCAGTTGCGCCGTGCCGCCGAGCTCCGTGAGCTCTGTGTGTCGGTGCAGCGTGATCTTCGGCGAATCCTCGATGCGGCGGATGAGGTAGCGCGACATCGTGTCCACGAGACCTCCGGAGCGGATGCACATGTGCACGTGCTTCGCGGTGGACGAGAGAAATACCGCCGCCTGTCCCGCCGAATTTCCACCGCCCACGACGATCACTTCTTCGCCAAGGCACAACTGCGCTTCCATGAAGGTGGCGCCGTAATAGATGCCGGCGCCCTCGAACCGCGACAGGTCCGGCAGCGCGAGCTTTCGATACTCGGCGCCCGTGGCGATGATGACGGTCCGGGTCGGGATCTTCGTGAGGCGATCGATCTCGATGGCGTACGGCGTCCGCTCGCACGACAGTCGAGTGGCGCCCTTGGCGATCATGAGGTCGGCGCCGAATTTCTGCGACTGGATGTACGCGCGGCCCGCCAACTCGTGGCCCGTGATGCCAGAGGGAAAGCCGAGGTAGTTCTCGATGCGTGAGCTCGAGCCGGCCTGACCACCCGGGGAATTCGCCTCGACAACGAGGACGTCCACGCCTTCTGACGCGGCGTACACCGCCGCCGCGAGACCCGACGGCCCGCCGCCGACGATGATGAGATCGCGGACGTGCGTCTGCTCGATCGCGTCATTGAAGCCGAGAAGGTCGGCGATCTCGCGGTTGCTCGGGTTGCGAAGGACAGTCGCGCCACGCCAGATGACGATCGGCACTTCGGCTGCGCTGACCTGGAAGTGATCGAAGAGGTCCTGCACGCCTTCGTCGCGATCAAGGTCGAGCGACGCGTACGGATGGCCGTTGCGTGTGAGGAATTCGCGCACGCGCAGCGAGTTGGAACAGTGGTTCGATCCGATCACGACGACGTCATCGAAGCCGTGCGCGATCAATTCCATTCTCCGGAGAATGAAGGCCCGCATGAAGATCTCGCTCAGCTCGCCGTCGCTCTGGACGAGTCCGAGCAGGCTCTCGCGATCGACCTCGATGACGTCACCCGGCTCGCCCACGCGACTGCGTGCGAGCGCGCGGCGGCCGGAGAGCGTATTCATCTCGCCGGTGAACTGGCCCGGCTTGAAGATGGCGATGAGTGTTTCACCGAGGTCAGTGACGCGCGCGCTCTCGATGGTGGCGCTCCTGGCGACGAACAGCGGCACGTTTCGCGCGCCCGCGTCGACGAGGACCTCCCCGGCCGCGACGGCGCGCACTCGTCCGTGCGCGGCCACGCGAGCGATCTGCTCGGCGGACAACGTGGGGAATACGTGCTCGCCGTGCGCCGAGCCTGTCAGCAGGGAAAGCTGGTTCGTCGCAGTCATCCTTCCTCCGGTCCGTGACGGAATAATCTACTGATGACGCACGAGGGGCCAATCACACAGGACTAGGCGGCGCGGAGGTGTTGTCGCCCGCCCAGCTGTCGGCGATCGCCTTGTCCTTCGGCATTGCGACGATCGCCCCGTTGACCGTGAAGCGGATGGACGGACTGTGATGATAGCCGACGGCGAGAAACTTCTTGGTCTTCAGTGAGTAAACGCGACCCGACCGCGTGATCTCGTACAGCGCCTCGTAACCGGCGAGCGGCATGCGCGGCTCGATGGCGTTGCCCTTCGGAGATGCAATCGCGTTCGCGCGTTCGTCGCGCTTCCGCTGTGCAGCGTGCTTGTGCCTGTCTTCGCGGTGGCCCATTGCCTTCGGTGTTTGAGAATCGTGACCGTCCCCATAGCTGAGCGAGAACGGTGCCGTCGTACGCCATCAACTTCATCTCGTGCTTTGTCGCCTCCACTACGCCGGCGTGCCGCCGGTGCGAAGGAACTCGGCGAACTCGGCGGGCAACGTGCTCGCGACGATGCCACGTGCGGCGACTTCCACATCATACTCGATCCGCACGAAGTCGACATCCACGCTCGTCTCACTCACGTCGAGCACGACGTATCCCGCCCGTGGATCGCCGTCCTTGGGCCGTCCCACGCTGCCCGTGTTCACGAAATGAATGCCCTCGACCACGCGATGCCACGGCTTGTGCGTGTGCCCGAAGCCGACGACATCTCCCTCGCGCGCGCCGAGGCTCCGCGCCATCGACGACAGGAACTCGTCGCTGCGCGCTTCGGTGACGTACACCGTGTTGAGCGCATGATTGCCATGCACGAGGCGAATCGTCGGACCCGCGGCGTGACCGCCGAATGGCCGGATGTCGATGCGGAATGGGAGGCTTCCGAGATACCGTTTCGAGAGGTCGGAGGTGTTGGCGAGTGTCCAGCGGAAGCTCTCGTGCGACAGCGCCTCCTGTTGCGCATCCTCGTAGCGACACCCGCAGTGCTGGTAGCGCGTCGCGACCGTGGAATCGTAGTTGCCCGCGACGCCGGGAATCGCCGCGTCACGAATCGCCGCCACGACCTCGTTGGGCCACGGCGCATAGCCCACGAGATCGCCGAGATGATAGACGCCGGCCAGCCCGCCCCTCGACGTGATGTCACGCAGCACGGCGTCCAGTGCCGGCAGGTTTGCGTGGACATCCGAGAACAGCGCGTAGGCGGCGCGCGACATCAGGTGCCTGCGACGGGTCGCTCGCGCACCATCACCGTTGCACTCGCGGGGCACGCGCCTTGAAATTCCGTCGTCGCCCGCACGTCATCGGGCACTGCGTCGCGCGACGTCGTTCGAAAGCCGAAGGTCGGGAAGTACTGCTCGGCCGTCGTCGTGAGGAGATACAGCGCCGTCGCGCCACGCGCCTCGGCCTCGGCGATCGTCCGCGTGACGAGTGCGCGGCCGAGACCGCGTTTCTGCCAACCGGGCGCGACGGCGACGGAGCGCAGCAGCGCATGCTCGCCGGCGGCGCCACAGGCCTCGATGCCCGCCACACCGACGATGTCGCCTGCGTCCTCCGCAACGACGAAGCATGGTAGTGCCTCGTGCACACCGTCGAGCGGCAGGCCGGATGCGGTCAGCAGTGCTTCTACGCCCGGTTCATCGGACGGTGCTGCGAGGCGCAGCGTGGCAGTGGCGGAATCTGATGAGCGCATGGTCTGGTTCGAGGTGGATATCAAGTGAGAGCAGGTCCCTCGGTCGCGCGGCGCGCTCCTGTCGGGACGACGATGATCAACTGCAGCAACCAGGAGCACAGCAGGCCTCCGGTGCCACGGCGAGCGTCGCTGCGGCCTTGGCTCCGGGTTTCGTCGCACGAATGAACGCACCCATGAACTTGCCGTCGATCTCCGCGGCGAACTTCTCCGCATCGAGCCCGGTGTTGGAGAGAAACGCCGCGGCGTCCTCGGCCTTGTAGATGCGTGTGGGCTCGATGGTTGGGTTCTCGAAGCCGACGTCGCGCAGCATCTCAAGGAACTCCTGCTCCTCGAGTGCGCCGGCCACGCAGCCGACCCACAACTCCATGCTCTGCTTCACCGCGGCGGGCACGTCACCGCGCACGACGACATCGGAAACCGCGAAGCGACCACCCGGCTTGAGCACGCGGAACGCCTCGGCGAGGACTTTCCGCTTGTCGCCCGAGAGGTTGATGACGCAGTTCGAGATGATGACGTCCACGCTCTTCGCGGGGAGCGGGATGCTCTCGATGTGGCCCCGGAGGAATTCGACGTTCGTCGCGCCGGCGCGTGCCTTGTTCTCGTTCGCGAGCTCCAGCATGTCGTCGGTCATGTCGAGGCCATAGGCTTTGCCCGATGGGCCGACGCGCTTGGCGGAGAGGAGCACGTCGATGCCGCCACCGGAGCCGAGATCGAGGACCGTCTCACCTTCCGCGAGGTCGGCGAGGGCGGTCGGGTTACCGCAGCCGAGCGACGCGAGGAGCGCCTCGGCGGGAATGCCGGCGGCTTGACCCTCGTCGTAGAGGTTGGCGGTGATGGGGTCCCAGCTCTCGGTGGTGGCGCCGCAGCATCCGCTGGATCCGGTAGCGGGTCCGCAGCAGGACGCGGCGCTGCCGTCGGTGACTCGGCGAGCGGCCTCACCGTAGCGTGCCTGCACTGTCTCGCGGAGGGCGTCGAGGTTGGTGGCGGTCGTGGTGGTCATTGGCTTCTCCATATCAGCAAGAAAAGTTGATGTGTTGGATACGACGAAACAGCGGAAGAGCAGGTCCCTCGACTTCGCTCGGGACGACTGCGTTATCTACAGCATCAGCAGCAGTTCACCTTCAGCGACCGCGAGGCCTTCGGACGCAGCGATTCCAGCAACTCCTCCGCCTCGAGAAATACGTCGCGAGCAAGCGTGTAGTACGCCCAGCGCCCATCGCGACGATCCGTGACCAGACCGGCATCCTTGAGCACTTTCAGATGGTACGACAGCCGCGACTGCCCGGTGGCGAGGGCATCGGTGAGGTCGCAGACGCATTTCTCGCCGTCGAGCAGGCGCGTGATGATCTCGACGCGCGCCTCGTCGGCGAGGGCGTTGCAGAGCTGGGCAATGCGTGGGATGTCGAGCGTAGCGGTGGGCACACCGGAATTGTAGCAAGTTTTCTTGATGCGTCAAGACCCGCCCGCCGCGCTGGACCGCTTTTCGCCGAGAAGCGCCCTGCCCCGCGCCGATATCTCATCGCCGATGGCGGCAGGCCATTTTTTCCCGGAGACCTTCGCATGAGCCAGCCACACGACAACGACACCAGCGAGATCACGCGCGTCACCCAGGAGATCGCGGGACGCTTGCGCGCGCGCGGCATCGAGGTGGTCGATGCCGACTCGCCGGAGGATGTCGTCCGCATGCTCGAGGCACTCGAAGGGTTCGAGAGCGCCGTCCAGGCGGCGGGGGGCGACCTCATGATGGACGAGCCACCGTTGAACCAGCCCGGCGAGCCTGACGATCCGCACTTCCTGCTTCCGACGCGAGCGAGCGACGAAACCGCTGCCGCTTACCTCGAGCGGCTCACGGCGGCCACCGTCGCGGCGAGGAAGCACAAGCCCCACTCCTGATCCAGCGATGCACAAGCTGGGGCGTCATCGGCGCCGTCGAGCTGGCTGGTCCAGCGGTCGCGCATCTCGACATCTGGGCAACCGTCGCCGCCATCGGCGGATGGCGACGCCGAACCGTGCAACTACGAGATGCGCGTGGGCAGTGACACGGTAATCGGTGATCCGTCGGCGAGAAACGCCGAATCCGGTGGAGCGGAGAGTCGGGACGCAAACTCGTTGCCGTACAACTCCCCGAGGTCTCCGGACACCGAGGCGCGTGTGACAGCGGCCACGTTCCACGATGGATGTGTCACCTGGTACTCGACGGTCGACCCGTCTCGCTGACGCGTGTAGCCCCAGTAGTGCTCCGTGATGAACTCCTCCTCGGAGCCCGCGACAATGGCGCGAGGCGCAGCGCTCGTCTCCACGTGCATGCCGCACCATCCGCTCGAGAGCTTCCACTCGTAGTGCGCCGTCCTGGGGTCAGCCGCGATCGAGTCCCGTCTGACACTCTTGATGTGGCGCGTCCCGCGAGATGAAGGGGTATCGCGCGTCGGGTCGGCAAAGGAGAAATCATGGCGCATCGGGAGCGCGGTGTACGGCTCGTTGTAGCCCAGCCGTGCGACGAGTGCGATGGCACGACGCGGCACGAGCTCACGCAGGAACGTCACCGCGCGGCGGAACTCGCCATTCACGGTCCGTCGCACGTAGAAGCGCAGGTTCACTTCCTCGAACGTGCGATGAAACGGGATGGGCACGCCCAGCACGCGCGTATCGGTGAACATGAAGCCGACGAGGCTCACGTATGTCCTGCCCTTCCATGCGTCGAGCACCGTGCCATGGGGGACGAATGGTCTGAGCAGCGCGGGATCCACGACATAATTCAGCATCGCGAGATTGCGCCATTCGGCGGTCAGGAACGGGCGCGTCATACGGCGCTCAGATGTCGAGCTTCCAGCGCGCGAAGTCGCCGTCGATCAGGTCGCCAACTTCGACGTCCGTGATCTCGGGCCGAGCGTCCGCCCACGTGCGCACCGCTTCGCGATCGGCATGCTCCGCCTGGCTGCCATTGCGCCAGATGATGTAGCGCCACTGTCCACCGCCCTCGGTGCCGCCGCCACTGGTCAGGTCGCGCGACTCGAGGGCCGCGGCGAACGCCGTCCACAGCGAGCTCGCGGCGGCGCGGTCGAGTGTTGTGTCGACGTGGAACGTGACGTCGAAGCCGAGCTGTGGACAGCTTGCACTCATGTGTTGTTCCGGTTCGAACAGCTGAGGTGTCGATGGAACAGTAATCGTCTTTGCGACACGGCGCATTCGCAGTGCCGTGGACGTCCTCCGCCGCTTCGCCCGCGTGTGGGTCGAGGCGCAGCAGCACCGCAACGGATTCTGACCTACGGCGCGTGCGATGCGACGCCGGCGCCGAGGTTGTTCCAGTTGACCATCGCGTTCAACAGCATGGCATAGCTGCCCTGCGTCTCGTAGCGCCACATCGGGCGGATGCCGAAGAGCACGACGTGTCCCTTGCCGACCGGTGCGTCCACGACCGCGGCGCGACCAGCCATCTCCGACCCATTGTCCAGCAGTCCGGAGATGAGCAGTGAGTCCACTCGCGGCGTGAAGCGGAGGATTACGCGTGCGCGCAGCGTCGCCAGCTCCTTCTCCAAGGCCGGATCCGCGATGTTCTGCGCGACGCGCCGGCTCGCCGTGTCGGCCTCGGGCGCCGCAGCGACGCTGAACAGCGGCGCTGTGTTGAAGTACACGGGAATGGTCGCGTCACTGTAGCCGTAGAGAATCGGGCTGCTGCGCTCCATCGCCTGCGCACGGAACACCGCGCCCCGCGCCAGCAGCCTCGGCGTCGCCACGATGGAGACGGAGGTATTGAAACCGAAATCCACTGGCAGTCGCGTGCTGTTGCCTTCCGTGACGAGCAGCCCACCACGCTCGACGAATGCACGCAGCGCCGCGAGTCCGTCGAAGCCGAGGCCCGGCCGGATATCGTCCGTCGAGTCGATGACGCCAATGTTGGGCGTGAGCGGCGATTTCTTCCAGGGAATCGCCGGACCGACCATCGGGCGACCATTGACGATCGTCGTCGCGGACGCACTCACGTGCGGAAAGAGCACGACATCGAATCGGTCGAGCAGCCTTGGCTTCTTCAACTGCTGCACCGACATGTACGTGAACGGTACGCCCATCTCCTCGAGCGCGTGACGGACCCATCCCTCGTTCTGCGTCTCGATCCACGTATGCACGAAGGCGATCCGGGGCAGCGCCACGACGTGCGACCGAACCGTCGGCGCCTGCCCGAGCGCGGTGGCCTTGAGACCGAGCGATTTCACGGCGTCCATCGTCGACGCGTTGTTCGCGACGAGATATGTCCCCGCGGGGAACGACACACCATTCGCCGAGAAGGCCGTGTCGGCGATAGTGACCTTGGTGTTCCCCATCTTCCAGGGCAGCGTCGCCGAACGCCAGTCGCCGAGAGGGGCGATGGCGATCGTCGAGCCGGTGCCGGTCGTCGAGCCATGCACGACGACGTCGGCTGTCAGCAGCGACATCGGCTTCGTGAGGACCGCCGAGTCGGCGATGGTGTGAGCGGTGACGTGGCGCAGTTGGTCGAGCGACCATCCGGTGTCGTCGTATGGCGACGGGTCATCGGGGCGGAAGCGCTGGATGGCCAGTACGGTGCGCACGAGCGCCGTGTAGGGTTGGTCCAAGCGGACGATCCAATCACCGGTGTGGACGTTGAGCGCCGTCTTCGGGACAGC
This sequence comes from Gemmatimonadales bacterium, assembly GCA_038319955.1. Classification (GTDB taxonomy): domain Bacteria; phylum Gemmatimonadota; class Gemmatimonadetes; order Gemmatimonadales; family Gemmatimonadaceae; genus AG11. The sequence goes on along the minus strand of JBBQDT010000069.1, from coordinate 6,489 downwards.
GGTGCTGTCGCGTCGCGCGGCGCTGTCAGGCCGGGTGGTTGCAGCGGCGGCTGTGGGTCCTGCCCCGCCGGCAACGAGGCCACGCTCGATCACCGCCGGCATCGTCTTCGCGGTGAAGTCCGCCGTGGCGACGTGCACCTCGCTCCCGATCTTCCGGAAATAGTTGATCAGGTCGCCCGCTTCGGCCGCGCGCTTCTGGTCGTGCGGAATGACGAACGCGTACGGCGCGGAACGCTTGCCCCGGTCGACCATGCGCGTCGCCTTGAGGGCAAAGTTCTCCATGAAGGTCTCATGGTTCTTCGCGACGTAGTTGAGCGCGATCAGCACGCCGGACTGCTGGTAGTTGATGTTGCTCCGGATGCACCACTTCACGCCGTTCACCGGCGGATTCGGGCGGTCCCATTCGCGCGACGTCGCGCTGCCGGCGAGCTTCACGATCTGGCAGTCGGCGCCGCCCGCGGTGTACGTCTCGTAGAACTTGCCGAGCGAGTTCCGGAACTGCGCGATGCCGAGCATGTAGTTGGGCGCCCATCCATCGTAGAACCCGTGCGTCCACACGCCGGGCAGCCCGCGCTTGGTGAGCTCGGTGATCTCCTGGTACGCCAGCGTGTGCCACTCGTCGACGACGATGGGATCGAACTGGTCGTTGTACGGCCCCGTGCCGGTGCTCGTGTAGAGAAAGGGCACCGACTCATGCAGGTCGTGCATGATGGTGGGACGCCAGTGCAGGAAGCCGGCGTTCATGTTCTGCGTCAGCTTGATGCTCATCATGAGGCCATCGCGATTGTTGTCGTGCGCGATGTACTTGCCCCAGTAGTTCGTCGGGATGCCGCCGCGGCCGAGCTTGAGCTGCTTCTCCTCCTCGATGAGGTCGACGATGCGATTGCGTCCGTCGACTTCGGTGGCCGGCGTGATCAGCGTGATGACGTTGCCGCGGATCTGCTGGATGTAGGGCGTCTCCTCGACGGCGAGGCGGTAGAGCAGCTCCATGAGCATCTCGGGGCTGCCCGTCTCCGGCGCGTGGATGGTGCCGGTGAGCCAGTACAGGGGCTTGGACTCGCGAATGAGGCGCGCGCGCTCGTCGTCGCTCACGCCGCGCGGGTCGGCGAGCCGTGTCGCCATGGTGCGATAGTCGTCGAGGTGCGCGATGGTCGCGGAGTCGGCGACCGCGGCGATGATCATCTCGCGCCCCTCCTCGCTCATGCCGAGCGAGAAGATCTTGACGCGTGGCGACGCGGCGGCGACGGCGCGGAAATATTTGTTGAGATCTTCCGTGCGCGACAGCTTCCCGATCGTACCCGGGACGTAGCCGAGCACCTTGAGCACTGTCGGCACCGTGCTCGATGCGGGCAGGTGATCGACGAGCTCCGTGGTGAACTTCCACGTGGGATCCGTGGGGGTGAGCTCCTTGATCTTCGCGGTGTACTCGGGATCGTTGGCCTGCTGCGCGCGTGCAGCGGTCAGGGACATCGCGGTGAGAGACAACGACAGCGCAACAACACGAAGATGAGACATCGATTCCTGGAGTGAGGACACGAGGCACTCGTGATGCCGAATGCCGCGCAAATGTATTGCCGGGAGCCTCCTTCGCGAGTCTCCGGCAGCACTGCAGTCGCGACCGAGGCACCGTCTAGCCCCGCCGTTACCTATCGGGTATCGTACGACCATGGAGCTGCGCCACCTTCGTTACTTCGTCGCCGTCGCTGAGGAGCTCCACTTCGGGCGCGCCGCTGCGCGGCTGCACATCGCGCAGCCGCCACTGAGCCGACAGATCCGCGACCTCGAGCGCGAAGTCGGCACGCCGCTGTTCGAACGCACGCCGCGTGGCGTCGACCTCACGCCGGCAGGCAGCGCATTCCTCCCCGAGGCGCGCCTCACCCTCGCGCAGGCGGAACGCGCGCAACGCACGGCGCTCCGAGCCGCCAAGGGGGAGACCGGTCGCCTCCGCGTCGGCTTCGTCGACGCCGCGACCCATTCCGGTGTCCTTCCGAATGTGCTGAGCTTCTTCCGCATGCACCTGCCGAGCATCGGGCTCTCGCTCTTCGAGATGGATGCACGGCAGCAGGCGGAGGCGCTGCGCGACGGCCGCATCGACCTCGGGCTGCTCCACAGTCCTCCACTGGATGCGGACCGGTGGCTTCGCGTGGAGGCCGTCTTTACCGACCCGGTGATCCTCGCCGTTCCCGAGGATCATCGCCTCGCCGGCCGCGCGCGATTCACGCTGAGCTCATTGGCGGAGGAGTCGTTCGTGCTCTTCCAGCGGGACGTCGCGCCGTCGACCTCAGACGACATCATCGCCCGGTGCCGCACCGAGGGATTCAGTCCACGCGTGGTGCAGGAGGCAGCGGGATGGAACACGCTGGTGAGTCTCGTCGGCGCAGGCGTCGGCGTCGCGTTCATCCCGCGGTCGCTCCAGCAATACCAGCAACAGGGTGTGGCCTACCGCTCCGTACCCGACCTCTCCGTGGACATGGAACTCTCGGCGGTGTGGAAGCGCGGTGACAGGTCGCCGGTGCGAGAGCGATTCGTCACCGCATTGCGTGCGGTCGGCCGCACGCGATCGCGCGTGGTGCCGTCCAAGGGGTGATTCGCGTCCGGCGGCGACGGCATGCGCACCGCGCGTGACAGGACGATCACCCCGACGCTCGCCAGCGCGACGAGTGCCAGGCCGCCACGCAGCGTGAGGAAGTTCGCCACCGTGCCGATGAGCGGAGGTCCGGCGAGCAATCCCGAATAGCCACACATCGAGACCACGGCGATCGCCGCCCCCGGGACGACTCCGGGCGTGCGCGCTGCGGCGGCGAGCGTGATCGGGAAGATGATCGCGAGCCCCGCGCCCACGGCGCCGAAGCCGATGACCACCGGCACCGGTAACGGAAAGGCGAGAGCCAGCGCGATGCCACAGAACGCAATCGCTCCGCCAATCTGCGTCAGCCGCTCGGCGCCAAGGCGCGACGTCAGGGTGTCGCCCACTGTGCGGCCCATGGCCATCATCAGCGAGAAGCTCGCGAAGCCGGCGGCGGCGAGGCCCGGACCCGTACCGATGACGTTGCGCAGGTACACGGCGCTCCAGTTCATCATGGCCCCTTCGCCGAAGAGCACGCAGAAGGCGAGCACGCCGAGCGCCATGAGTGCGCGCAACTGTCCGGATGCGAACGGCACGTGCGGGGCAGCGTCCGTGTGCGCGGGCAGCATGCGCGCCACAGCGGCACTTGCCGCGATCGCGATGACGAGCCCGACGCCCGCGAGATGCAGCGCAGGCCCGATGCCTGCCGCCGCGATGCTTCCGCCGATGGCTGCACCGATCAAGCCACCGAAGCTGTAGAAGGCGTGGATCCGGCCCATGATCGGCTGGCGATAACTCGTCTGGACCGCCGCGGCCTGTGCGTTCATCGCGACGTCGAGGATCCCGTTCGCCAGCCCGAGCGCCACCAGCGCGGTCACGAGCAGGCCGAAGCTCGGCGCCAGCGGCGGCAGCATGAGTGCCAGGGCGAATGCGACCGCACCAGCCCACGTGACCGGCCGACTTCCATAGCGCGCGACGAGGCGCCCGGAGAGCGGCATCGCAACGATGGCGCCTATCGACACGCCGAGCAGCGCGAAGCCGAGCTGTCCGTCGCTGAGGTCGAGTGAACGCTGGACCGCCGGGATGCGCACCGCCCAGTTCGCGGTACCCACGCCGGTGAGGAGGAACACGCTCGAGATGGCCCAGCGTGCACTGCGCGGCGCCCGGCCGGGGAAGTCCACGGCTACGCCGCCACGATGAGCGTCGGCTCCGTGGGCTCGGCCGTGGAGCGAATGGTCACCCAGTCGGTGCGAATGCGGTCCCACTCCTGGATGACGAGGCCGTGCTGCTCGAAGAAGTGGCGAATCTGCGGCGCCTCGTAATGCGCGATCTCCTCGAGGATCGGCACGAGGACGCTCAGCGCATCGTCGCTCATGACGGTCCGGCGCGCGACTTCCGTGATCTGTCGCGACTGCGAGACGGCGATCGTCAGTCCCTCTCCGCGATTCACGTGCAGCATGACGTGCAGGTCGGAGCTGCCGTCGCCCACGTAGACGACTCGCTCACGCGGAACGCCGAGCGACGTGCGCAGTTCCTCGAGCGCCGTGACCTTGCCGTAGCCGGCGGCGACGCTCGTCACCGAGGCGATCTCGCCCGACTGATCGTCGTACCCGAGGCGTGTGCCGATGATGTGGCTGGGCGGCACGATGTTCTCGAGCGCCGACAGCACGATCTCCTCCGGCGCGGCAGAGACGACGTAGAAGTCGAACCGATAGCCCTCGATGCCCGTGTCGAGCAGCGACGACAGGCGTTCGATGTTGCCCTTGAGGCGAATGCGGCGGCCCACCTCGGCGAGGTCCGCACGCCGCACGCGACGATATTCGGGATCGTGGCGGAGCAGGTACGTCAACTCGGCGCCAGACTGGACGAGATTCAGGCGCGACAGTCCGGCGACCTTCTCCTCGAACCCGGAAATGCCGAGCATCTCGCTCAGGAGCCTGCCGGAGTCGTTGAAGCTCAGCGTCTGGTCGAAATCACTGACGAAAAGGAAGTGCCTTGTCATGATGCGTTCCATCTCCCTGTCGCGCTTCTCGGTGCGCCACACACAGCGAGTTGCTCTCGTGGCAGTATCGGCGAAGCGGACGTACGGCTTCATGGAGAGTTAGCCGGTGCCGGACCATCGGGCCAATACAATTTGGGTCACGGGCGATACCCGTGGGGTATCAACGCTCCGTGCCGAATCGACGGGCGAAGGTCCCTGACAATCCATTGAACGGAGTTGACGGAGACGACGGACACCCTCGAGCGGCGTTGTCTCCGCGAACATCTCATTTTTCCGCGGTCGTTCATTTGCGTGAGGCTTGGATACCGAGGTCTGGTGTTCAGCGCTTACGAGGCTCGCGCGCCGGCGGACGCACTGCCTGGGCAATCGCCGCGCTCTGGTCGGTCGGCACCGCGCCGTCTTGCGTCGACACATATGCGCCGATCAGGTTGGCGTGCTTGAGAATGGCGGCGTCCGGCGCGCCGCCGAGGATGCCCGCCAGCAGCACCGCGAGAAAGGCGTCCCCCGCCCCGACCGTGTCCCGGACTTCGACCTCGAAGCCGTCGTGCTCGCTCCATGCGCCTCCGCGCCACATCACTGCGCCCTCGCGCCCACGCGTGACGCAGACGGTGTCGCACCCGAATCCCTCGGCGATCGCCGACGCGGCCGCGCGGGTATCCGCCGGAAGGTCGAACCACTTGATGAGCACCCGCAACTCGACGTCGCTGAGCTTCACGACGTCCGCCCGTTGCATCGACCGGCGAACGACCTCCTTGTCGTCGAAGGGCGGCCGCAGGTTCGCGTCGAAGACCATGAGTGCCTTGCTCGCCCACAGCCGCTCGATGGTGGCGCGCGTGACCGCGTTCCGTTGTGCCAGGCTGCCGTACACGATGGCGCGCGCGGCGTTCGCACGCGCGAGCAGGTCGTCGTTCAGCGCGATGGCGTCCCACGCCGCGGGTGCCACGATGTCGTATGCCGCGCTGCCGGAGTCGTCGAGCATCACCTGCACGAAGCCCGTGCGCAACGCGTCGTCCACCTGTACGAGATCGGTGGCCACCCCATAGCGCGCCGCCCGACGAATGATCTCCTCACCCAACCGGTCGTCGCCGACACGACTGACCATCCCCGCCGGAATACCTGCCGCACGCAGGTGACGGGCGACGTTGAACGGCGCACCGCCGAGAAAGAGCCCCGCTGGCAGCGAGTCCCACAACACCTCGCCGACACAGAGCACCTCCTCCACCGAGTCGCTCAGGGCGCCGCTCGGCGGCGTGACGGACGCGCGAGCAGCAGCATGATCACGCCGAAGACGACCATCACCAGGCCCCACCACAGGTTGATCTGGCCGCCCTTCGTGAATGCCTTCGTCGCCGCTGCCGGTTCGAGGAATCCGTACGCGGTCAGCAACAGGCCGATCACCGTGAACAGTGCGCCGATCGGAACGCGGACGTCTAGATCGCCTGCTGCGCTCATGGTTTAGGCGAAGATGAGGTTGAGGATGAGCAATAGCACGAGGACCACAATGCCGAGGAACGCAGGTTTCTCCCACACCGAACGTGCCGTGCTCTCCGGCTTTGGCGTCAGGCTGTACACGAGTCCGACGAGTTCCTTCTCTGGCCGCGGCCGTGTGATCATGCTTATCAGAATCGTGACGACGAAACACGTCGTCCACGCGGCGATGGCGGTCCAGAAGGTCTGCCCCAACTCGCTGCGGTACGTGTTCAGTACGCCGAAGAATCCGCCCTTGATGCCGGGCACCGAGCCGGCCGGCAGCGTGAGTCCGTGGTGCAGCGCGGCCGCTGTCGTTCCCGAGACGAGCCCCCAGAACGCGCCGTGCCCGGTGCTCCGCTTCCAGAACATGCCGAGGAAGAAGGTCGCGAACAGCGGCGCGTTCACGAAGGCGAACACGAGTTGCAGCAGTTCCATGATGTTGTTGAACGAT
>JBBQDT010000068.1:0-21452 GCA_038319955.1 Gemmatimonadales bacterium | reverse complement strand
CGTCGCGGCAGCCTGTCTCGCTGCACTGATCGCGGGACGATCGCGCGTGGTCGCACGTCAGAGTCCAGCGGGAAGTATGAACGCAATCGGTCGCGAGTCGCCGACGCGGAATCTCGTGATCCCGGCGCAACCGATCGAGCGTGATGCGGCGCACCTGCTCGACGCGCTCGAAGCCGGCGTGCTCATTCTCTCGCGCGATCTGCGCGTCGAGTACGCGAACGCGCGCTGGACCATGTGGATCGATGCGCCCGTGGGTGCGGGTTTGGCGTTCGCGTCGCTGCTGCGTGAGAACGCCGCCTTTGTGCAGGACGAGCTTCGCGCCTCTTTGGCCGACGGCGAGCCGCGCACGTTGCACTTGAGCCTCGCCGCCGGACGCGACACGTCGCCTCGGCGCGTGAGCTGCTGCGTGCGCGTCGCTGGCGATGGCCTCGTGCTCGAGGCGCATGCTGATGCCGACGATGAAAGCGCTGCGATGCACGATACCGCACGGCGGCTCGCCGAAGTCACCGACATGGCCGAGGTGCTCCGCACTTTGTGCGACATCGCGATTCGACAGCTCGGTGCGACGGCTGCCGCAGTGATGCGGGTCGTCGATCACCAGGGCGAAGTGGTCGCTGCCGCTGGCGATCTCCTGCCGGCGCAGGGCCGCTGCTTCGATCTCGCAGGCTCCCTGCTCGAGCAGGCGGTGAGCGAGCAGATCATCGTGAGCGAGAGCCACTTCCGCGATTCCGGCCGTCCGCTCATGCGCGTGGTGCCCGAGTTGGCGTTGGGGCCAGTCATTCTCGCACCACTCCGTGCGCATGGCGAGACGCTCGGCGTGCTTGCCGTGGCGCGCAGCGTTGGCGCAAAGCCGTTCCGTGCACGCGAAATCGATCGGTTGCGCATGCTGGCGGACCACGCCGCGCTGGCCGTGCACAAGTCGATGCTGCTGATGCAGGCGCAGAGTGCCGATCAGGCAAAGGGTCGCTTTCTCGCGACGATGAGCCACGAGCTGCGCACGCCGCTCACCGCGCTCGCCGGCTACAACGAGTTGCTGTGCGACCAGGTGATCGGCCCGGTGAGCGACCCGCAGCTCGACATTCTCGAGCGAATGCGCTCGGTGACGATGCACCTCTCGGCCATGATCGAGGAGATTCTCTCCTTCACCAATCTCGAGGAAGGACGCGAGCTGGTGCGGGCAAGCGAATTCCTCGTGGCGGATCTCGTGCGGGCAGCCGTCGTCGCGGTGCAGCCGATGGCCGACCAGCGGAAGCTCACGCTGAACGTGCAGTTGCCCAGGACGCCGGTGCGCATGACGAGTGACATCGACAAGTCGCGACAGGTCCTCGTGAACCTGCTTGGCAATGCGCTCAAGTTCACGGATACGGGCGGCGTCAAGGTCGTCGTGACCAGCACCCCTGCCGCCGTCCGCATCGACGTGGTGGACACCGGCATCGGCATTGCCGAAGAGGAATTGGCGCGCCTGTTCCGGCCATTCGCCCAGGTCGACGCCGGCTTGACGAGACGACACGGCGGCACGGGCCTCGGCCTTTACATCTCGCGCCGACTCGTGACGCTGCTCGGTGGACACATCGAGGTCAACAGCACACCGGGCATGGGGTCGACTTTCAGCGTAGTGCTTCCACGGACCTGGGCAGCGCGCTAAGAGCTGACCTGCCGGCGAGGTCTGGGCAGCATCGCTCAATGATCCCGCCTGGCGTGTACCGCTGTCCGTAGGCGTGGATGCGCCGTTAAATTGTCTCGCATGAGCACCTTCCCTCCGACGACGACCGTCTTCAACGACGGCTATATCGCCGAGATGTACGAGGCGTACCGCCGTGATCCTTCGTCGGTGGACGAGTCATGGCGACAGTACTTCCGCACGGCGGAGTCCCTCTCCGGCATCGTATCCGGCGCCCCGAGCGACGCGCGCATACTGCGAAAGGCCGCCGCTGCCGCTGCGCTTGTCGAAGCCATTCGCGAATACGGGCATCTCGCGGTCCAGCTCGATCCGCTCGGCACGCCGCCACCCGGCGCGCCCGAGCTGACCCCGGAATTCCACGGCATCACCGAAGACGAGCTGGCGCACGTGCCTGCGTCGGCGCTGGGCTACGCGGAGGGTACGGCGGCCGACGTGGTGCAGCGGATGCGCGACATCTACTGCGGATCGATCGGCCTCGAGTTCATGGAGCTCGACAACGAGGCTGAGCGCGCGTGGTTCAAGGAGGCGATGGAGGGAGGCGAGATCACCCGGCCGCTCTCCCCCGAGGAGAAGATCGCCGTGCTCGAGCGCCTCACCGAGGTGGACGGTCTGGAGCGCTTCCTCGGTCGCGTGTATCAGGGATTCAAGCGCTTTTCCATCGAGGGCACCGACGTCATGGTGCCGATGCTCGACGAGCTGATCGCGCGCGGCGCGGAGAGCGGGGCGCGCGAGGTCGTCCTCGCGATGGCGCATCGCGGCCGCATCAATGTGCTGGTGCACGTGATGGGGATGCCATACGCCGAGATGTTCGGCGAGTTCGAGGGTCGCCAGGGCGACGCGAGCGCCTACAGCAGCACGGGTGACGTGAAGTACCACCTCGGTTTCGATCACGAGCGCACGATCGGCGACAAGACGATCGCGATCGAGCTGGTTCCGAACCCGAGCCACCTGGAATTCGTCAATCCGATCATGATGGGTCTCGCCCGCGCACGGCAGCGTGTGGAAGGCGCGCCGGGCACGCGCGACCAGCGTGGCGTGGTGCCACTCTGCATCCATGGCGACGCTGCATTTCCGGGTGAGGGCGTGGTGCCGGAGACGTTCAACCTGTCGCGTCTCAGGGGCTACGACGTGGGTGGGACGCTCCACCTGATCGTGAACAACCAGGTGGGCTTCACCACCGACCCGATCGACGCACGCTCCACGCGCTACGCGAGCGACCCGGCGAGGGGTTTCGACGTGCCCGTGATGCACGTCAACGCCGACGACGCGGAGGCATGCCTCATCGCGGTGCGTCTCGCGTCGGCCTACCGTGAAAAGTTCTACGAGGATGTGCTGATCGATCTCGTGGGGTATCGCCGGTGGGGGCACAACGAGACCGACGAGCCGATGTTCACGCAGCCGAAGCTGTACGAGATGATCAGAGCGCATCCCACGCCGCGCGAGGTGTGGGGCGCACGACTCGTGCGCGAACGGATCCTCACGGACGCCGAGGTGAAGGCGATCGACAGCGCATTCGCCGACAAGCTCGCGGCGATTCACAAGGACATGCGCGCAGCGGCGAAGTCGCAGGAGACGCCGGCGCGTGGCACCAAGACGCTGAAGGCGGTGGACGATGCGCCGGACATCGCCACGGCGGTGCCTGCGGCCGAGCTCGAGTCGTTGAATGCCCAGCTCCTGAGCTGGCCCGCGACGTTCAAGGGCCATCCAAAGCTGCTCAAGATCATCGAGCGGCGGCGCGAGTCGCTGCACAGTGGGCTCATCGACTGGGGGCACGCGGAGGCACTCGCCTTCGGCTCGCTGCTCCTCGGCGGCACCGGCGTGCGCATCTCGGGGCAGGACGCCGAGCGCGGCACGTTCGCGCATCGGAACGCGGTGTTGCACGACGTGGAGACGGGGGGTTCGTACACACCCCTCGCGAACCTCCCCGGCGCGACCGGCCAGTTCGAGATCTACAACAGTCCGCTCTCGGAGACCGCGGTCATGGGCTTCGAGTACGGGTTCAGCATCGCGACGGAAAAGGACCTGGTGCTGTGGGAAGCGCAGTACGGCGATTTCGTGAACGTCGCGCAACCGATCATCGACCAGTTCATTTCGGCGGACAAGGCGAAGTGGGGGCAGACGAGCGGTCTTGTGCTGTTGCTCCCGCACGGGTACGAAGGCGGTGGGCCCGAGCACTCGAGCGCACGTCTCGAGCGGTTCCTCCAGCTCTGCGCGGAGCGCAACATGTGCGTCGCCTATCCGAGCACGCCGGCGCAGTACTTCCACATCATCCGCCGCCAGGCGCTGCGCAGCGAGCGGATGCCGTTGATTCTCATGCAGCCGAAGAGCCTGTTGCGCATGCCGGCCGCGGCGTCGAGCCTCGAGCAGCTCGCTGGTGGGTCGTTCCAGCCGGTGATCGACGACGCCGTCATCGGCGCAAAGGTCGAGGACGTGCGTCGCCTCGTGCTCTGCACGGCCAAGATGTACTACGACCTGCATGAGACGAAGGCGGACCGGGCGGACATCGCGATCGTGCGCGTGGACGAGCTGTATCCCTGGCCAGGCGCCGACATCGCTGCCATCGTCGATCGCTATCCGAACCTGGAAGAGGTGGTGTGGGCGCAGGAGGAGCCGAAGAACATGGGCGCGTGGAGCTACGCGGCGCCGCAGCTCCGCGTGGCCACGGGCAACATGCTCACCATCCGCTACATGGGTCGTCCGGAACGCGCGAGTCCCGCCGAGGGTTACTCGGAAGCGCACAAGGTGGAGCAGAAGCGCATCGTGACGGAGGTGCTGACCCTCGCGCCTTCGAGCGCGAAGCGCAAGACAACCAAGGTCTGAGATTCATGAAGCGACTCGTTCGCATTCTGTTCGCTGGTCTCCTCGTACTGTCCGCGCCGCGCCTCCTTGCCGCTCAGGAGCGCGGCGCGACCGTCTTGGGTGAGTCGGTGGCTGGACTCGATGTCACGGCGCGGGTGCTCGTCATCGGCGCGCATCCCGACGACGAGGACACACAGCTCATCACCTGGCTCGCCCGCGGACGACAGGTCGAGACGGCCTACCTCTCTCTCACGCGCGGCGATGGCGGGCAGAACCTCATCGGCAACGAGCTCGGCGTGCAGCTCGGCATGATCCGCACGGAGGAGCTGCTGGCGGCGCGTCGTCTCGACGGCGGCCGCCAGTTCTTCACCCGCGCGTACGACTTCGGGTTCTCCAAGACGGCAGACGAGACGTACAAGCACTGGCCGAAGGATTCGATCCTGCGCGACGTGGTGACGGTGGCGCGCGCGTTCCGGCCGCAGATCATCATCGCCGTGTTCTCGGGCACGCCGCGCGACGGGCACGGGCATCATCAGGTGTCGGCCATCCTCGCGCGCGAAGCCTACGACGCTGCCGCTGACACGGTGCGCTTTCCATCCCGCGCCACGCTCGGCATCGGCGCGTGGACGCCATCGAAGTTCTATCGCGCGCAACGGTTCAATCCCACGGACGCCACGCTGTCGTTCAACGTGGGGGAGCTGAGTGCGCTGCGCGGCCAGTCGTACGCCGAGATCGCATCGATCAGCCGCTCCCAGCACCTGTCGCAGGGCTTCGGTGCGCTCCAGCGGCGCGGGACGTCGATCGACTACCTCAAGCTCGAGGAGTCGCGTGTCAGCAAGCCACTGACGAAGGAGACCTCACCGCTCGAGGACATCGCGTCGGACTGGTCGCGGTTCGCGGCCGTGAACGCTCGTCCCGCCACTCGCGTGTCGCTCGACTCGCTGCCGGCTGCCATCGCCGCAGTGCGGCGGGTGGAGAATCTCGCGGCCCCGGCGGCGATGATCACGCCGCTCGCGCGAGTGGTGGAGCTGACGACGCGCGCGCTCGGGGCAATTCCGTGCACTCTCGCATGTCCGGGAGTACTCGGTGACCTGCGCAACTCGCTGCAGACCGCATCGCGCCGCGCGACGTCGGCATTGCTCGCCGCGTCGGGCGTGCTGGTGGAAGCCACGGCGCCTCGCGAGCTGGTCGCGGTGAAGGACACGCTGCCCGTCACCGTGAGCGTCTACAACCAGGGAGGAGTGCCCGTGACGCTCGAGGGCGCACAGGTCTCGGGCGCGACTGCCTTGGCCGAGCCGTCGCTGCACGGTCCGTCGACGGTGATCGCACCCGACAGCACAGGGCGCATCAACGACGTCTTCGCGCCGAAGGAGGCCAGTGTTCCGTGGTGGCTCGCGGATGGGCGGCCCGGTGACATCTTCGCGACGCCGCAATCGTACCGGGCGTACAATATCGCGATCGGCGAAGATCGCGTTGCCGACACGCAGGTGCAGGTGCAACTCCGCATCGCGGGCGTTCCGTTCGTCGTGGATGCGGGCCCGGTGGTGTATCGCTACGCCGACCCCGCTCGCGGTGAGCAGCGCCGTCCCGTCGCGGCAGTGCCCGCGGTGAGCGTGCTGCTGGACAACGAGGTGGAATATGCGCGGGCCAACGTGCCATTCGAGCGGACGTACAACGTGCACCTGCACAACGCTGACGCGGCCGCGCGCAGCGTCACGGTGCAGCTCGCGGTGCCCCGTGGCCTCACGCTCGATTCACTCGTACGTCGCACCACGATACAATCGTTCGGCGATGCGGTCGTCGCCTTCCACGTGCGCGGCACACTGCCGGTGGGCCGGCACGTCTTGAGCGCCGTGGCCACGAGCGGCGATGACACGTTCACGAGCGGCTACGTGGCGATTCGCTACGACCATATCAAGCCGCTGCGCTTCTATCGGGCGGCGAGCGTGGAGATCGAAGCGGTCAACGCTGCCCTGCCGCCGAAGACCAACATCGCCTACATCCGCGGTGTTGGCGACAACGTCGCCACGAAGCTCAGCCAGCTCGGTCTCACCGTCACGCTCGTGACTCCCGAAGCGCTGGGGCATACCGACCTCTCGAAGTTCGGTGCGATCGTGGTCGGTCCACGCGCATTCGCGGCGAATCCGTCATTGGTCGCGAACGCACGCCGCCTTCAGGACTTCGCGCGCGCCGGAGGAACGGTCGTGGTGCAGTATGGACAGAACGAGATCGAGACGCCGGGAATTCTGCCATATCCCGTCGCACTCCGTCGCCCGGGCCCCGCGGAACGCGTCACCGAGGAAAATGCGCCCGTCGCCCTGCTGAGTCCCACCGCGAAGGTGCTGTCGAGTCCCAATCGGATCGTGGCCACCGATTTCAACGGGTGGGTGCAGGAGCGCTCGACATACATGCCGACGACCGCGGATCCGCACTACCAGCGTGTGCTCGAGATGCACGATCCCGGCGAGTCGCCGAACGAGAACGCGGTGCTCGTGGCACCCGTGGGCAAGGGCGCCTACGTCTACTCCACGCTGGCGCTGTTCCGGCAGCTGCCATACGGCGTCCCCGGAGCAGCCAGGATCTTCCTCAACCTCATCGCCGCCGACGGAAAATCACCGACGACGACGGTGCCCTGATCGACAAGAGAGCAGGCCCTCGGCTGTGGCTCGGGCCGAGTCTATTTGTCGTCCCGACAGGAGCGCACAAGCGCATGCGCTCCCGCTGAGCGTGTCCGCGGCATACATTCGCCGACCATGACGAACCCCGCTCCAGCGCCAGCTTCCGGCCCAAGCCGCTTTCGACAGACGCTCATTCGCGTCATGACCGTGCAGGTCCTGACGCTGATCGCGCTGTGGTTGCTGCAACGGCACTTCACCGCCTGACGAGCGTATGCACTGGGTAAACTGGGCAATCGTCATTGGCTGGCTCGCCTACGTCGCCATCGACGGACTGCGCCGGGCCAAGGGCACCAAGAACATCGAAGGCTATTTCCTGGCGAGTCGCAGCCTGCCATGGTGGGCGGTTGGACTGTCCGTCATGGCGACCCAGCTCTCCGCCGTGACGATGATCGGCACCACCGGTCAGGGCGCCGTGGACGGCATGCGATTCGTGCAGTTCTACTTCGGGCTGCCCATCGCCATGGTCATCCTCGGCGTCACGCTCGTGCCCTTCCTGCACGGCGCCAAGGTGTTCACGGCGTACGAGTTCCTCGAGCGTCGGTTCGACGCGAAGACACGCTCGCTCACGGCGTTCCTCTTCCTGCTCTCGCGCGGCATGTCGTGCGGGACGATTCTCGCTGCGCCGGCCATCGTCTTCTCGGCGATCTTCGGGTGGCCGCTGGCATGGTGCGTGGCGATCATGGGCGTACCCACCGTGCTGTACACCATGATCGGCGGCGTGCAGGCCGTGACGTGGGCGGACGTCAAGCAGATGGCGCTCATCGTGGTTGCCATCGTGTCGATGGTGACGGTGCTGCTTTTCCGCATCCCCGTGTCACCGGGCGCAGCGCTGCACATCGCCGGCGCCGCGGGCCGAGTGCGCGCGTTCGATTTCTCGTTCAACCTGACGGACACCTATACGTTCTGGTCCGGCATCATCGGCGGCACGTTCCTGATGCTCTCGTACTTCGGCACGGACCAGAGCCAGGTGCAGCGCTATCTCACCGCGCGCTCGGTGGATGAAGCGCGGAGCTCGCTGCTGATCAGCGCGTACTGGAAGATTCCGCTGCAGGCGATGATCCTGCTCATCGGCGTGCTGGTGTTCGTGTTCTATCTCTTTCAGGCGCCACCGCTGCTCTTCAACCCGGCGCACGAGCGGAGCGTCCGCGAGGCGCAGCCGGCCCAGTTCGCGGCACTCGAAGCGCGCTACGGTGCCGCGCTATCCGAGCGACAGGGCGCAGCGCGCGTCGTCGCGAGCGCGAGCGACGCTGGTGGCGACGCCGAGCGTGCGGCGGGCGTCGCGTTCCGCACCCGGGATTCTGTGGTGACGGCGATTCGCGACGATGCGCTCAACCTCGCGCACGAGACAACTGGTCAGCCGTCACGGGACGTGAACTACATCATCCCGCGATTCGTCATCGAGCAGTTGCCACTCGGCCTCGCGGGATTGTTCATCGCAGGGGTGATGGCCGCGGCGATGTCGGCAATCGCGGCCGAGCTCAACTCGCTGGCCACGTCGACGGTGATCGATTTTTATCGACGCTGGGTGCGTCCCGAGGCCAGCGACAGGCACTTCCTGAATGTGTCCAAGGGTGCGACGGCGTTCTGGGGACTGTTCGCCTCTGTCGTGGCCGCCTATGCTGGAACGCTCGGTTCACTGATCGAGGTCGTGAACCGCTTCGGCTCGTTCTTCTACGGCTCGATCCTCGGCGTCTTTCTGCTCGCGATGATTCCGTCGGCGCGCGCGCTCGGCGCGTTCGTGGGGTTGATCGCGGGAATGTCGGCGGTGGCATGGGTGAATTTTGGCGCACCGCAGGTGTCGTTTCTGTGGCACAACGTGGTCGGCGCCGTGACGGTTGTCGGTGTCGGACTGGTGGTGGGGATGTTCGGCAGGCCTACGCCGCAGCGGCAACCGGTACAGGGCCAGCAGGGATAAGCTCGCAGTGCACGAGATCGACGCGAAGGTGCATGCCCTCGTGTCGTAGCTGAAGCGGAACCATCGAGCCGCGCACTAGATTTCTCAACGTGGACAACGACCTGCCGATATGGGTGAAGGAGCGCCGCAAGCCGCGCGTCATCATCATCGGTGGCGGCTTTGGTGGATTGTATGCGGCCCGCGCCCTGAAGCGCGCCAACATCGAGCTCCTCGTGCTCGACCGCACGAACCATCACCTGTTTCAGCCGCTGCTGTACCAGGTTGCCACCGCGACGCTCGCGGCCACCGACATCACTGCTCCGATCCGCTGGCTACTGCGAAAGCAGGCCAACACCACCGTGCTCATGACGGAGGTGGAGCGTGTGGATCCCGAGCGTCGCGTGGTGATCGCGGAGCATGGCACGAGGGAATTTCCTTACGACTTCCTCATCGTGGCATCGGGAGCACAGCACGCGTACTTCGGCCATCCGGAATGGGAGGTCACGGCGCCGGGCCTCAAGAGCATCGACGATGCGCTCGAACTGCGTCGACGCATCCTGTCCGCGTTCGAGCGCGCCGAGCTCACCAATGACGCCGATGAGCGTCGGGCATGGCTCACCTTCGTCATCGTCGGTGGGGGTCCTACTGGGGTGGAGCTCGCGGGGATGCTGCCAACGATCGCGAAGCATGCACTCCCGCGCGACTACCGGCGCATTGCCCACGAGGACGTGGGGGTGCTCCTGCTCGAGGGCGGCGACCGAATCCTCTCGACGTACCCGGAACCGCTCTCCGATCACGCGCGCAACGACCTCGTCTCGCTTGGAGTGGACGTCAGGCTCGACTCGCTGGTGACGAGCATCGCACCCGGTGAAGTTCGCCTGGGCGACGAGGTGATTCGTTCGCACACCGTCATCTGGGCAGCCGGCAACGCCGCCTCGCCCATCGGCGCATCGCTCGGGGCACCGATCGACAGGGTGGGTCGTGTGCTCGTCGCGCCCGACCTGAGCATCCCGGCGCATTCCGAGATCTTCGCGATCGGCGATCTCGTCTCCATCACCACCGAGGGCAAGCCGGTTCCCGGCGTGGCGCCCGCCGCCATGCAGATGGGGCGGCATGCCGCGCGCAACATCCGGCGGACGCTCGAGGGACGTGCTCGTCTGCCCTTCCACTATCACAACAAGGGCGACCTCGCCACGATCGGGCGGCATCGCGCCATCGCGGACTTTGGATTCCTGCAGGTCACCGGCGGGCTCGCATGGTGGCTCTGGCTCCTCGTGCACATCATGTATCTCGCGGGCTTCCGCAATCGCTTCAGCGTGCTGCTCGAGTGGGGTTACTCGTATTTCACTTACGAGCGGGGCGCGAGGCTGATCTCTGGACGACATTAGCTCCGATCGCGGCGCCCTTGCATTGACCCCTGTGTGGCCCCGCGCGAAGTTAGACCTTCGATGCTGACTTCCGCCGCGAACGACGTACCCGATGCCACCGGCGCCGAGCTCGCCCGGCTCGATGCATTGCTGGAGGCGATGCCGCTGGCCGTCGCCGTCTTCGATGGCTCGCTCGCGCTCGTGGCGACGAACGCGCGGTACCGCGATCTCACCGGCCTCGACACCGCGCAGGCAGCCGGCCGCTCCATCTACGATGCATTTCCCAACGCACTCGCCGACCTGACGGAGCAGGTGGACATCGCCGCGGGCGGCGTCCCTGTCGTGTCGGTGCGCGTGCCCTTCCAGCATCGCGGCGGCCGGCGACTCGTCGAAGCCACGTTCGTTCCGCTCATCGACGCACGCGGAGGCCGCGGGGTGTTGTTCGGCGGCAGCGATGTCACCGAGCGCGAAGAGCTGCGCGAAGACCTCGCGCGCAGCGTCGCGCAGCTCGAATCGATCTTCGACGTGCTGCCCGATTCCGTCCGCGTCGTGGACGCGGACGGCAGCACGGTGCGCACGAATGCGCAGGCGCAGCTCGAGCACGCACCGGCCAGGCCCGAGACACTGCGCGAGCTCTGGCAGCTCGATCGCCCGCGAACGCTCGGCGGCACCACGTTGTTCGTCCACGAGCATCCCACCGCGCGCGCGCTCCGCGGGGAGCGCGTGCGCGGCGAAACGCTCGAGGTGCGCCGAGGTGTCGGCGGCAAACCGGCGGTCATCGAAGTGAACTCGAATCCGCTCTACGATCCGCATCGTCGCGTGCGCGGCGCCGTCACCGTCGAGCGCGACGTGACCGAGCGCACGCGGCTGGAGCAGCAGGTGCGGACCGAAGCGGATCGTCTCGAGCGCATGGTGGAAGAGTGCACCGGTGAGCTCCTCGCGCTGCAGGAAGCTGCGTCGCGCGACCGCCGACTCGCTGCGGTGGGCCAGCTGGCTGCCGGCGTGATGCACGACGTGAACAACGCGCTCAACCCGATCATGGCCGCGGCGTATCTCCTCGAGATGAATGCCGAGAATCCGGTGGCCGTGCGCGACTATGCCGTGCGCATCGCACGCGCCGCGGAAACCGGTGCGGCCACCGCAGCGCGCGTTGGCCGCTTCATTCGCCAGGAACCGCTGCTCGGCTCGCGCGAGCAGTCGGTCGACCTGTCGGTGATGGTGGAAGAGGTGGTGGCGATGACCCGGCCACTGTGGCAGGAGCGTGCAAAGGGCGGTGTGGTCAAGCTGGAGCAGTCGCTCGCGCCGAAGGCCATGGTGCGCGGCATTGCCGGTGAGCTACGCGAGGCGCTGCTCAACCTGGTGCAGAACGCACTCGACGCCATGGCAGGGGGCGGCACGTTGCGCATCCGCACTGCGGAGGCGTCGAACGAGGTCAGCGTGGCGGTGAGCGACACCGGCATCGGCATGTCGGCCGAGGTGCGCGAGCGTGCGTTCGAGCCCTTTTTCACGACGAAGGGCGTCAACGGCACCGGACTCGGTCTTGCTGAGGTCTATGGTATCGCACGCCGCCATCGCGGCCGCGCGGAGATCGAGTCCATACCGGGTGAGGGAACGACGGTGCGCCTGGTATTTCCTGCTGGCTCGTGGGAATCGGCGCCCGTGCCGGAACCGCCGCGCCGTCCGCGCCAGGTGCGGCGGATTCTC
The DNA here is from genome assembly GCA_038319955.1 of Gemmatimonadales bacterium. GTDB lineage: Bacteria > Gemmatimonadota > Gemmatimonadetes > Gemmatimonadales > Gemmatimonadaceae > AG11. The sequence continues at coordinate 9,329 of JBBQDT010000068.1, read as the reverse complement.
CTGGTCGAGGACCACACCGATAGCCGCGAGTTCATGCAGGCGTTGCTGGAAAGTGACGGTCACATAGTTCGCTCGGTGCGTAATGTGGAGGAGGCGCGGGAATTGTTGGCGGATGATAGCTTTGCACTCGACGTCCTCGTGACGGACATCGGCTTGCCGGACGGGAGTGGTTGGGATCTGGTGGCATTCGCGCGCGAGCGGCGGCCCGTTCTGCGCATCGGGGTGGTGACGGGATGGGAGCCGCGCAACGAGAAGGACCCGGCGTGTGACTTCACGCTTCGCAAGCCGGTCGGTGCAGTCGATTTGCTCGCGGAGATTGCGGGACACGCGTGATGGGTTCCAGATTGAAGTTCCCCCCGTACACATCTTTCTCCCATTGAAATGGCCGATTCGGGCTCCATTCGCATTCTGATCGCGGAAGACGACGACAACGCACGCGCGCTGCTCGTTGAATTGCTCAATACGATGGGTCACATCGTGGTCGCCGAGGTGAATGGCGGGCGCGAGGCGATCGAGCGGGCGAAAGACGTCGTTCCCGATGTCGTGCTGCTCGATGTGCACATGCCGGACGGATCGGGCATTGAGGCTGCGGAGCAGATCGCCGCGCAGGTCCCGGGAGTGGCGGTGGTGCTGTTCAGCGGCGACGAGTCGCTCGTGTTGTCGGAGCGCGACGTCGCGGCGACGTCGGCCATTGCGTTCCTGCCCAAGCCGACACCGCCGCGTGTGCTCGACTCCACGCTTCGGCTCGCGGTGTCGCGCGCGCGCGAGTTCGCCGTCGCCAAGAAGGACGCGCAGGCGGCGCGTGGCGCGCTCGAGAATCGCAAGACGATCGAGCGGGCGAAGGGGATCCTGATGCGGCGCACGGGTTCGTCCGAGCAGGAAGCGTATCGCATCCTGCAGCGGACGTCGCAGGATCGTTCGGTGCCGATGGTGGAGATAGCTCGCGCGGTGCTCGCGTCCGAGCCTGGCTTCCAGGAGAACGCCAAGGACGCGGGGTGAGGTTGTCGCTTTCGTTCGGAGGGCGGAAATGCTTAAAGCGTTTCCGCCCTTCGTCGTTCAGTGGATCGTTGCGCGGTCGGTCGCGCGCATTCCTTCCGACGGCCACTTCGCGCTTCTGCCACTACCCCACGACACGGTTCAGCGAGCGCGCTCAGAAGCCGTCTCCAGGAACGCGCACTCTCTCCTCCGAGCTCCAATTCGGGCGCTCGCGGCGGAGGGCATCGCGCGTCGCAAGAGACTCGCGCGACGGTTTGCGTGAGGCTCGCAGCGTATAAGCGCGTGGCCCGACAGAGCGAGTGTCCGCTGACGACGCTAACACGAATCCCGAGCCCGAAATCTTCAGACTACGCCGCCGACACCGTGGGCTTCACATACGCGTCCATGCCGATCCCGAGATAGATGGTGAACACCACCAGCGTCGCCGACATGAGAAATGGCGCCTCGAGATGCCAATCGAAGAGGAGGCCGAAGACGATCGGGAAGAACACGCGCGCCGCGCCGCCGAAGGTCTGCTGCACACCCATGTACAATCCACGCTCGCGGCTCGAGATCACGCGCGACAACAGCGCAGTCACGCACGGAAAGGTGAATGCGGTGCCCAGCGGCAGCAGCGCCACCGCCAGCGCCAGCGGCAGATAGGGCAGCAGCGCCACGGCGCTCGGCGGCAGTGCGCCGCCGAGCATTGCCGCCACCCGCGCGGGATCGGCGAGTGGACGGATGAACGCCATCGACGCGATGCCAAGCGCGAGGAGTGTCGAGCCGATGCGCGACAGTCGTGCCTCTCCGAAGCGATCCACCATGCGTCCAAGGATCAGCGTGCGCGTCAGCACGCTCAGGCCACCCATGTACGCGAAGAAGAAGCCGATCGTCTTCTCCGTCACACCGAATCGCACCGCGAGATACAGCGCGAGCATCGACGTCACGCCCTGGAAAGCGCCCATCGCGATGGCGTAGATCCAGATGAGCCGCGAGGCCGGCTCGCTGGAGTGCGTCACGACCTGGAACACCGCGTCCTTCAGCTTGGTGCGCTCACCGGTGCCGGCCTTGGATTCGGCGGCTTCGTGCGGGTCGCGCGACTCCACGAGATAGCGCGCCGCGAAGGCGATGTTCATGATGCAGAGCCCAGCCGCGAAGAGGCCGGGTCCACGTTGGCCCCACGCCGCCGCCGTCAGAGAACCAAGCACAGGGCCGATGGCGACGCCGGCGTTCGTCGCGGCGGAAAGCCAACCCAGCGCCTTCGTGCGTTCTTCCGGCGCCGTGGAGTCGGCAACGTACGCCTGGATGACGCTCACGGTGCCGCCGCCCGCACCCTGCACGAGCCGCGAGAGGAACAGCATCGCGAGCGCGAGAGACCCCATGTCCAGCGCGAAGGCGAAAATGACGTACGCGATCGCCGACGCGCCGAGCCCCACGATGAGCGCGGGTCGCCGTCCGTAGGCGTCGGAGAATTTTCCCCACATGGGTGCCGTGAGCAGCTGCGCCACCGCGAACGAGCTCACGAGCATGCCGACGACGAGCCCACCCTCGCCGAGCCGCTTGGCATAGAAGGGCAGGATGGGGATCACCATCAACAGCCCGAGCATGTCCACGAAGGCCGTGATCATGAGGATCCACAGCTTGCCCTTCGCCGACTTGTCCGGTGCCGTCATCGGGCGACGCTCAGCGTCATTCGGTGGTGGTCCGGCCAAGCGCGGCGGGCGGCACGGCGCGTCCCACCAGACCAGCCAGTGCGACGATCGTGAGGAGATACGGAATCATCTCGATGAACTGCGATGGTATCGCGTGCGATCCCTGGAGCTGGATCTGAAGCGTTTCCGCCGCGGCGAAGAGCAGGCATGCGAGACCGGCCCACAGGGGATTCCACTTGCCGAAGATGATCGCCGCCAGGGCAATGAAGCCACGACCGGCCGTCATGCCGTCGGTGAACTGATGCTGGTCGAGCGCGAGGTACGCGCCCCCGAGCCCTGCAATCATACCGCTCAGCAGCACCGCGATGTAGCGCACCCGCTTGACCGGCACTCCCACGGACGCAGCAGCGGCGGGATGCTCGCCGACCGCGCGTACTCGCAAGCCGTATGGTGTGCGGTACATGACGAAGGCAACCACAGGGATCACGATCACCCCGATCCAGACGAGCGGATTCGTGGCCAGGGCGACGAACCGCGTGCCGCTGCCCTCGAAGCCCGGCACGCGCGGCGAGTTGGACGAGCTGTCGAAGAACAGGCGCAGGAAGAATCGCGTGAGCCCGATCGCGAGAAGATTGATCGCGATGCCGACGACCACCTGGTCGGCCTTGAAGCGAATCGCGCTCGACGCATACAACATCGCGAGCGCGCCGCCGACGGCCATCGCTGCGATGACGCCGACCCATGGAGCGCCAGCGGCATAGCTGCCCACGGCAGCACCGAAGGCGCCGCCGAGCATGTAGCCCTCGAGTGTCAGTGCAATGAGGCCCGCCTTTTCGCTCAGCACACCGCCCGCGGCGGCGAGCAGGTATGGCACGGCGATGCGCAGCGTCTGTGCAACGAAGTCCATCGCGTTCATGAATCCGTGCTCCGGCGCGCCCGCAGCAGACGGCGCACTTCAGGTACCGAGGTGGAGACGGCAAGAATGACGACGGCCTGCAGCACGTCGACCATCTGCTTGGGAACGAGCGCGTTCACGGCGAGTCCGCCCTGGGACAGGGTGGCGAAGAGCAGCGCCGCGAGCACGATGCCGAGCGGGTGGTTGCGCCCCACGAGCGCCACGGCAATGCCAAGGAAGCCGGCGCCGGTGGCGAAGCCCTCCTCGTAGTAGTGCTTGTAGCCCAGCACGTAGTTCAACCCGCCGATGCCCGCGATGGCACCCGACACGGCGAGTGCACGCCATGTCACACCAGCCACGCTCACCCCCGCGTACTCCGCCGCGCGTGGCTGCAGCCCCACAGCGCGCAGCTCGAAACCGCGACGGGTGCGGAAGAGATACCAGCCGAGCGCGATTGCGGCGACGATAGCGAGGAGGATCGTGGCATTCGCTGCCGAGCCGTGGAATGCATCGAGAAAATCACCGAGGCGAGGCAGCGCGCCGCTCTTCAGCTCCGGCGTGTGCAGCGTGTCCGGCACGTGCACCTTCTCGCTCGTGAGGTAGTTCAACAGCGCGAGCACCACAAAGTTGAGCATGATCGTCACGATCACCTCATGCGCGCCGAACTTCGCCTTCAACACGCCAGGCACCGCGCCCACCAGACCGCCGCCGATGCCGGCGGCGAGGATGTAGAGGGGAAGACAGAGCAGCGCGGGAATGCCTGCAGGCAGAAGCAGCCCAACCAGGGCCGCACAAAAACCTCCAGCTGCCAGCTGGCTCTCCGCTCCGATGTTGAACAGGCCGGCCCGCAGCCCGAGCCCCACCGCGAGGCCAGTGAAGGTGAGCGTCGTCGCCTTGTAGAGCACCTGGCCGAAGCCGTACGCGTTCCCCCACGTGCCCTCGAGGAGGAGCTTGTAGACCGCGCCTGGCGACTGGCCGAACGAGAGGATGAGCAGGTCGCCCACCACGGCGGCGAGCAGCAGCGCCACCAGCGGCGGAAGGATCGCCTCCTCGATCACCGAGCGCCGGTTCATGCCGCGTATTCCCCGGTGGCGCCGGTCATGTACGCGCCAAGCGTGTCGGGAGACGCCTCCGCGCGCGGCAGCACGGCGACGAACCGGCCCCCGTACATCACCGCCACGCGATCCGCGAGCGCGAGCACCTCGGCGAGATCGGCCGAGACGAGCAGGATGGCTTTCCCCTGGTCGCGTGCTTCGCGCAAGCGGGAGTGGATGAACTCGATGGCGCCGACGTCCACGCCGCGTGTGGGCTGCGCAGCGAGGAGCACCTTGAAGTCGCGCGCCATCTCCCGGGCCACGACGATCTTCTGCTGGTTGCCGCCACTCAATGCGCGCGCAGCGAGCATCGGGTCGTTCGGACGAATGTCGTAGCGCTCGATGAGCTCGCGCGCGTTCGCCATCACGCGCTCCCTGTCGAGCGTCATGCCGTTGGTGAAGCGATGCTGCTGGCCGAGGATGAGGTTGTCGGCCACGGAGTAGTCGAGCAGGAGGCCCCGTTCGTGGCGGTCCTCGGGAATGTGCGACAGCCCGGCGTCTCCTCGCTCCCGGACCGTGCACCCTGCGAGATCGCGACCACCGAGCACGATGACACCCTGCGAATCGCACAGACCGGCTATGGCCTCCACGAGTTCCGTCTGGCCATTGCCTTCGACACCCGCGATGCCGAGGATTTCGCCGGGCGCGATGCCGAAGGTGACGCCATTCACGGTCGCGTGGCGACGGCTGCTCGTGACCGCGAGATCGCGGACGTCGAGCAGTGGAACGGAGGAGCGGATGCTCGACACGGTGCCGCCCACGTAGTCGGCATCGAGCGCCAATGCGACCTCGCGGCCGACCATCGCGCGCGCGATGGACTGCGGCGTCGCACCGGCGCTGGCCATGCGCGTCACCGTCGCACCCTGGCGCATCACGGTGATGGTGTCGGACACCTCGATCACTTCGTCGAGCTTGTGCGTAATGAGCACGACGGTGCCGCCCGCCGCCTGGAGCGAACGCAACACGCCCCAGAGCTCGCGCACCTCGGGGGGCGAGAGCACGGCGGTGGGCTCGTCGAGTACGAGGATCTTCGCACCGCGATAGAGGGTCTTCAGGATCTCGACGCGCTGCGCTTCGCCGACGGACAGGTCGGCGACGAGCCGCCCGGGCGGCACTGTCAAGCCCGTCCGCGCGCTCAGGTCGCGCACTGCCTGCTCGGCGGCCGCGCGATCCAGCACCGGCCCCTTCGTGATCTCCGAGCCCAGCACCACGTTCTCGGCGACCGTGAGCGTGGGCACGAGCATGAAGTGCTGGTGCACCATGCCCACGCCTGCGGTGATGGCTTCGGGCGTGGACCACCCGGTGACGTCGCGGCCATTCACTTCCATGGTGCCGGCGTCCGATGCATACAGGCCGGCCAGGATGCGCATGAGCGTGGACTTGCCCGCGCCGTTCTCGCCGACGAGCGCGTGGATCTCGCCGACGGCGACCTCGAGATCCGCGCCGCGATTGGCGCGCACCGGCCCGAAGCTCTTCTCGATGCCGACGAGCCGGATGGCAGGCGGCGTCATGGGCGCGTGCTGGGTACGACGATTCGTCCGGCGACGATCTCCTGCTTCAGCGCTTCGACGCGCGCGCGTACGTCGGCGGGAATGAGCTTCTCGTTGTTCGCGTCGTACACGTACCCCACGCCGTCCTCGACGAGGCCGTACTGGTAGACACCGCCCTTGAAGCGGTTTTCCTTGACGCGCCTGATCGCGTCGAACACGGCGTTGTCCACGCGCTTCACCATGCTCGTGAGCACGAAGCCCGGGGCTTCGTTGAACTGGTCCGCGTCCACGCCGATCGCGAGCTTGTTCGTCTGCCGCGCTGCCTCGAAGACCCCGAGACCGGTGGAGCCCGACGCGTGGAAGATGACGTTCACGCCCTGCTGATACTGGCTGAGCGCGAGCTCCTTTCCCTTGCCCGGATTGCGGAAGGCCTCGGGCGTGACACCAGCGTACTGCACGAGGACCTCGCAGTCGGGGCACACCTGCTTCACGCCGGCCGTGTAGCCCATCTCGAACTTGTGGATGAGGGGAAAGTTCATGCCGCCCACGAAGCCCACCTTCTTGGACTTTCCGACCAGTGCGGCGATGGCGCCGACGAGGAAGGAGCCCTGTTCCTCGCGAAACTTGAGTGCGGCGAGGTTGTCCGGTGGCGGGATGACCTTGCCGTCCTTGTCCGTGGCGAGCGAGTAGTCGACGCCGGCGAAGTGCGTCGTCGGATACTCGTTCGCGAGTTGCGTGAGGTCGTCGGTGAAGATGAACCCAACGCCGACGACGAGGTCCATCCCCTCGGCGGCGAGGAGGCGAAGGCCCGATTCGCGATCGCTGCCTTCGCCCGGCTCGATGAACCGGACGCGAACGCCGAGCTCCTTCTCGGCGCGTTCGGCGCCGAGGTAGGCGCCGTCGTTGAACGACTTGTCGCCGCGGCCGCCGAGGTCGAAGACAATGCCCACGTCGACCGCGTCGCCAATGGGCGGCTTCGCGGCTCCGGCAGGAATGACGAAAAGAAGGGCAACGTGGACGGCGAGGAGCACGCCCACGAGGATGAGCAACTTCCGCATGATGCGGAAAAGTCGTGTGCGGGACAATGGAACGGAAGACGGGAAAACGGAGGACGGGATGACAGGGAAACGCGGTGTCCGCCATCCTGTCATCCATCATCCCGTCATCCCGTCAGTATATTGCCGTTCATGCCAGATCGCATTCGCACGAGGTTTCTCGTCATCGGCAGTGGAGTAGCGGGCCTGCATACGGCGTGGCGCGCGTCGCAGCATGGCGACGTCCTGCTGCTCACGAAGCGATCGCTGTTCGACAGTGCCACGGCGTACGCACAGGGCGGCATCGCTGCGGCACTCGGCGCCGGCGACTCGCCGAAGCTGCATCGTCGGGACACGCTCGCTGCCGGCGCAGCGCTCTGCGATGCGGCGGCGGTGCAGGTGCTCGTCGAGGAGGGCCCGGCACGCGTGCGCGAGCTCCAGACGGCCGGCGCGGAGTTCGACCTCGACCCCAAGGGCCAGCTGCTGCTCGGCCGTGAGGCGGCGCACTCCACCAATCGCATCGTGCACGCACACGGCGATCAGACCGGCGCCGAGGTGGCGCGGACGCTCATCGCCCGCGTGCGAAAGAGCAAGCGGATCACCGTGCTCGAGCGCACACGCGTGCTCGACCTGATCGTCTCGCGGGGGGCGTGCGTCGGCGTGCGGGCGAGCGTCGCCCGCAGGGCAGTCGAGATCATCGCTGACGCGTCCGTGCTGGCCACCGGTGGCTGTGGGCAGGTGTATCGCTACACCACCAATCCGGAGGTCGCCACGGGCGACGGCTACGCGATTGCGCATCGCGCCGGCGTGACGCTCGCGGACATGGAGTTCGTGCAGTTCCATCCGACCGCGCTCGATACGCCGGAGAATCCGCTGGCACTCATCAGCGAAGCGGTGCGCGGTGAGGGGGCCATCCTCGTGAACGAGCGAGGAGTGCGGTTCATGCAGAAGGTGCATGCCGACGCCGAGCTCGCACCGCGTGACGTGGTCGCCCGCGCGATCTTCCGCGAGCAGAAACGGCATCGCGTCTACCTCGATGCCCGGAAGCTCGGCCGTGGGTTCGCCAAGCGCTTTCCGGGCATCTTCGCCCTGTGCGCCGCACGTGGCATCGACCCCCGGAAGGACCTCATTCCCGTCACGCCGGCCGCACACTACATGATGGGAGGCGTGGTCACGGACTTAAGTGGGCGGTCCAGTATGCCGAGACTGTATGCGGTGGGGGAGGTCGCGCGCACAGGGGTCCATGGCGCGAACCGCCTGGCGTCGAACTCGCTGCTCGAGGGACTCGTGTTCGCGGAGCGCGTCGCGCGCGATCTGGCGGGTGTCGCGCCGCTCAACAAGCCGCCCACGGTGAAGAAGTGGATCGTGCCGAAGCTCACCGACCGCGGCGCTGCGCAGGTGGCGGCCGATCGTGTGCGGGAAGTGATGTGGCAGTACGCCGGTATTTCCCGCGTGGCCAAGGGACTGCGCACGGCGAAGGTGGAACTGGCGCAGATCGAGGAGCGGTTGCTGGATGGAGCGACGGAGGAGCTCAACCTCGTGCAGACGGCGCAACGGATCGTCGAGGGTGCCATGCGACGCAAGGAGTCGCGCGGCGGCCACTACCGCAGCGACTTCCCGCGGAAGAAGAGTACATGGCGCGGGCGGCACATCGAGCTGTAGTCCAACTCACACGAACGGGTACGCAGACACATGAACATCATCGTCGCGGATGACGACAAGGTCCTCTCCAAAATGATCTGTGGCATCCTCAATGAGAGCGGTCACATCACCCTCGCAGCGTACGACTCGATGCAGGTGATGATGTTCGTCATGAAGCAGCCGCCGGATCTGGTGATCCTCGACATCAACATGCCGGGTGGCACCGGAGTCGACGCGCTGCGGAAGCTCAAGATGTCGTCGAAGACCAAGGGCGTCCCCGTCATCATCATCACGGGCAGCACCGATCAGGAGCTTCCCGACGAGGTCATCAAGCTCGGCGCATCGCAGTTTCTGTCGAAACCCATCGAACCCGACGTGCTGCTCAAGGCCGTCCGAGAGGCCGCGCTCTAGCCCGGATTTCTCACGAGATGTAGCAGTTGTGGGTGAGCGGGGCGTTTGTGGCGGTTGACCGATGCCGGTCGTTGGTGTGGTGGGCGTGCGGCGGGTTCCACGAAAGTCTGTGGGTCGTCGAAGGGGTCTCGCTGGGG
>JBBQDT010000067.1:0-21639 GCA_038319955.1 Gemmatimonadales bacterium | reverse complement strand
TGAGGGACGTCGCGGATCAGGCGTGTCGCAGTGGGACGGTGTGCTGACGACCGGCCGTGTGACGCACTACCTCAAGTTCTCGCGGTGGCATCTCAACCAGGCCACGCTGGAATGGAGCGGTGGTTATCACCAGCGGACGCCATTTCAGTTGTTGATCGGTGTGCCGGATGGCGGCGTGCGCGGTTACGAGGAGTCGCGACTCGCCGGAGGCCAGCGGATCGTCGGGCGAGTCGAGGAGCGCTTTCGGGTCGGGAAGGTGGGCGACTTCGCCGATGCAGGCGTCGCCTTCTTCGCCGACGCGGGGCGCATGTGGGCTGGCGATGTGCCCTTCGGCACCAATACGTCCGTGAAGACGTCGATCGGCTTCAGCGTGCTCGGCGCCGCGCCGATTCACTCGGCGCGCATGTGGCGCGTTGACTTCGCGGTGCCGCTGAGCAGCGAGGCCAATTCACGATGGACGGTGAAGGTGTCGAACATCGACCGGACGCAGTTCGTCTTCCGGGAAGCGCGCGACGTGTTCAAGGGTCGCGAGCTGACGGTGCCATCGTCGATATTTGCGTGGCCATGAACTGACGGGAAGACGGGAGGACCGCGAAGGAAGTTCCCGTCATCCTGTCCTCCCGTCATCCCGTCTGTTCCCTGCTGGCCATCATTTTCCGGATCGGAATGACGAGTACCGCGAGGATCGCCGCCGCCGCGAACAGCGTGAATGCCGTACGCTGAAAGAGCAGCGGCATCTCGTTCAACTTCTCGGGATCCACGTTTCCGCCCAGCAGGCCCGCGACGAGATTGCCGAGCGAGATGGACATGAACCACACGCCCATCATCTGGCCGATGAAGCGCTTCGGCGCGAGTGCCGTCACCGAGCTCAGACCGACCGGGCTGAGTGCGAGCTCTCCCACGACCTGCAGGAAATACGTCAGCAGCAACCACAGTACGGAAACGCGGGCGCCCACGCCTCCGCCGGCGATTACCTGGTTGGTCGCCGACACCATGACGAGATACGACAACCCGGCAGCAAACAGCGCAAAGGCAAACTTCGCCGGACTCGAGAGATCGATTTTCCGCTTCGCCAGCGCCAACCACACCGCCGCGAACACGGGTGACAGCGTGATCACGAAGAACGGCGTCGCCGATTGCAGCCACAGCGTCGGCATCTCCCAGCCGAGGATCGTTCGGTCGGTGAAATCACGGCCGAAGAGGTTGAGCGACGTCGGCGCCTGCTCGTACGCCGACCAGAACGTCGCCGAGAAGATGAAGAGGACGAGGATGACCACCGCGCGTTTTCGCTCGTCGCCCGAGAGGCCGGCGAAAAAGAACAGGTAGACGAAATACGCGAGGGCGAGGGTGCCGATGACGATCGTCAGGTACTGCGCGATGACAAGGGGATTGATCGGGATCACTCCGATCATGGCTGCGATGACGACGACGGCAAGGATCGCGACGCCAGCAAGCGCCATGTTGCGTACCGACCGCTGTTGCGCCTGCGTACCGGAGGGCTCGAGGCCGATCGGTCCGAGTGTGCGCGGCGCGCCAGTGCGATAGGTGAACAGGCCGATGAGCATGCCGACACCAGCCGCACCGAACCCCCAGTGCCATCCCACGCGTTCACCGAGCGCGCCGGTAAGAAACGGCGCGATGAACGCGCCGAGATTGATGCCCATGTAGAAGATCGCGAAGCCGCTGTCCATGCGTGCGCCGCCCTCCGGATACAGCTGGCCAACCAGCGCCGACGCATTCGGCTTGAGCAGCCCGGTACCCATCACGATGAGGATGAGGCCGAGGAAGAATGCCTGATGCGCGAAGATGGCGGAGAGCGCGATGGAGAGGTGGCCCAGTGCGATGAGGACGCCGCCCCAGAAGATCGAGCGTCTCAGGCCCAGCCAGCGGTCGGCGATCCATCCACCCGGCAGCGAGGCGAGATACACCGACGACGCATAGATGCCGACGATCGCCGACGCCGCTTCGCGTGAGAACGCGAACCCGCCGTTCGCCAGCGCCGCCGTCATGAAGAGGACGAGGAGCGGCCGGATCCCGTAGTAGGAGAACCGCTCCCACATCTCGGTGAAGAACAGCGTCGAGAGTCCGCGCGGATGACTGAAGAAGCTGCGGTCGCCGGTGATGCGGACCAGCGCGTCGGGCGGTTCGTCGTGCGTCAGGATCGCGGCCTTCGGCTGGTCGAATACGTTCTTGTCTGCCATTGCGTGGTCAGCGAGGAGAGATCAGAGCGCGGACGTCGTGTCGATGCTGCGGTGCAGTGCGGCGCGCGGCAGGAAGAAGTCCGGAGGGTTGGTGCCGCCCGCGGTCTTCTGTGCGTCCCACGAGACCGTCGTCGGTGGCTGCTTGATGCACGCAGCCCAGTGACCAGGTGCCTTCTCCTCGAGGGGCGGCACGATTGCCGCGCACGACGCATCGCGCGCCGGATGCTGGCAGCGCGGATGAAAGACGCATCCCGACGGGGGGTTCGCCGGCGAGGGCACGTCGCCCGCGAGGAGGATGCGCTCACGCTTCACGCCGGGATCGGGCGCCGGCACCGCGGAGAGCAGCGCCTGCGTGTACGGCATCATCGGCGTGGTGTACAGCGCGTCGACATCGGCCATCTCGACGATGTGCCCCAGGTACATCACGGCGACGCGATCGGCGATGTGCTCGACCACCGAGAGGTCGTGCGCGATGAAGAGATAGGCCAGCCCGCGGTCGCGCTGGAGATCCTGGAGCAGGTTCACCACCTGCGCCTGCACGCTGACGTCGAGCGCACTCACCGGCTCGTCGCAGACGATGAAGCTGGGCTCCACCGAGAGCGCGCGCGCAATGCCGACACGTTGCCGCTGCCCGCCGGAAAATTCATGCGGATAGCGGCTGGCGTACTCGGGGCGCAATCCGACCTCCTCGAGTAGTTGCTTCACGCGCGCATCGGCTGCCGAGCCTTCCGCGAGCTTGTGGATCGTCAGGCCTTCGCGCACGATCGCGCCGATCGACATGCGCGGATTCAGCGACGAGAAGGGATCCTGGAAGACGATCTGCATCTTCCGACGCAGGCGACGAAGATCGCTGGAACCGAGTGCCAGCACATCGTTTCCGTCGAAGGTCACGCTGCCGCTCGTGGGCTCGATGAGCCGAAGCACCGCGCGTCCGGTCGTCGACTTCCCGCAGCCCGATTCCCCGACGAGCGCGAGCGTCTCGCCGGCCGCCACGTCGAAGGACACACCGTCCACCGCGCGCACCTGTCCGCTGACCTGCCCGAACACGCCGCGCTTGATCGGGAAATACTTCGTGAGATCGCGGACGGAGAGGAGTGTCATGCTGCCGACGCTCCGATCGCCGCCGCAGTCGGCGCATGCGGGTGTGCTCGACGCTCGGGTTCGACGGCCAGATGGCACCGAGACGTGTGCCCCTCGCCGATCTGGTAGAGCGGCGGATGCTCCGTGGCACAGCGCTCCCACGCATACATGCAGCGGTCACGAAAGCGACAGCCGTCCGGCCAGTTGGTCGGCGGGGGCACGGTGCCTGGAATCGTCGCGAGGCGTTCCGCGTTGCCACCGACGCGCGGCATCGCCCCGAGCAAGCCTTCCGTGTACGGATGATGCGCACGCGCGAACAGGTCGATCGTAGTGGCCTCCTCCACGACTTCCCCCGCATACATCACGACCACACGCGAGCAATTCTCGGCCACGACGCCGAGGTCGTGCGTGATGAGGAGGATCGACGTGCCGAGCCGTCTAGTCAGATCCGCGAGCAACTCGAGGATCTGTGCCTGGATGGTAACGTCGAGCGCGGTGGTGGGCTCGTCGGCGATGACGAGTGCCGGATTCATCACGAGCGCCATCGCGATCACCACGCGCTGCCGCATGCCGCCCGAGAGCTGATGCGGATACTCGGAGGCGCGCTGCTCGGGAGCGGGAATGCCGACGAGCCGCAGCATCTCGACAGCCTTCGCGGCGGCATCCTTCTTCGACATGTTCGCGTGGATCCGCGCCACCTCGGCGATCTGGTCGCCGATGGTGAATACGGGGTTCAGCGCGGTCATCGGCTCCTGGAACACCATGGCGATGCGATTGCCGCGAATGCGCTGCATGTCGCGCTCGCCGAGCGAGAGCAGATCTGTCCCTTCGAACCGGATCGCGCTGCCTGCCTCGATCCTGCCTGGCGCGCGGATCAAGCGAAGGATCGACAGCGCCGTGACGCTCTTGCCGCAGCCGGACTCGCCGACGACCCCCACCGTCTCACCCGCGCCGACGTGAAAGGACACGCCGTCCACCGAGCGAGCGACGCCGGTGTCGGTGTAGAAAAACGTGTGGAGGTTTTCGAGCTCGAGCAGTGGAGCGGTCATTGCGCCTGTTGTGCGGTCTCGTCGCCGAGCGAGGCTAGAAGCTGCCGTGGGTCGAGCGCATCCCGCAAGGCGTCGCCGAGTGCATTGCAGGCAAAGACCGTGACGAGAATGGCGAGACCGGGAAAGAGCGTGAGCCACCAGAGGTCGGACACGCGCTCCGAGCCCTCCTGGATGATGGTGCCCCAGCTTGCCGTGGGCGGACGAACGCCGATGCCGAGATACGATAGCCCTGCCTCGAGCAGGATGACATTGCCGATCGCGAGCGTGGCCGCGACGATCGCCGGTCCGACGACGTTGGGGAGCACGTGCCGCGCGAGGATCCGCCATGACGGCATTCCCAGCGCGCGCGCTGCGACGACGAAGTCGGCGTCGCGCACAGCGAGCGTCTCCGCGCGCACGAGGCGGCTGACGGTGAACCACGCGACGCCGGCGATGAGCAGCGTCAGGAAGACGACGCCAATCTCGCCCCAGAGTGCGATCACGACGATGAGGAGCAACAGGGTCGGAATGGATGACGCGGCGTCGACGATGCGCATGAGGAGGGCATCAATCGCGCCGCCGAGGTAGCCCGCAACCGCACCCACCAGGGTGCCGAACGTCATCGCGATGGTCACGGCCGCGAGCGAGATGGTGAGCGATACCCGCGTGCCATAGATGAGTCGCGACAACACATCGCGGCTGAAGGTGTCGGTGCCGAGTGGATGCGCGAATGATGGCGGCAGGTTGTGCAACGTGGTGATGTCGAGCTGGGCGTTCGGATCATACGGCGCGAGAAAGCGCGCCAGTGTGGCGATCAGCACGATGATGCCGAGGACGGCGAGCCCGATCCAGAAGCGTGAGTCGCGGCGGAGCCGCAGTTGCACGCTCGACCTCGGATCGCGAACCGGGCGCGGCGTAACGGCCACCTCAGCCGAGCCTGATGCGTGGGTCTGCGGCGGCCACCGCGATGTCGGCAATCAGCGCGCCCACGACGACGAAGATGCTCATCACGAGCACACCGGCGGTGACGAGCTGGTAGTCGCGCGCCGCGATGGCCGTGACCGTCACGTAGCCCATGCCCTGAAAGGTGAACACCTTCTCGATGAAGATCGCCCCGGAGGCGAACACCGGCAGCGACAGCCCGAACAGCGTGACCGTCGGGAGGAGTGCGTTGCGAAACGCATGTCGGCGCACGGCGGTTCGCCAGCTCAGTCCCTTCGCGACGGCGGTGCGCATCCAGTCGCTGGGCAACACGCCGAGGAGCGCAGCCCGCTGGAAGCGCGCAATACCTGCCGACGACAACAGCGCGAGCGTGACGACGGGCAGCACGAGATGCTTGATGCGGTCGAGCAGCTGCCCGCCAGGCGAGAGATAGCTGTACGTCACGTCGTCGGTGACGCCGCCTGGCGGAAACAGCGGCAGGCGATACGCGAACAACAGCAGCGCCAGCAGCGCGAGCCAGAAGTCGGGCACCGAATAGAGCACCAGCAACACGCGGCCGAGCCATCGATCGCGAGCACCACGCGGCCGCTCGGCCTGGAGGAGTCCGACGCCGATGCCGATGGTGAAGCTCAACAGCAGGGCCAGTCCGGTGAGCACGAGGGTCCGCGGCATGGCCATCGCCAGGACCTCGCTCACGGGCCGGCGATGCGTGATGGAAAAGCCGAGTTCCCCGCGCGCGACGTTCGACAGCCAGCGCACGTATTGCTCGGCGATCGGCTTGTCGAGGCCGTAGGCGGCGCGCCATTGGTTGCGCACCCCTTCGGTGACGTTCCCATTCTGGAGCATCACGCTGATCGGGTCGCCCGGCGCGAGATGGACGACGACAAACGTGAGTGTCGTGACGAAGACAATGACGCCGAAGGCCTGCAGCAGCCGCGCAGCGAGGTACCGCCGCACGGCCTACTGCGCCGGCCGAAGTCCGATCTTGTCGCGCGCGTTGCGCAGACTGGCCGGAATCCACCAGTCGGCCATACCGCTCCAGTAGCCGTCGGCGCGCATGGGCGTGGTGCGAATGCGCTTGTGGATGCCGGCGCGCGCGGACAGCTCGTACAGCCAGATGGCCGGCGCGTCCTCGATCATCGTCTCGAACGCACGGCGCGCATACGCCTTGGTCCGAGCGGGATCGAAGGTCGTCACCGCGCTGTCGAGCAGCGCGTCGACGGCCGGGTTGGAATAAGCTCCGTAGTTCGCGCCGTTGTTGCCTATCGCCGAGCTGCTCCAGTTCTGTCGCACGCCGGACACGCTCGGGTCGGCGTTGAACAGCGCCATTTCCGTGTCGAAGGTCCGGCTCGTCTCCTTTGCCCGCATGCTGGCAAAATCGGACTCGTCGACCTTCATCGCCGCACCGACCTTCCGGAAAGCGTCCTGCAAGAGCACCGCGTACTGCTTGCGTGCAGCGCTCGAGCTCGGAGTCGAGAGGGCGAACTCGAGACGACGACCGTTCTTCACGCGGATGCCATCCGGTCCGGCCAGCCAACCGGCCGAGTCAAGGAGCGCCTTGGCCTTCGTCGTGTCGTACGGAATCTGGGGCAGCATCGTATCGGCGACGGCGATGGCCGCGGGGAAGGGACCGTACAGCGCCTTGCCCACCGTGTCGAACACGTTCTTCAGCATGGCCTTGCGGTCCACCGCCATCGTCAATGCGCGACGAACGGCACGCTCGCCGAAGATCGGGTTGGGCTGCGACAGGTTTTTGGGATCGCGGAGATTGAATGCCATGAACGCGTAGCCCAGCGTGGGATACGGTTGCGCGCGTCTCGCGGTATCAGTGGCGAGCTTGGCGTTGTGCTCGGGGCGCAGGTTCTCGAAGACGTCGGCGTCGCCGGAGAAGAAGCGAGTGGCCGCGGCGTTGAAGTCCGGCGAGATGGAGAACACGACACGATCGAGCTTTGCGCGCCCGCGATAGTTCGCGGTGTCGGCAAGCAACTCGATGCGGGAACCGGCCTCCCACTTACCGAGCCGGAAACGTCCGGAGCCGATGCCGCGTCGACCGACTTCGGCGTCCTTGAGCTTGCCCGCCGGCGTATTGCCGAGGATGTGCTCCGGCACGATGACGACCTGATACACGAGGTCGTAGAACATCTCCGGTGTGTGGCGCTTGAAGTATGCAACGGCGGTGAGCGAGTCGCGCACGGCCACCGAATCGATGTTGGTGATGAGCGGAAGCGCGATGGAGCCGAGCGCCGGATCCTTGATCAGGTTGACGCTGTAGCGCACGTCGCTGGCGCGAACGGGAACGCCGTCATGCCACTTGGCGCGCGGGTTGAGGTGAAAGGCAATCGACAGCGAGTCTGGCGCCCACTCCCACCGTTCCGCGAGTTGCGGCTTGTATCCGGCGTCGCCAACCACGTTGAGATTGTCGGGCATGTCCGCGAGTCGATCGTACAACAGGTCGGTGACTTCGCGATCGGTGATGTTCTGCACGAGGGGCGGCAGCAATGACCCCGCGTCGGCCGCGGTCGCGATGATGACAGTGCCGCCGACGTCGTTCGGGCCGGCCGTCGTCGCCTGCTCGGTGCCTTTGCATCCGGCCACCGCAAGCACCGCGATGACGACGGGAGCCAACAGACGGGCGCAACCACGCGAAGTCCGGGAGAACATGGGCATGTGTGTCGACAAATGAAGTGGGGACGCGCCACTGTTGACCAACCGATGGAGCGCGGTCAAGAATGACGCTCGCACGACAGTGACGTCACCGACGCCACGTCCATGCAGGATCACGATACAGCGTCAGGTGCGAACTGGTGTCGAGCGAATCGATTTCGGCGGACGTCAGATCCGCGGCCGACACATCTTCCAGGCGGCGCACCGAACTGAAAAGCGCATCGGCGATCTCGGGCACTCGTGGAGCGCGGCGAAGGATCTGTCGCAAGGTAGCAGGCGGTGGCGAGGGATCGGCAGGTTCGCGCATGAGCAGCGGGATGGTGACCTGATCGTCGTCCACGATGATGGATCCGTGCTGGAGCAACGCTCCGTCGTGCCGCCACTGGGCGCTCCCCGCGAGCTTGCGGCCGTCCACCACGATCTCACCCTTGGCGGGCTCGGCGAAGCAGGGCGTCGCCGTGGGCCGCCTTGAACGCACGGCGGGCGCCGCCACCGCGGCTGGAACGCCGAGCGACACCAGCGCGTCGAGCAGGAGTGCATTGATGCGAGCATACGCCGCTGCGAGCGAATCGGTCGCCGATACCGGTGCGGTGACGCTGTACGTCACCTCCCGATGGTGCAGCAGCGCACGGCCACCGGTCGGACGCCGCACCACGCTCACCCCGCGCATCGACAGTTCTGCGTCATCGTAGACGCCCAGCGCCCGCTGGTTCCGGCCGAGCGACAATACTGGTGACGCCCAGCCATACACGCGGAGCACGGACTCTCCTGTGCGGCGCGCTCGCGCCATCAGCGCGTGGTCGAGCGCCATGTTGAGCGGCCCATCGAGGGGCGGCGAATGAAGCAGACGCCAGCGCAACAGTCAGATCGCTATAATTCGGGATGTTCGTATCCGTGGTCGACCCGGAACATAACTTTGTGAGTCGGCGTTCGACGCCACGCACATCCCTGTTGCATAGACCGGCGCGCCGTCGCGCCTGAGGCTCGCATGACCACGACCATCCGCTCCGCGCCCCTGACGAGCGCCGACTCCTTCGTTCCTCGCCACGTGGGACCCAGCGAGGCCGAGGTGCACGAGATGCTCGGCCAGATCGGTTATCCCTCGCTGGACGCCCTCATCGACGCGACGGTCCCGGAGGCGATTCGCTTCCGGCGCCCGCTCGCCATTCATGCCGGTCGTAGCGAGCATGAAGCGCTAGCCGCCATGCGCGCCATCGCCACCAAGAACCGGATCTTCCGCTCCTATCTCGGCTACGGGTATCACGACACCCTCACCCCGCCGGTGATTCAGCGCAACATCCTCGAGAATCCGGGCTGGTACACCGCCTACACGCCCTACCAGGCCGAGCTCGCGCAGGGGCGCCTTGAAGCGCTGCTCAACTTCCAGACGATGGTCATGGACCTGACCGGACTGGAAATCGCGAACGCGTCGCTGCTGGACGAGGGCACCGCCGCTGCCGAAGCGATGTTCATGGCCTATCAGTCGAAGGGGAGTGACGCGAAGAACGTCTTCTTCATCGATGCACGGTGCCATCCGCAGACGATCGAGGTCGTGGAGACCCGGGCACACGCACGCGGCATCGGCACCCGCATCGGCAACGCGGAGACCGACACCTTCGGCGACGACCTGTTCGGCGTGCTCGTGCAGTACCCGACCACCGATGGCGCCGTCGTCGACTATCGCGAGGCGACCAACCGTGCCCACGCCGCGAACGCACTCGTCGTCGCGGCGGCGGACCTGATGAGTCTCGTGCTGCTGACGCCGCCGGGCGAATGGGGTGCCGACGTCTGCGTCGGCAACTCACAGCGGTTCGGCGTGCCGCTCGGCTACGGTGGCCCGCATGCGGCGTTCTTCGCCACGAAGGATGAGTTCAAGCGCATGCTGCCAGGCCGCATCATTGGCGTCAGTCGCGATGCGAGCGGGCGTCCCGCACTGCGCATGGCGCTGCAGACGCGCGAGCAGCACATCCGTCGTGAGAAGGCCACGTCCAACGTCTGTACCGCGCAGGTGCTGCTCGCCGTCATGGCGAGCATGTATGCGGTGTGGCATGGCGCCGAGGGGCTCACGAACATCGCGCGCCGCATCCATCGGCGCGCGGCTATCCTCGCGGCCGGCGTGGAGCAGCTCGGCCACACGCTGATGAGCAACGACTACTTCGACACCATCTGCATCGAGCTCTCGGGCAAGTCGGCGGACGACGTCATTGCGGCGGCGGCGAAACAGCAGATCAACCTGCGCAACGCGGGAGACGACCGTCTCATCGTCGCACTGGATGAAACGGTCACGGATGACGACGTCCAGGCACTGCTCACCATCTTTGCCGCGGGTGCGCCAGCGCCGGAGACCAGTGGCCTCGCCGAGGACATCGACGACCGCTTCGACGAGCGGTTCGCGCGCACGAGTGCATTTCTCACGCATCCCGTGTTCAACACGCACCACTCCGAGACGGAGATGCTGCGCTACATGCGCGGCCTCGAGGCGAAGGACCTGTCCCTCACGCACTCGATGATTCCACTGGGCAGCTGCACCATGAAGCTGAACGCCACCGCCGAGATGTTCCCGGTGACGTGGGCCGAGTTCGGCCGCATCCATCCGTTCGCGCCGCTGGATCAGACGCAGGGCTACCAGGAGCTGTTCCGCAATCTCGAGGCAGCGCTCGCGGAGATCACCGGCTTCCACGCGGTGTCGCTCCAGCCGAACGCGGGGTCGCAGGGGGAGTACGCGGGCCTCCTCACGATCGCCGCCTATCATGCCTCGCGGGGTGACGTCCACCGGAAAGTCTGCCTGATTCCCCAAAGTGCGCACGGCACCAATCCGGCCAGCGCCGTGATGGCGGGTATGAAGGTCGTCGTCACGAAGACCGATGCGCGCGGCAACATCGATGTCGCGGATCTTCGCGCGAAAGCCGAGGCGCACAAGGATGATCTCGCCGCGCTCATGGTCACGTATCCGAGCACGCACGGCGTGTTCGAGGAGTCCATCAAGGAGATCTGTGAGATCGTGCACCAGCACGGCGGACAGGTCTACATGGACGGTGCGAACATGAACGCGATGGTCGGTCTGTGTCGTCCGGGTGACATCGGTGCCGACGTGTGCCATCTCAACCTGCACAAGACGTTCTGCATTCCGCACGGCGGCGGCGGACCGGGGATGGGGCCGATCGGCGTCGCGAAGCAGCTCGCGCCGTTCCTGCCCGGCAACCCGGTGGTCAAGACCGGCGGCGCCCAGGCGACGGGCGCGGTGAGCGCCGCGCCCTGGGGCAGCGCGAGCATCCTGCCCATCTCGATGATGTACATCGACATGATGGGCGGCGAAGGGCTCACCTACGCTACGAAGGTCGCCATCCTGAGCGCGAACTACATCGCCGCCCGGCTCGAGCCGCACTACCCGGTGCTGTACAAGGGCGCGAACGGACGGGTGGCGCACGAGTGCATCGTGGACCCGCGGTCATTGAAGGGAAGCGCGGGCATCGAGGTCGAGGATATCACCAAGCGGCTGATGGACTATGGCTTCCACGCGCCCACGGTGAGCTTCCCGGTGGCGGGCACGCTGATGATCGAGCCCACGGAGAGCGAGCCGAAGGCGGAGCTCGACCGCTTTTGCGACGCGCTGATCGCCATCCGCGAGGAGGTGCGTGCCATCGAGATCGGCACGAGCGACCGGGATGACAACGCGCTCAAGCACGCACCGCATACGATGATCGCCGTCGTGAGCGATGCATGGGACCACGCGTACAGTCGCGAGTCGGCGGCGTTCCCGGCGTCGTGGACCAGGGAGCGAAAGTTCTGGCCGACGGTCGGCCGCGTGGAGAGCGCCTACGGCGACCGGCATCTCGTGTGCTCGTGCCTGCCGACGGACGCGTATGCGGAGGACGTCACGAGCGGCTGACGTCATGGACGAACTGGGGTAGGAGTCGCGCCCGGTAGCAAAAGCGAACAATTGGAGCGGCGCCCAACGTGACCATGCGGTCCGGCGGGCGCCGTTCTGCGTTCTGTGAGTTCCGCCGTGACGTGGAGCACGGACAGGCGGTCTGGACCGGCATACCGTCACAAATACAGCATCAGATATCACTTCGTGCGTGTTGCTGCCGAGTGGGTAGTTCGTCCTCCTCATGGCGACCTCAGCGCGCTGACCGCTCAAAAACAATTGTCATTCAAAGGCCTATGTACCCATACCAAGGACCAATCCAGATCCGTGCGCCCCGTGCAGGGAAGAAATGGTCTGGTCCAGCCGCGGCCGCATCTGGCTTCACGCTGATCGAACTCATGATGGTGATCGTCGTCGCCGGCCTGACGCTCGCCATCGGCGTCACCGGCATGGCGAGCGCGCAGAACCGCATCCGCGTCGACCGGGCCATCGCCGCCCTGTCGGACGACTTCCAGTCCGCGTTCGCGCTGGTGGGACGCGACCGCAAGCCGGTCCGGATCATCTATGATGCGTCACGCGTGCGCTTCGTCCTCACCGACCGCGGCGGCGTCAACAAGTTTCGCATCCGCTCGCTCGGGATGGACACGGAGTACAAGCTCAAGGCCAGCGGCATCGTCGTCAGCGATACCACCTTCGAGATCTATCCGCCTGGACTCGCCCAGAGCGCCCTCTCCGTCACGATCACGAACGGCAACGCGACGCCACGCACCATCGCGATTTCGCGCACCGGGCTCGTCTCCATCAGTAACCAGAAATGAGGGCCACCGCGCAGGCACGGTCACCACGCCGCGGCTTCTCGCTCATCGAGGTGGTCGTGGCGATGATGCTGCTCGTCTTCGTTATCGGCGCGCTCAGCGTGCTCGCCACCCGTACTTCGGAACGCGCGCGCCGCGCCGACATCATCGCTAAGCGCAACTACATCGTGGTGCAGCAGCTCAACCGCTACGCGAGCCTTCCCTACGACACCTTGCGCTGGCGCATCAACAACAACCCGTCGCTGATGGACACCATCAAGGGCTACAACATCCAGTTCCTCCGCCGCGACACCGTCACGAACTATCCGACGAACGCCGTCGGCGACACGCTCGTCGCGGAAGTGCGCGT
This sequence comes from Gemmatimonadales bacterium, assembly GCA_038319955.1. Lineage (GTDB taxonomy): Bacteria > Gemmatimonadota > Gemmatimonadetes > Gemmatimonadales > Gemmatimonadaceae > AG11. The sequence continues at coordinate 8,692 of JBBQDT010000067.1, read as the reverse complement.
CACCATCGTTCCACTCACGATCAACCCCAAGGACACCATCATGAAGGATTCCGTGGTGCTCCACCGTCGCAACCCGCATCGCGGCACGCCGCTGTTCACGCCATGACGCGCGCCGTGCGCGGAGCTCGCAAGGCGTACACCATGGTCGAGCTCCTCATCGCCATCGTGATCCTCGGCATCGTCGCCGCGGCGATGACGCGACTCATGGTCACCCAGGCGAACTTCACCTCCGCGCAGGCGGCGCTCCGCGGTGCGCGCAGCGTGTCGCGCGACGCCTACAATATCCTGATGACCGACCTCCGCATGGTCCAGGACAGCGGCGGTCTCACCTTCGCGAAGCGCGACTCCATCCGCGTCCGCATTCCCATGGCCTTCGGGCTCGTGTGCGCCGTGGGGGGATCCTACACCACCGTCAGCCTCGTGCCCACCGACTCGGCGCTCATGGCGCTCGGGACCTACGGGGGCACCGCATATCGTGACACGACCTCTGGTGCCTTCCTGTGGTACCCCGTGGTGGCCGGCGACGCGATCGTCCCGGAGCCCACACCGACGATCTGCACCGATACCACCGGCTCCAACGCCGGCATCCTGTCCATGACGTACAAGGGCCGCTCGAGCCGGATCGTTCGCGTGAAGCGGATGGTCGGAGCGCTCGTCGGCACGCCGATGTTCGTGTACCAGGAAATCCTCTACGCGTTCGACAGCTCCGCGGCCTATCCCGGCCGAGGGCTCGGACTCTTTCGCACGGTCACCGGCGGCGCGCGCGACGAGATCATCTCGCCTTTCGACACGTCGGCGCGCTTCAAGTTCTACGTCTACAACCAGGACACTTCGCAGACTGCGGTGCCGTCGCAGATCAGCACCATTCGAGGCTTCGATCTCGTGCTCAACGGACGCAGCATCCGCCCTGCGTCAGGTGACAACGTGCAGAAGCTCACCAAGATGACGACTGCCGTCTTCTTCAAGACCCGGAGAGACCAATGACGCCCTCACGTCGCCTGCTGCACCGCTTCGCCACCCGCCTGAAGGAGCGACGCGGCTTCGCGCTTCCGCTCGCAATCCTGGTGATTGCGGCCCTCACCGCGACACTCGCTGCCGCGTTTTCCTCCGTGGCCTCGGAGATCGCCACCAATTCGGCACAGCGCAGCGAGAGCCGCGCGTTTGCCCTCGCTGAGTCCGGGCTCCAGGAGTTCATCGCGCGACGGCAGTACCACTGCACGCCGCGCACCGGATACGTACCGAACTGCGCCTCGCCTCCGTATGCGGACATCGAGTCTGTGACGGTGAGTCTCGCCGGTGGCTACGCCAACGTCGTGGCCGAGCGAGTGCGTCGCGCCATCGGCATCACGCAGCCAGCGATGTATCTGATCAGATCACAGGGCGTGGACACCGTGGCGCCCTTCAACGGTGCTACGCGCTCGGTGTACGGCGAACGCATCGTCGCCCAGTACGTCCACTGGAATGCGCAGAACATTCAGGTGCTGTCGGGTTGGACGAGCCTTACCGGCTTGAACAAGAACGGCAGCTCCGGGCGGCTGTGGGGCACGGATCACTGTTCGGCGGCCGCCGGCGGTGGTGCGCCGGTTGTCGCCGGCATCTCCGTTCCGGATGTGCCTGGCGCTACGGGTTCCACGGTGCCGATGCTCGGCAGTCCGCCCATCCAGACGATGGGCACGCAGGCAGCGACCAACGCCGCGGTGAAGATCGACTGGAACGCCATCGTCAACGGCGGACAGGTGAGTGCCGATTTCACCTTTCCCTACACCTCGAATGCGCCGGCCGCGCTCGTGACGATGTGGGCGAACCCACTGAGCTATCCGGTCATCCACGTCACGGGAAATGGTACGTGGACGGTGCCCGGAGGGCGGGGGCTGCTGATCATCGACGGCAACGGGGTCATGAGCGGCAACACGCAATGGGACGGCATCATCATGACGGGTGGCACGTTCACCTCGAACGGAACCACGGACATCTTCGGCGCGGTGGTATCCGGGCTCAACATGAAGCTCACGCCGACGGAGTTGAGCACGCTGCTCGGTCCGTCGGGGAGCTATCCCGGCCAGTCGGACGTCGGCAACGGCACGAAGGACATCGAATACGATTCCTGCGAAGTGATGAAGGCCGCCAGTCGCTTCGGCTACTTCAAGGCCATCCCGAACGCGTGGATGGACAACTTCACCACGTACTAGGCCTACTGGGGTGTCAGCCGACTTTCGTGGAATACGTCGCGGCGTCGAGCAGCGCGGACTTCTCGGAGGGGTCGGTCATGCGGACCTTCACCATCCATCCATCGCCATATGGGCTGTTGTTCACGAGCGCGGGCTCGCCGTCGAGTCGTCCGTTCACCTCGAGCACCTCGCCGCTGACGGGCGCGAACAGCTCGGACACCGCCTTGACCGCCTCGATTGTGCCGAAGACGTCGTGCTTCTTGAACGTCGTGCCGACCTTGGGCAGCTCGATGAAGACGACGTCCCCGAGTTCCCCCTGGGCAAAGTCCGTGATGCCGATGTGCACCACGTCCGGTTCGCCGGCTGGCTTCACGTACTCGTGGTCTTCCGTGTACAACAGATCCTTCGGGATATCGGACACGACGGACTCCAGCGGGTCAGTGTTTGGTTGATGCGGCCAGTCTTAGCAGGACAAGCTAGCTGAGGGAAGTCTGGAACGCTGCCCCATTGCCTTCGCGCGGGACGGACGCTTCCTTGAGCAGCGCGGACCACACGTCGGTCACCCGTTGATCGAGCTGGGTGAGCGTGCCTTCGTTGACGACGATGTGGTCCGCACGGGCGCGCTTCAGCTCGGCGGGCATCTGGGCGACGATCATGTCCATCGCCTCCGTCTCCCGCAGGCCGCGCTCGCGCACGAGCCGCTCGAGCCGCACCGGACGCGGGGCATCCACCAGGACGATCCGGTCGAAGCTGTCCGTGAGGCGCCGCTCGAAAAGCAGGGGCACGTCACACACGACAAGACGGTCCCCCCGCGCGCGTGCCTGCTCCACGAGCATCTCGCGCATGCGCTCGACCTCGGGATGTACGTACGCATTGAGTTGCTCGAGTTGCACCGGGTCGCTGAAGACGATGCGCCGTAGCGCCGCACGGTCGATAGCGCCGTCGGACGCGAGGATGGACGTGCCCCACCGCTCGACGATCGCCTTGTAGGCCGGCGTACCCACCTCCACCGCGCGGCGGGCGAGAACATCGGCGTCGATGATCGTCGCGCCGCGCTCGCTGAGCAATTGGGCCACGGTGGATTTGCCGCTGCCGATGTTCCCCGTCAGACCGACCAGAAGCATTCGTGCACCGTTCGAGGAGGACGTGCGCCGTCAAGGTAGGGGCGAAGATTCAGTGCGGCAAGACAAACATTCACACCTACGAGTCATCCTGGTCAGGCATCACGCGCTCGAGGGAGCGTGCTGGCGTGGGGCGCTGGAGCAGCGCACCAATCTCTTTCGCCTCGCGCTTGGCACCGAGTTCGGTGAAGAGGGCCAACGCTCGCCGCAGCTGCTTGATGCCGCCGGCCCGATCGCCGAGAAGGCCGCGGAGTATGCCGACCGTTCGCGCGGCCTCGGCTTCGAGGAGACGCGTGCCGGACCGCATCGCGATGTGCATCGCCTCGCTCGCGTTGCGCTCGGCCTCGACATGCTCTCCCGCCCGCCCAAGGGCGTGCGCGCGCCAGCGCAGCGCCTCCGCGCGTCCCACCTCGTCGCCGATGTCGGCGTAGATCTCCAGGGCGCGGTCGCATTGCGCCACGGCGTCTACCAGGGCGCCACGCTCCACCAGCACTTCGGACCGGTTGACCAGCGTCTTGGCGACCATCTCCCGGTTGCCAGTGTCTGTCGCGATGCCGAGGGCGGCGAGAAACGACTTCTCGGCGTCGTCCCACAGGTGCATGTCGGCCTGCACCATGCCGCGATTGTGCAACGCGAGCATCGCACTCGCCCTGTCGCCCGCCTCCTCGAACAGGGAGAAGGCCCGGCTGTAGTGATCCAGTGCCGCGTCGAAGTTCCCCTCGATGTTCTCGATGACGCCGAGGTTGAGGAGGATTTTCCCGCGCATGACGCAATCGCCCGTATGCGCCTGTGCCACGCCGTACGCGCGGCGCGCAGCCGCGTAGTCGCCACGGGCGTAGTGCACGGCGCCGACGCCGTTGTCCACGCGCGCCGCAAGCTCCTGGTTGCCGATACGCTCGGCCAGGGCGCGCGCGTTTTCGAACGCCGACAAGGCCGCATCGAAACGGCCTTGTCGCCACGAAACGCGTCCGAGGCAGAAATGCGCCTGGGCCGCAAGGTGCTCGTCCGGGACGTCGACAACGGCCCGATACGCCGCCACCGCGGCGACGAAATCCCCGGCGTTCTCGGCGCGCTGTCCTGCAGCGAGTTGCTCGGGCCCGATCATGACTCCTTGGATTCCCTCATTGCGCGACGGTCAAAATGCAATCGCATAGCCGGAGAAGTGCCAGATCGATGCCGCGATGGTGTGCCAGCGCGGATCGTAGACGGCTTCGATGGTTTCCATGACCTCGCCCGACTCGCTCAGGTAGACCACGTTGGGCGCCACTCCGTCGTCCACGGCGCAGCCCATGGTGTCTATCTGCAGGCCAGCGGCCTTGGCGAACTCGAGGCCGTGTGGCTGAAGCTCGACACGGGCCGCGTCGCCGTCGGGAATCGTCGCCGAGATGGTCACCGTGTCGCTGAGCGCCCCCGGCGGAATGATCAGGCGTGACGTGCCGAAGGTCAGCGTGCCCCCGGCCGGCCCGAAGACGCCGGAGTTCGACGCTGTGATCCGTGTGCTGCAGGTGGCGCTGGAGCGCTCGCTCCCGCGCGCTATGCTAGAGCCACTGCGGCTGGATGTCGCCGTCAGAGGCGATGTGAATCCAGTCGCCGTCGCCGCTTCATTCCCGCACGCAGCCGCCAAGGTGCAGGCGACTGCCATCGCCAGCATGGAGGGACCAAGTTTTCGAGTCATCAGCGCGATATCTCCTTGGGTTGTGCGAAAGGTGGCGTGCGCCGCGGCGACGTCGTTGGCGGCATCACGTGGAGCGTGGAGAGCAATCTAGATGGCGAGCGCGGGTGTGCGAGCGGGTGACCGGGAGTGCGGCTCGTGCGCGGTGGACACGCGCGAATGTACCTGGCGGAGGAGCGCGCGAACGACGTACGACGCGCCGCCCCGGGCGCGGATCTGCCCGGGAGTCGCGTGGAGGTAGCGCTGGCAGGTATTGCGGAAGGCGCTTCCCGAAGGAAAATCGAGCGTGTTCGCGACGCGGTCGGCGCGGCGATGGCGGTCTTCGAGCATGTGGGCCGCGACGATGAGGCGGCCCCACGTGATGAGTCGCTGCGGCGGCGGGAATCCCTCGGCGTTCAGTCGGAGGGTCACCGCGCGGCGGGGTTGGGCGAGCAGGCGCGCGAGCGCTTGGGGCGACAGTCGCTCGTGGGCGCGCGTGACGGTCAGCAACACGGCGTCGAGGGCCATGGGATCGATGCCGTCGAGCGAGCGACGCACCAGTCCAGCCAGGCTGCGCGACTCGGCGCGCTCGATGAGCGCCAACAATGGGCGCGGTGCGTCGTCCTGTCCGGCGAGCACCAGGCCGTCGATTCCGGCACGTCCGGCGTCGAAGAGGTCGTGGGCGCGCTCGGCGGCCATGTTGATGTAGGCCACGAGGGTAAGGCGGGGAAGGCGCTGCTTGAGCTGCCGCACGCCTTCGAAGTTTGGTGTCTGCTCCCAGTACAGGTCCACGACGGCGACCCGCACTGGCTCGCGGTCGCAGATGCGGACAAGTGACGCCCAGTCGCTGCACTCGTGTAGCTCATGGCGATCGCGCAGAGCGCTACGAAGTCGCTGGACCTGTATCGGTTGTGACAGCAGCGTCGCGATGACGGCCATGGACCTTTCGGAAGGGACAGGAAGACTTGCTTCCTACCAGCCAGACAACGATCGAACGTTCGTTACAGGATAGACGACTGAACGCACAAAGTGACAATCAGATCTCGGAATGTGACATACCCAAATGCTGGGACACGTACCGTGCATCTGTCCTTTCCCCGTATGCCCCACGCCGTTCTAGGTCAGAGATGGAGAATTCGCACAGGTTCGTCAGATCGCGATTCGGCTTCTCGATGATCGAGATCATCATCGTTCTCGTGATGATGGCGGTGGTCGCGCGTATGGCACTCCCCAAGCTTAACATGTCGCAGTTCCGGGCGGACGCGGCGGCGCAGCAGGTGCGCTCCGTGTTCCAGACGGCACAGCGCACTTCCCTCACGCGCCAGTTCGACGTCATCGTCAGCGTCGACACCACGAGCTTCGGCCTCCGCATCGCCGAGGACAGCAGCAACGACGGCATCATCCAGACGAACGAGTGGAAGTTCTGGCGACCCACCGGCGAAGGCAACACCTTCGCCATTCCGCCCAAGGGGCTGAACGGCACGGTGGCCAGTTCCGTCGTTGGCGCCAACATCCGGACGGTCAGCGGCCTGCCGAGCATCACCTTCCATCGCGATGGCTCCACCAGCTCCGATGGGGAGGTCTACGTGCAAAGCTCATACAAGGGACGCACCGATTATCGCGCCATCACGGTGACGCGCGCCACCGGACGCACCGAGCTGTGGCGCTTGTCCGGTACAGGAACCACCGCCTCATGGCTGGTGGTCCGATGATGAAGACTCGATTCCGGCGTGCCCGGCGCCCGGCCGTGCTCCTGCGCGGACTGCGCCGCGCGGGCATGACCCTCGTGGAAGTCATCGTCGCCATGATGCTGCTTGTCGGCGTCGTGCTCGTCCTCGGCGGATTCAGTGCGAAGTTCGCACAGGCTTCCAGCCAGGCGCACCTCGTGGTGCTGGCCAACGAGCTCGCGGCGACGCGACTCGACGCGGTCCGGCAGCAGCCCAACTATGCCGCAGTCGACACGCTCGTCCGCACCGACACGGTCAAGGCGGACTTCTCTACCTATACGGTGAGGACCCAGATGGTCCGCATCGGTGGCGCAGTCACCGATTCCGTGGATTACAAGATGTTCACCGTGACCGTCACGCATCCCGCAATGAAGAAAATCGTGACGAAAACCACAGCCGTGGCGGCCTTCTGATGCGCAATCGTCGAGGCTTTACGATCGCCGAAGTGATGATCTCGCTTTTCCTCCTGCTCATCATCGCCGGCGCAGCAGTGCAGTTCATGCGCAAGCAGACAGGCCTCGTCACGCGCGAGACCGCGCGCATGGACGCCATGCAGAACGCGCAGTTCTCGGCCGGTCAGATCGAGCGCGAGCTGCGCGAGGCAGGCGCCGGCGTTGCAGACATTCAGCCGATGCTCGTCCAGGCCGATTCGGAGGCCATGACGTTCAACGCGAACATGATCTCGATCGACACCGGCGACGTGCGCGCCGTGTACCAGATTCGCGATGCCGACACCAACAGCGCACGGGCGATGTTCAAGTCCGAGCGACTCGCGTTGCCGAACTCGAGTCCGGCCAAGCTGTACCCGGATACGACGTACATGGCCGCGACCGGCGTCCAGAGCGGGGCAGAGACGATCAGCTACTATCTGCGCCCCGACTCCACGACGACGCGCACTGACGACTACCTGCTGTTTCGCCGCGTCAATGCGCTCGTGCCCACGCTTGTCGCCCGGAGCATCGTCAAGATGCCGTCGCGCGACACGATGCCCTTCTTCACGTACTACAAGTCGGACTCGCTCAATCGGCTGACACCGATCCCGAAGAACCAGCTTCCGCTCTATCACGGTATCGTGCACGGCGCCGTTGACGATACCGGCCGCTTCGCACGCACCGACAGTATTCGTGCGATTCGTGTGCACTTCCTCACGGCGGCTCGCGATCCACGCACGAACGTGGATGCGCTGCGCACGGTGGAGACGCTGGTTCGCGTGATGAACTCCGGCCTGCTCGACCGCACCTCATGCGGACTACCGCCCTATCCGGGCGGTACGCCTGTCGTCGTCACGAACCTCATCACGCAGACGCCGAAGGCCACCATCACGTGGACCAAGTCGTCGGACGACAACGCCGGTGAGAAGGACATCGAGCGGTACGCAATCTTCCGGCGGCCGTCCTCTGCCACCGTGTTCGGCGATCCCATTTCAAGCGTTCCGGGCCGCCTCGCGGCCAGCTATTCCTTTGTCGACAACGCAGTGGTTCAAGGCCAGTCGTACGTGTACGGCATCGCTGCCCAGGACTGCACGCCCGCCCTCTCGGCCGTCGTGTCATCCGTGGTAGTGACGATCCCTTAAGGAGGCACCATGTTCACCCTCAGTCGAACAACACAGCATCGCCCCGCAGCGGGACGGCCACGCCGTGGTGTCGCGCTCGTCTTCGTGCTCATCTTCGTCATCGCGATGGCCGCACTGGCCATGTCGTCGATCTTCATGGCATCGAACGCGAACCTGCTCGCGAAGTCGTACGATCGCGAGCGGGATCTCAAGTTCGCCGCTGAGGCAGCGCTGTCCATCGGCAAGAGCCGCGTGAACGCGGACCCCACGATTCTCACGATGCGGAGTGCGGGTCAGGTGGACACCCTCATCCTGAATCACCTGACGCTCACGGGTGCGGACGGGTTGCCGCTCACTGGCATCTATGTGAACGTCTACGTCGGCCCCACGGGCTCGACCAGCGGTCAGTTTGGACGCTTCTCGAGCATCGTCGCCGAGGCACGCGACCAGCGCGGGAACGGCTTCATTCGCCG